>JBILUI010000044.1:0-16786 GCA_044371145.1 Chthoniobacterales bacterium | reverse complement strand
CGGCTGTCTTGACCCCTGCCTTTTCGATGCGTGCCGCACTGGCCAGCAGAACATCTTCGATGAGAACGTTGGACAGTATGCGGGCGAGGGCGAGACGCGCTTCTTTTGTGTCGGCTTCGGCGAGGTCGAGTCCGTTGGCCGCGGCGATCTCGGAACACAAGGCGACCTCGCGCAGCTGCGTGGGGGCGATCAATCCCGCCTCAATACCGTCCTGCACATCGTGCGAGTAATAGGCAATCTCGTCGGCCAAATCGGCGATTTGTCCTTCGAGGCTGGCGCAGGGGTAGTCTCCGAGGTCCGGAGCATGTCGTGCTGTGGCGTGTTTCTGCACGCCTTCGAGCACCTCGAAGGTGAGGTTGAGTCCGTCGAAATCTCGATAGGGACTTTCGAGCAAAGTAACGACGCGTAGGCTTTGATCGTTGTGATCAAAGCCACCGTGGTCCTTGAGCAGGTGGTCGAGAGTTTCCTCGCCGGAATGACCGAAGGGTGAGTGTCCGAGGTCATGGGCCAGCGCGACTGCCTCGGCCAAGTCCTCGTTGAGCGCCAGCGATCGGGCCAGGGTGCGGCTGATCGAGGCGACTTCCATGGTGTGGGTGAGCCGCGTGCGGTAGTGGTCGCCCGTCCCGTTAAGAAAGACCTGCGTTTTGTATTCGAGTCGGCGGAAAGCGGCGGAGTGGATGATGCGGGCCACGTCGCGCTGGTAATCGGTGCGCCAGCGATGCTTTTCCTGCGCGTGCGCGCGGCCGCGCGTGGCCGAAGATTTCTGCGCGTAGGGCGCGAGGGTTTGTGCCTCGACCGCCTCGGCCACTTCGCGGGTGCGCAAGGCTTGCCCCGTCATGCCAACCGCCTTCCGTCCACCGGATCGAAAAGCAGGACCTGCGAGGGGTCCGCGCGGAAAAGCATGCGGTGCCCGGTCTCGCGCGGGCTGATCAAATGCCGGCTCCGGCAAATGAGGGTGTTCATCCCGGTCTGCAGGTAACAAATGGATTCCGCGCCGGTCGGCTCGACGATGTCGAGGTGGGCAGGGAAGGTGGCTGCATCCGGTTTTTCGCCGGGCATGAGCGGTTGGAAACTTTCCGGCCGCAGGCCAAGGACCACTTCGCGGCCGGCGGCATGGAGAATCTTGTCCTGACGGGGCAGTTCCATTTCCACTGTGCCGCCGCCCGACTCGCGAAAAAGAGGAGGGCCGCCCTGGTTGTCGATGGTTCCGCGCACGAAATTCATCGAAGGGCTGCCGAGGAATCCGGCCACGTAGGTGTTGATGGGGTTGCGGTAGAGTTCCAGCGGCGGTCCGGATTGCTCGGCCGCGCCGTCCCGCATCACTGTGATGGAACTTCCCATGGTCATGGCTTCGGCCTGGTCGTGGGTGACGTAGAGAATCGTCGTCTGCAAGCGCTGGTGCAGCTTGATCAGCTCGGCGCGCAATTGCCCGCGCATTTTGGCATCGAGATTGGAAAGCGGTTCATCGAAAAGAAAGACGCGAGGTTGGCGCACGATCGCCCGTCCCACCGCGACGCGTTGCTGCTGTCCGCCCGACAAATCGCGCGGACGGCGATCGAGCAGGTTCTCGATACCGAGGATGGCGGCCGCCTCGCGCACGCGGCGGGCGACTTCTTTTTCGGGGAAATGGCGGACGCGCAGACCGAAGGCGAGGTTGTCGGCCACGTTGAGGTGCGGATACAGCGCGTAATTCTGGAAAACCATGGTCACGTCGCGGTCGCCGGGCGGGATGTCGTTGACCACGCGGTCGCCGATCCGGATTTCGCCGGAGGTGATGTTCTCGAGTCCCGCCAGCATGCGGAGCGTGCTGGTTTTTCCGCATCCGGAAGGGCCGAGGAGGACGACGAAGGACTTGTCGGGCACCTCGAGATTGAGGTCGAGCACGGCGGGAATTTCCTCGCCCCGGCGACCCCGGTAGATCTTGGTGACGTTTTTGAACGTGACGCTGGCCATGGGCTGTCCCGGCGCGCGGGCCGGATGACAAGTCAAAATGGCCGAGCGGCGGCGCCTACGCCAGCCCAAAGCGGGGAGCAACTCAGCTCACCTTGACCGGCTTGAGCTTCCAGATGTCCTTGGCGTATTCGGCGATGGTGCGGTCGCTGGAGAACTTGCCGACGCGCGCTGTGTTGAGCACGGCCATCTTGCCCCAGCGGGGTTTGTCCATGAACGCCTTGGAAACTTTTTCCTGCGCCTTGCAGTAGGACTCGAAGTCGGCGAGGCAGAGGAACGGGTCGTGGTAGAGCAGGTTGTCGCGCAGCGGGGTGAGCACGTCGCGATGCTCATTGGCGGTGAAAAAGTCGCTACCCAGCCAATCGATGACCGCGGCGAGTTCGGCGTTGGCCTTGTAATACTCGGCCGGGTTATAGCCTTTGGCCTGGAGGTCGTGGACCTCCTCCACGGTGAGGCCGAAGATGAAGATGTTGTCGTCGCCGACTTCCTCGCGGATTTCCACATTGGCGCCGTCCAGCGTGCCGATAGTCACGGCGCCGTTGAGAGCGAGCTTCATGTTGCCCGTGCCGGATGCTTCCTTGCCCGCGGTGGAGATCTGTTCGGACAGATCCGCTGCGGGGACGATGCGCTGGGCGAGGGACACGCGGTAGTTCGGCATGAAGACGACCTTGAGCTTGTCCTTGATGCGCGGGTCGGAATTGATCTTCGCGCCCACGGCGTTGATGGCCTTGATGATGAGCTTGGCCATATCGTAGCCGGGGGCGGCTTTGGCCGCGAAAATGAAAACCCGCGGCGGGATATCGAGATCCGGGTTGATGGTCAGGCGCCGGTAAAGCGCCATGATGTGGAGCAAGTTGAGGTGCTGGCGCTTGTATTCGTGCAGGCGCTTGATTTGCACGTCGAACATGGCGGACGGGTCCACGGCAACACCGCACTCGTCGAAGATGCGCTTGGCCAGTTTGACCTTGTTGGCGTGCTTGACCGCCATGAATTCCTCGCGGAACGAGGCTTCGCCGGCCAGCGGCTCGAGTTCGCGCAGGCGGTCGAGGTCGCGCTCCCATCCGTGCCCGATGTTGCGCGTGATGAGATCGGCGAGGCGCGGGTTGCATCCGAGCAGCCAGCGCCGGGGCGTGATGCCGTTCGTCTTGTTGTTGATCTTTTTCGGCCAGAGGGCATGGAAATCCGGGAACAGGTGCGTCTTGATGAGGCTGCTGTGGATGGCGGCAACACCGTTGACCGAGTGGCTGCCGACCACGCTGAGGTGCCCCATGCGGACCATCTGTTCGCCGCCTTCTTCAATGAGCGACAGAGTCTGCTTTTTTCCCGTGTCTCCGGGCCACTTCTTCTCCACTTCATCGAGGAAGTTCTTGTTGATCTCGAAAATGATCTGCAGGTGCCGCGGCAGGACCTTGCGGAACAAGCTGACGCCCCATTTCTCCAGCGCCTCGGGCATGAGGGTGTGGTTGGTGTAGGCGAAGGTGCGCGTGACGATGGACCAGGCCTTTTTCCACGGGAGGCCGAACTCGTCGACCAGCAGGCGCTGCAACTCGGGAATGCCGATGGCCGGGTGGGTGTCGTTGAGTTGAATGGCCACCTTGTCGGGGAAGGTTTCCCAGTCGGAATTGTCCTTCTGGAAGCGCCGGATGATGTCGCGCAGCGAGCAAGCCACGAAAAAGTATTGCTGGAGGAGGCGCAATTCCTTGCCCGCCTCGGTGTGGTCGTTGGGGTAGAGGACTTTGCTGATTGTTTCCGCCATGTTTTTCTGGCGGACCGCTTCCTCGTAGCCGCCGCGATTGAAGGCGTCGAAGTCGAATTCCTCCGGAGCTTTCGATTCCCAGAGGCGGAGGAAATTGACCGTCTCCGTGCCGTAGCCGGGGATCGGAATGTCATAAGGGATGCCGATAAGCTTGCGGAATCCGACCCAAACCGAAGTCTCTTTGCCCTTCTCGTCTGTGACGATTTCAACGTGGCCGTAAACCGGGACCTCCTGCTTGTGTTGAGGACGGATGATTTCCCACGGCGAACCGTATTGGATCCACGCGTCGGGCAACTCGACTTGGTAGCCATCGCGGAATTCCTGTTTGAAGAGGCCGTATTCGTAGTGGATACCGTAGCCGACCGCGGGGAGGTCGAGCGTGGCGAGCGAATCCAGAAAACAGGCGGCGAGACGGCCGAGGCCACCGTTGCCGAGGGCCATGTCGTATTCCTCGTCCCGGGTTTCCTCGAGCGGATGGCCGAGGTTCTGCAGAGCCTCGGTCACTTCCTCAAGCACGCCGGCGGCGATCATGTTGTTGACGAACAGGCGTCCCATGAGGAACTCCATGGAGAGATAGTAAACGCGGCGCACGTTGCCCTCGTTGTGGACGGCGAGGGTTTTCATCATGCGCGCAATGATGATGCGCTGAATGGCCATCGAGGTGGCGATCCACCACTCGCGCCGCGAGGCGGTCACCGAATCCCGCGCGAGCGTGAATTTCAACTCGTCGATAATTTCCTTCTCGAAGGCGATGGGAGCAGTCTTTTTCATGCGTGAGGGGCAGACCTTAGGAGAGCAACGCGCGCTGGCGAACAAAAAATTAAGGGGCCGGAGGCGCGAAAATATTGACAACCTGATGGCCGTTGTATCGCTAACGCGAAGGCCGTGATAAGCGGGACTCGGCGGGGCGTTTGCCGCCTGGACAAGCGTGTCCGGCGCGGATGGTCTGCGGCCAGAATGTTGTCGCTTCGAACACGGCAAACTGGTTCCATTTCGTCCGTTTGCCATGAACAAGAAGACCTTACTCACGCTGTTGCAGTTGGCGGTGACCGTCGGGTTGCTCTGGTGGGTGTTCCACGATCCGGAAAAGCGGGCCCAGATGGGCGAGGCGTTGCAGCAGGCCAATTGGGGATGGCTCTGGGTCGGTGTCGCGGTTTTCTTCGGCTGCACCATTCTGGCCACGGTGCGGTGGAAGATCCTCCTCGCCGTGCAAGGTATCCACATGACGTGGCTGCGCACTTGGCAGCTCTTCATGATCGGCATGTTCTTTAATCTTTTCATGCTCGGGTCGACCGGCGGCGATGTGGTGAAGATGTTTCTCACCATGCGCGAGGCACCAAATAACCGCGGCGCAGCGTTGCTCAGCGTTTTCATGGATCGCGTCATCGGCATGATGGCTCTCATCCTCATCAGTCTCGCGTTCCTTTACTTCCGCTACGATGTGCTCAGTCATTCGAATGCCAGCGCGGCCCTGCTCAACACCTTGCTCTGGCTCCTCGCCGGGGCTGTTGTTGTGACCGTGCTGATGTTTACCGGTTCGGCCCTCGGACTGGTGCACTACCTGCCTTCGTGGACACCGCTCCGCGGGCGCATCGTGGAACTCTCGGCCGCCTGCCACATGTATGCCAAGGGATGGCGTCTGACCATCTGGGCCTTCCTTGTTTCTTTCCCGCTGTTCGCCATGTTTTTCATCACGTTCTATTGCGCGGCGAAAGCCTTCACCGATCAGCTCGGGTTGGTCGACATTTTCTCCGTTCTGCCCATTGTGGCGGTGATCACCGCCATTCCGATCAGTGTTTCCGGTATCGGCTTGCGCGAGAGTCTCTTTGTCTCGCTGCTCGCGCCGTTTGGTGTGTCTGCCGCCGTAGCCACGCTCATTTCCGTGACCGGTTTTCTCATCAACACGGTCGGCAGTCTGGCCGGAGGCATCGTGTTCCTGCTTTACCGGTCGTCCTCGCACGAGGCGATCAATCTCCGCGACATGGCCAAAGAGGTCGACCGGGTGGAGGACCAGATCGAGCGCAGCGAATGAAGCTACCCCCAGTCGCGGCGAATTTCGCGCTGTCCCTCGACGGGAAAATCGCCGCACGCACCAAAGGTCCGACTTCTTTCACTTCTGCCACCGACAAGCGTCGCATGCTCGAGTTGCGCGCTGAAACGGATGCCATTCTCGTCGGACGTGGGACACTCGAGGCGGACGACATCCCCATGCGCTTGCCCTCGGCTCGTCTCCGCGCCAAGCGAATCCGTGCGGGGAAAACGGCGGAACCGCTGCGCGTCATCTTCAGCAACAGCGGGCGGCTCCGCAAAAATCTCCGCGTCTTCCGTGCGGGCGGATCGCCCGTCGTTGTTTTCACCACCAAGTTGATGCCCGCCTCCACCAAGCGATGGCTGGAAGCGGTCGCCCACGTGCATGTCGAACCGCGTAGCAATGTAGTCGACGTGAGCCGTGCATTGCGGATCCTCTCGCGGGATTACGGCATTTGTTCCGCGCTCTGCGAAGGCGGGGCGGAGTTGTTCCGCGCATTGGTTCAAGCGGGTCTAGTCCAGAACCTTTACGTGACCTTCGCCCCGGTGATCATCGGGGGCGCGGGAGCGCCGACTCTGCTTGGTCCGGCGCCTTCCTCTTTGCTCAGACGTTCCATCCCGCTGCGCCTCGAGGGTTTTTCCCCGCGGGGAGGCGAGGTGTTTGCCACTTACCGCGTGGCGGCCGGCTCATAGCTCGGCGATTAATCTCGCCGCTTCGCGGCCGGATCGCCACGCACCTTCGATTTTTCCGCCGGCTATGGCATCGCCCGCCAAAGTGAGCGGCGCGGTGCCTGCGAGGTGCAGCGCTGCCGGGCCGCCGCGATCCGAGCCAAGGGCGTATCGCCAGCGTTGGAGAAAGCAGCCCGTCGGTTTTTCCAAGTCGACGCGGGATAGGTGTGAGGCCGCTTTCAAAAGTTCCGCGGAGAGATCAGCTTCGTTGCGATTGAAATTGTCCGCACTGAACGCCGGAGCGGCGTGGATGACGACGATTGTCGCATTCGGGTGGAGGTCCGGACGTTTCGAGGTGTCGTTACCGATCCAAGACACAACACTATGGTCGGGCGCCTGAGTGCCGCGCCATGGAAGTTCGATCCGTGCATAGCGTGCGACGAGGGCGAGACAGGGGGCCATCGGTATCTGCGCGAGCACGGCGGCCGCTTCGGGCGCCGACGCGCCGAGCAGCGCGGCGGACTGCGGGGGTGGTGGGGTGACGATCAGCGCGCGGCCGGCAAACGTGCGCCCGTCTTCGCTCCGGACCTCCCAGCAATCGCCGTTCCGCGAGATGGTCTCGGCGCGGGCCTCGCGTGCGACGAACGACGCATCCTCGCCAGCCAGGTCGCGACCGAGCGCGGACATGCCCTCGCGGCAAGCGTATCGAGGATAATTGTCGCCACTAGGCGCCTCAGGCCCGTGCGCCGTGGCGCGGTGAAGTCCGTGGGACCATTCGAAGCAAACTCCCCGCGTTATCCATTCACTGACCTGCGCGAGGAATTCCGCGGAACGGGCCGTGAAAAACTGCGCGCCGTGATCGACAGGCAGTCCATCCCACCGCCGCGTGGCAGCGCGGCCGCCGAGACCCCGGCTCTTGTCCAAAACCAGAACGCGGCGTCCGGCGGCGCGCAATCCGCGCGCGGCAGTCAGGCCCGCGATGCCGGCGCCGATGACGAGCACGTCATGCAGTTCGGATTCCGGAGACGAGGACATCCGCGAGAGTCAGGCGCCGGCGGCGAGCTCGCGCAGAAGGTTTTGATGGAGACGGATGCCGGCTTCGAAACTTTCGATTGGGAAGTTTTCGTCGGGGGCGTGTGCACGGCAATCGGGTGCGGCGAGTCCGAGAAGCAGTGTGTCGCAGCCGAGCAGTTCGTGGAACGATTGAACGATGGGAATGCTCCCGCCTTCGCGCACCAGCGCAGGTTCGCGTCCGAAAGTTGTCTCCAAAGCGCGGAGCGCGGCCGCGCACCATGGATTGTTGAGGTTCACCGCGTATGGCATGCCCCCGTGGCCGCGGATGACATCCATTTCCACCCCGCGGGGCAGAAGATTCTGCAGAAAAATTTCGACGAGATTAAGGATTCGGTCGGGTTTCTGGTTGGGGACAAGGCGGAAGGTGAGTTTGGCCGAGGCGACAGCGGGCAGGACGGTTTTTGTCCCGGAGCCTTGATAGCCGCTCGTCAGTCCGTTGATTTCCGCCGTGGGCCGCAACCCGATGCGTTCGGCCGCGGTGAATCCCTCTTCGCCGCCAAGCGCGGGAGCGCCTGTCTCGCGCAAATAATCGTCGTCGGTCATCGGCAATCTGGCCACCGCGGCGCGCTCCGCCGGATCGGGCGGAAGCACATTGTCGTAAAAACCGGGCACCGCAACGCGTCCGTGATGGTCGTGCAAGCGTGCGAGCATGCCGACGAGCGCGGTGGCGGGATTGACGACTGCGCCGCCGAAAATTCCGGAATGCAGATCGGTGGTCGGGCCACGCAAAATAACTTCCATCGCGGCGATGCCGCGCAAACTTTGCGTCAAGGTCGGATAGTTCTCCGCCACCATGCCCGTGTCGGAGATGGCCACCACGTCGCACCGCAGTTCGCCGCGGCGCGCGCGGATGAAATCATCGAGATTGGTGCTCCCGACTTCTTCCTCGCCCTCGATGAGGAAGATGAGGTTGAGCGGCAAAGATCCTTCCTCCTTCAGCAGGTGGATCGCGCCGAGGACGTGGGCGAGAATTTGTCCTTTGTTGTCCGTTGCGCCGCGGGCGAAGACGCGGCGGTTGCGGATGGAGGGCTCGAACGGCGGCGAAGTCCATTCGCCGACCGGATCCTCCGGTTGCACGTCATAGTGACCGTAAATAAGAACTGTGGGTTTGCCCGGTGCCTCGGGCCCGCGGGCCAGGACAGCCGGGTGTCCGCCGGTCTCGGCGATTTCGGCAGCAAAGCCGTTCGACGAAAGCAGATGGCACAGCCATTCCGCACATTGCCGCATCTGCGGTGCCTGCTCCGGCTTGGTGGAGACGCTGCGAAAACGCAGGAATTCGAACAGCAACTCCAGATCGGTCTTGCCAGCAATCGAGAAGGCTGTCGCGGATTCTCGGTGCATATTCTAGTAATAGTGGGGTCGCGCCCTCAGCACCACTATTTGTGGTATGAGGGATTGCCAAGGCGGTTGCGCGCCCTTTAAAACTTCAATCTGCAGTCTCTTCCCCATGTATCTCAAATCGCTTGAACTCGTAGGTTTTAAATCTTTCGTCAACAAGACGCACCTGGAATTTCACGAGGGCATCACTTCGGTGGTCGGCCCGAACGGTTGCGGCAAGTCGAACATCCTCGACTCGATCCGCTGGTGCCTCGGCGAGCAATCCGCCAAAGCGTTGCGCGGCGGGGAAATGGCGGACGTAATCTTCAGCGGCACCGACTCGCGTTCCGCGGTCGGCATGGCGGAAGTTTCGCTGACTTTCGGCGGGTGCGCCGAGCATCTCGGCACGGACTACGAGGAAGTGTGCGTGACGCGCCGCATTTTCCGCGACGGCAAGGGCGAATACCTGCTCAACAAAACACCGTGCCGCCTGCGCGACATTCACGAGCTGTTCATGGATACCGGCATCGGCCGCAGCAGCTACTCCATCATGGAGCAGGGCAAGATCGACCTGATCCTGAGCAGCCGTCCTGAAGATCGTCGCGCTGTCTTCGAGGAAGCGGCGGGCATCACCAAATTCAAAGCCCAGAAGAAGGAAGCCCTGCGCAAACTCGAATACACCGAGGCCAACCTTGTCCGCGTGAACGACATCATGCGCGAGGTGAAGCGCCAGATCGGTTCGCTGCAACGCCAGGCCGGCAAGGCGCGCCGATACCAGGCGCTGTGCAATGACCTCAAGGTCCTCGAGCTTAATTACGTCCGCCGCCAGCACGACGAGATTTCCGGCTCGCAGCGTGATCTGCACGACAAACTCCGCTCCCTCGAATCGCGCTGGAACGAAACCGCCTCGGCGCTGGAGGAAGGCGAGGCGGCCATCGCCGGCCACCGCACGCGTCTGAGCGAACTCGAGCAGCAGGTCGAATCTTCGCGTCAGGTTATGCAATCCGTTCGCGACCGCATGGTGCAGGCCCAGAGTCGCGCGGCGCACAACGGCGAGATTTGCGAGCAGTTGCGCCAGACCGTTTCCCGCTGCGATCAGGAAATTACCGCGGCGCGTGAACGCCAGCGCGTGCAGCGCGAGGAAATGGGCCGCACCGACGAGCAGATGACCAAGGTCGCCGCCGAGCTGACCGAACGCTCCGCCGCTTTGGACACATTGCAGGCACGGTTGCGTGAAAGCGCGGGACGCCGCGAGTCATCCAAACAATCGATGGAGGCCCTGCGCGCCGAGATCAGCAAGGCGGAAAACGAGTCGCTCCGCTTGCAAGGCGAGTTTGCCGGGCTTGAGGCCCGCCGCGAAGCAACGCAAGGCCGCATCGAGTCCCTCGAGAACGAAGGCCGCCAAATTTTCGAAGCCCAATCGGCTGCCCGCAAACGTTTGGAAGAGACCGCGGGACAAGTCGCCTCGGCGACCGAAGGTCTCCACGCTGCGGAGACGGCGCTCGATCGCGCCGAAGCGGAAGTCGAGCGCGGCGAACTCGAGCGTCAGCGCGTCGAACAGGAAATGGCGACGGCCCAGCGCCACCTCGCGCAGATTCAGTCCCGTCTCGAAGTGCTCGAACAACTCAATCTCGAAGGCGAGGGCGCGGCACCCGGAGCGCAGGCGGTCTTGCGCGGACTCGATCGTCCCGACCACTTCAAGCCGGCGGTCCGCGGTATGCTCGGCAGCCTTCTCCGGGTCGAATCCGGATTTCTTCCCGCGATCGAAGCAGCGCTCGGTTCGCGCGGCGACACGATTGTCATCACGGACAAGACCTCTGCACGCGAGATCCTCGAATCGCTCTACCAACACAAACTCGGGCGCGCCAGCGTGGTTGCGCCGAACGGCAGTGACTTACCCGACCCGGGGCCGGCGCCCGAAGGTTCCCTCGGATGGGCGGCCGACCGCGTTCGCTGCGAGGGTGACGATCTTCATCGCCTGGTCCGCGGTGTGCTCCACGGCGTTGCGCTGGCCACCAACCTCGATCATGCGGCGGAGCTGCGCGGACGCTATCCCTCGACCGCCTTCGCCACTCAGCATGGCGAGCTGATCGACGCGGCGGGGATTGTCACTGGCGGACGCGCCGGCGAGGGGGCCACTTCGGCTTTGCAGCGTCGCGACGAGATTGTCTCGCTCGGGCAGAAGTTGTCCGTGCTCCAGACTGACCTGGTCCGTCACGAGCAAACGCGTCTCGGAGTGCTTTCCGGCCGCGAGGGACAAAAAGAAGCGCTCGAGGCGGCGCGGACCGATGTCCGGAAAAAGCAGAACGACCTTGCCGGACTGCGGGCCAATCATTCCTTGCTCGAAAAGGAACTGCAGGAAGCAGAGAGCCGTTCCGGCGCCCTGCAGCGCGAGCGGGAACGCGCCGCGCAGGATTTGGAAGCGGCCAAGCAAAAGTCGCAAGAATTGAACGATCGCGTCGCGGCTTGCCGCACGCAGGTGGAGGAGGCTAATGCCAAGTCAGCCGAAGCCATCGAAGCAGCGCAGCGCGAGGCCGGTGAGCAGGAGGCCGCGGCCGAACAATTCAACGAATTGCGAGTGCAACTGGCTTCAGCGCGCCAACTCGAAGAGAGTCTGCAAGCCCAACGGGCCCCGATGCTCAGCCGCATCGAAGAGCTTGAGGAAACTGTCCGTCAACGCGAACAGGAAAAGTCCTCGGCCGAGGCGCGCACCCAGTCGGTGCAGGAGCAGACGGAAGCTTTGGGCAAAGAGGCGTCATCGCTCCAGACGGAACTCGATGAGAAGCAGTCGGGTTTGGATTCACTGCAAAAAGAGCGCATCACCCTGCAAGCCGAAGTGCAAAGCGCGGACGAGGCGCTGCGCCAAAAGCGCCGCGAGCATGCCGACATGCAGGACCAAAAGGGCAAACTCGAGGTCCATGCGGCCGAACTTCGTCTCAAGGCCGAGAATCTGGCGGACGACATCCGCCGCCGCCATCACGTCGAATTGGGCGAGGTGCGGCTCGATACCTACGCGTTGCACTGCGCGGTGCGGGACCATCGCAAACGGCGCAAATCGAAAGCGACAGATAGCGAAACCGCGGAAGGCACCGAGAACGCAGAGGAAAAGGAGGTGGTCGTGGTCGACAGCGAGGCCGAGGCCGCGGAGGACGCGAAAGAGATTCCCGTCGAAGGCATCGAGGCGGAATTGGATTGGAACGAGATCGAGGGCTTTGTCGCCGAATTGCGCGACAAACTCGACTCGATGGGGCCGGTCAATATCGACGCCATCCAGGAATTCGACGATCTGCTCGACCGTCAAAAATTCCTCGATGAGCAATTTACCGACCTGACCAATTCGAAAGAAGAGCTGCTCGAGGTGATCAAGAAGATCAACACCACGACCACGACGCTCTTCGCCGAGACCTTCGTGAAAATCCGCGACAACTTCCGCGACACCTTCAAAGAGCTTTTCGGTGGCGGAAAGGCCGATCTCGCTTTGATGAACGAGGAGGACCCGCTGGAGAGCGGTATCGAGATCATCGCCAAACCGCCCGGCAAGCAATTGCAGAGCGTTTCGCTGCTCTCCGGCGGCGAGCGCACCATGACCGCGGTGGCTTTGCTCTTCGCTATCTACATGGTGAAACCCAGTCCGTTCTGCATCCTCGACGAAATGGACGCGCCGCTCGACGAGTCGAACATCAACCGCTTCCTCGCCATGCTCGACCGCTTCGTCCAGCAGAGCCAGTTCCTTGTTATCACGCACAACAAGCGCACCATTTCCCGCGCCGATGTGCTCTACGGGGTGACGATGGAAGAGCAGGGCGTGAGCAAATTGGTCAGTGTGAAATTCACCGACTCGACCGGCAACTTCTCCAAAGCGAAGGCCCCTCCGCGCAACGAGGACGCCAACGAGGAGAAATCCGCCGGCGAGCTCGAGACGGCGGAGGCCTGATCTGCGAGTCGTGAGCCTGCCCTTGATCGCGGTGGCTCCGGGCTGGGAGGAAGTGTTTTGGCGCGGTGGCGCGCTCGTTCTCGGCCTCTGGCTTTTGTGGGAAGCCATCCGCGCCGCAGTAGGCGTGATGCTCGTGCCGCGGCCGGCCTACACGGCGCTGGCCCGTGTGGTTGGAGGCGTGACCAAATGGGTCTTCAGTGCGGTGGCCGGCAGAAGTCGCGATTACCTGGCCCTCGATCGCATCCTTGCTGCGCAGGGGCCGGCCACAGTCCTGGCGTTCCTTGTCCTTTTCCTGACCATTTTCGTCGTCGCTTTTGCCCTGATTTTCTACGGCATGAGCGGTTCCGGTTTTGCCGAGGCTGTGGCGCGGGCGGGGTCAGGAATGACCACGCTCGGCTTCGAAACGGTCAAGAAGCCCGCAGGCATGTTCGTCATGTTTGTCGCGGCATTCCTCGGCAGCACGGTCATCGCCGTGTTCATCGGATTTCTCCTCACGCTGTATGCGGCCTACACGGCACGCGAGGCGGGTGTGAGCGAACTGTCCCTCCTGACCGGCGAGCCGGCGTGGGGTCCGGAAATGATCGTGCGCACGCGCCGGGTGAATGATACTCCGAGCGCCGGTGCGGTGGAGAAATGGATCGCCTGGATGTGCGCCCTGCGGGTGAACCAATACATTTATCCGTTGCTTAACCATTTCCGGTCGCCGATGGCCAACCGTCACTGGGTCACTTCCTTGTTGGCTGTCCTCGATGCCACGGCCATTCGCATCACTGCGCTCGACGAAAAAACCGAGCCCTCGCTCGTTCGGTTTCTCGCCGAGGGCGCAAACACCATGCATATGCTCCGCCGCAGCGAGATATCGCGCCGCGTGCGTCCCGACGATACCGACGATGTCACGGCGTGGCGCTTCGAGAGTGAAATCCTTTCCTCCGACCAAGCGCCAGCCGGTGATCCGGGTATCACCCGCGATGAGTGGGACGCCGCGATGAAATTCCTTGCCGACAATGGTGCCCGTCTCAAGCCGGACCGTGAGGGGGCGTGGAGAACCTTCGCCCGCATCCGCGCGCACTACGCGACGCCCGCCTGCTTCCTCGCTGACGTGCTCTTCACGCCGCCCGCGCCATGGTCCGGCCCGCGTCCGGCCATGAAACGGTTCAAGTCCGGCACGGTGTGGCCGCAGTTGGCGCGCGAAGCAGGGTTCGGTCGGACTTAGCCGCGCCTCATTGGAAGCGGAACGGTTGGTAATCGGCCGGAGCATAAATCGTGTCCGAGGTGAACTCCGTTTTGGAGAAGTCGATGTCGGCCAGCGCGATCTTGCGGATGTCGTAATTGTTCCAAGTTCGGAAGTAATAGATGCGATTTTGCAAGTCGCCGACCACGGAATAGGAGGTGAACTGCGGGCTCTCGTTGACCCAGCGCCAGTAAAGGATGCCTTGGGGAATATCGACCGTGTTGACCATGGACCACGCGCGGTTGACCGCCGCCATGTCGTCCGGAACCTTGGCTTGGGTGGCGTTGATGGCCGCCATGCGGCAGAAGCGTCCCTCGGGCGAGTAATCGAAGCCTTGGAAAGTGCCTTCGTCGAATTTGGCCGGGTCGTATTTCGACCAGACCTTGAGTTGCTCGGTAAAGTTCGGGTCATTGGTCATGGCGCCGACCTTGTTCTCGTAGACGTTCGTCTCGCCATTGAGAAACTCGACCACGACGGAACGGCCACTCGGATCGGAGATGGCGTAGTGGAGGGTGATCTCGAGTCCTGGGGCGAGATCCGAGGTCACGCCATAGAAGGGCTTCTCTTTGATCAGCGCGACCGCCTCATCCACGGTCTTGGCATTCCCGAGGACCAGGGGGAGAAGATCGGTGATCGGACGCGATTCCGGTGTCTTCTCCGGATACTTGCTTTCGCCGAGCCAAAGTCCGCTCACCGCGAGCCCGTGTTCGTTCATGCCGTCGCTGAAAATACCTTTGTGACTGATGCCGACAAAGCCGTGCTCGGCCTTGAAACTTCCAAAGTCGTGGTCACGCGGCACACGCGTCATCATGGCGGCGAGGTCGCCCGGCCATTCCATGGTGCGGCCGATGAATGCGTCCTTCTCGTCGTTTTCAAATTCGAACCAGGTGCAGGCCCGCGAGGGTTGCAGGGTGATAAGGAGGGCGGCGGCAAGGAGAAACCTCCTGTTCTTTTTCATGGGAGAATGTGGATTTAGCCCAACCACTTGCCCGGTCCGAGCGGAATGTTGCCGGATTCCGCTTGGGCTTGCCTGCTTTGTTGGCCGACAGATAGGATGGGTGACTATGATTTCTCTGACACGTCTTCTGGCTCTCGTCGCCATCGTTCTCCTTGTGCAACCCCATCCCGTATCGGCTTGCACCGCTTTCCAACTGAAGTCCGGCGACGGCGCACAGATTTATTTCCGTTCGATGGAGTTCGGTTTTCCCTTCAACTCGAAGGCGCTTATCGTCCCGCGCGGCACGGAATACACCGGAACAGCACCGGGTGGGAAACAGGGGAAAAAGTGGTCGGTCAAATATGGTTATGTCGGACTGAACGTCGATGTCCTCCCGACCGCGGTGGCGGACGGACAGAACGAGAAAGGTCTCGCCGTCGGCATGCTCTATCTGCCGGGCTATGCGGAGTATCTCGATCCTGCCGCGGCGCCGGCCGAAAAATCGCTCGGCAGTTGGGAGGTTCCGAATTTCTTGCTGGCCAACTGCGCCACGGTCGATGAGGCCGTCGCCGCACTGAAAAACGATGTCTACGTCGCGCAGCAGGAATTCGTGCCCTTCAAAGAAGTGCTTCCGGTCCATTGGTGGATCGGTGACGCCAGCGGCAAGGTGGTTGTCGTCGAGTATGTCGACGGAAAACTTAATGTCCACGACGCCCTGCTCGGCACGCTGACCAACTCGCCGCCCTACGACTGGCAAGAGATCAATATTGGCAACTTTGTCGACCTCTCGCCGGTTAATGTGCCGGAGATCCGGCTCGGTGAGTTCACCGCGCCGAACTATGGGCAGGGAAGCGGAGCCATTGGTTTGCCCGGGGATTTCACGCCGCCATCGCGCTTTGTCCGCGCCGCTCTCTTTTCCCACTGGGCGACGCCCGCTGCCACGGCTAGCGAAACGGTCAACCTTGGTTTCCACGTGCTCAACACGTTCGATATCTTCGACGGTGCGATCAAAAGCAATACGGCCGACCAGACAGCCAACACCAAAGGATTTCTCACTTCGTCCGGCCAACCCAAACTGGTCAACACCGACACCACGGAGTGGACCGTGGCCCACGACCGAACAAATCTGAAAACCTACGTGCGCACCTACAACGGTCTGGAGATCCAAGTCATCGACCTGAAGAAGGCCAACTTTGATGAGGCCGGCCTTCGTGCCATTGACCTGCAGAACGACTTTGCGCCGGAGGACATCACGGCCAAAGCCAAGCCCTTGGCCGTCAAGGCGGAGTAGGGGACGAAAGCAGAGACATCCTCCTCCTTACGGCTCTGCTATATAGTGGCTGCGGAAAAAGATTGAACATCCGGTCTGATCTGCGAGTCATATCTCCTGAGATGAAGACATTCCTTACTCTTGCCGTCGCAGTCATCACCATGGCTGCTTTTTCCTCGACCACCCTTGCTGAGGGCAGCTGCGGGGGTTGCCCCGTCAGCGGCGAAAAAGCCAAGGACAAGGAAAAGGCCGAAGACGGCGCGCAGAGCTGAACAAGCCCTGCAACTAATCACGAAAGCGGCTCTGAGAGCCGCTTTCTTTTTTGCCTAATAGCTACGGGACGAAATACCTGTTTCGCATCCGGTCCAACGGGCCGATCGTTCCGTCTTCGATGAAAAACCTACTCACCCTCACAGTCACGGCCCTTGCTCTGGCCGCTTTCGCGTCGACCACCTTTGCCGAAGGCGGCTGCGGCGGTTCGTCCGACGACGGCGACAAGAAGAAGGACAAGACCGAGGAAGGCTGCGCGAGCTAAGCGGCACTCTCCATAGATTCAGGGAAGCGGCTCCTCCGGGAGTCGCGTTTTTTTTTTGTTATAAAGGGTGGGATTTGGGTAAGAA
>JBILUI010000159.1:0-4711 GCA_044371145.1 Chthoniobacterales bacterium | reverse complement strand
CCTTGCGCCGCTATCACGTGCGGCCGATCATGCTGACCGGCGACCGCGAGAGCGCGGCGGGACGGGTTGCCGCAGAGCTCGACATGCATGATTACCATGCGGGCCTGCTGCCGGCGGACAAAGCCGCCTTCATCGTACGTCTTCAGTCCGAAGGCCGCCACGTGTGCATGGCCGGTGATGGCGTCAACGACGCGCCCGCCCTTGCCGCGGCGGACACCGGAATCGCCATGGGCCCGGGCAGTGATGTGGCCAAGGAAACGGCTGACTTCATCTTGGTCCGCGGATCCCTCGACGGCATCGTCCGCACTTTCGCTCTGGGCCGCGCCATCATGCGCAATGTGCGGGAAAACCTCTTCCTCGCCTTCGCCTACAACATTCTCGGCATCCCGCTGGCCGCCGGAGCGCTCTATCCATTCACCGGTTGGTTGCTCAGTCCGATGATTGCCGGTGCAGCAATGAGCCTGAGTTCCGTCTCGGTCATCGCCAACGCGCTGAGGCTGGCGAAAGCACCGACTCCGCCTACCGGCGGCGCTTGATCCCGAAAGAGTACCCGCTGCGGTGGCGTCCACCCCCGGCCGCGCGCGCCTTTACGTGTGTCGCGCTTGGGTCGAGCAGTGTGGTGTATTTGTAATCAAACCCTTCCATCTTCAACCGCGGAATTTTCATCCCGATAAAGCGCTCGATTGACTCGATCATGGCCAGATCTTCCGCCGTGACCAAAGTGAAGGCATCGCCCACCGACTGCGCGCGCCCCGTGCGGCCGATGCGGTGCACGTAGTCCTCGGGATGCCCTGGGATGTCGTAATTGATGACATGCGACACTCCCGCGATATCCAAACCGCGCGCCGCGATATCCGTGGCGACAAGAACCTCGTAGCGTCCGTTCTTGAATCCCTCCAGCGCTTCTTCGCGCTCCCGCTGCGTGCGGTTCGAATGCAGCGCGACGACCGAATGGTTCTCCTTCTTCAGCTGGCGCGCAATGCGATCCGCGCCGTCTTTCGTCCGGCAAAAGACCAGCACGCAGTCGAAATTCGTTTTCTCCATAAGGGCCGACAACAAATCGTATTTCTGGTCCATGGCCACCGGATAAAAGGCATGCGTGACCGTCTCGGCCGGCGACATGCGCATGCCGATCTCGATTTTCTCCGGATCATTGACCGCGAACTTGGCCAGCGACTCAATTTCTCCCGGCATGGTCGCCGAGAAGAACAAAGTCTGCCTCTTTTTCGGCAGCTTCTGGATGATACGCCGCACCTGCGGCAAAAATCCCATGTCGAGCATGCGGTCAACCTCATCGAGGACGAGAAATTCCAGCCCGTCCAGCGGCACCTCGTTCTGCTCCATGAAATCGAGCAAGCGTCCCGGCGTGGCTACAATGATGTCCGTTCCGCGCTGCAATTCCTCGCGCTGTTTGCCATAGCCGACCCCGCCGTAAAGCAGGGTGCAGGTCAGATCGCTGAAGCGCCCGTAATCACGGAAGGCCGTCTCCACCTGCATGGCCAGCTCGCGCGTCGGCTCGAGCACGAGACAGCGCGGCTTCACTTGATGCGAACCCAGTTTGCTCAGAATGGGCAACCCGAAGGCCGCCGTTTTTCCGGTGCCCGTCTGAGCCGAACCCATCAAATCCTTGCCCGACAAAATCACAGGAATGGCACGCAGTTGGATCGGCGTGGGATCGACAAATCCCATCGACTGAACCCCGTGCACAACAGGATCGGACAGACCTAGCTCGTTGAAACCCATGAATTTTCCGCCGGAAGCGCGCTTGCGCCTTGGACCGCGGTGTTTATCGGGCAAGGCGCCCTCCACGGCAAGGAACATCTGGCCCTAAGACGCCGACTTGGTCTTTTTCGTGACCTGGACTCCCTCGACCCGCATCCCCTTATCGACTGCCTTGCACATATCGTAGAGCGTGAGCGCCGCCACGGAGGCGCCGGTTAGCGCTTCCATCTCCACACCCGTCCGCGCCTGCGTCCGGACTGTGCAGACCACCTTTACGCCACGCGGCTTGATCGCGAATTCCACCCCGACCGCATCGAGCGGCAAAACATGGCACAAAGGAATGAGCGATGCGGTCTGCTTGGCCGCTTGAATTCCCGCCACGCGCGCCACGGCCAAGACATCGCCCTTGGGCAGCGCGTCTTTTTTGAGCAGACGGATCGTTGACGCCGCGCAAACCAGCATTGCCTCCGCCACCGCCTGACGCGCCACGACGGGCTTGGCTCCGACATCGACCATGTGGGCCTCACCCTTTTTGTTCAAATGCGAGAGCTTCTTCACGTAGTGCGAATAAACTCTGCCTCGCTTCCTGCGGCGAGCCCGGAAATGGGCACACGGACCAAAGCGTTTGCCGTGGCCAGCGCCGTCAAATCCCCGGAGCTAACCCATTGCAGTGGTCGCAGCCCCGTAGTTTCCTCCAACCCAGGCCACCACGTCTCCCGGGGATTTCCGGGCACCTCCCCCAAAAGACGCCCTCTGCCAATGACCGGCGCTCCAGATTCCCCGCGCATGGCCGCCAGTGCCAAATCGACAAAGACATGAAGGCAAACGAAGTGGGACAGCGGATTTCCCGGTAGCCCGAAAGCCCATTCCTCGCCGCGCCGTCCGACGATCAGCGGTTTCCCCGGACGCACCGCGACCTTCGTCACCAAAATGTCGAACCCTGCAGCCTCAAGCACCTCCGCCGTGCAATCATGCCCGCCGACACTCGCCCCTCCGGAAACCAACAAAAGATCCCTCTGCCCCTCGATTGCATCACGCAAGGCCTCGGCGTCCTCGCCCACCCGCTTTTGCCGGAGGCGCATTCCCTTGGTCCGCGCCCACGCCGCGACCAATGGTGAATTGCTGTCACGAATTTGATTGGGTCCTGGATTCTCGTCCGCGGCGACAATCTCGTTTCCCGTCGCGACGTGGAGGATATCGAGCCCACGCGTCACTTTCGGCCGGACGCAACCCACACTGGCCAGCAAAGCGATGGCACCCGGTCCGAGCCGCGTCCCTTCCGCTAAAAGCACCTCACCCGCCCGGGCATCTTCCCCGCGACGACGGACATAGCCCTGCCCACGCCGCGCGAACCGCACGATGCCCTCCGACTCCACGGCATCCTCGAGCATGATCACCTCGCCTCCCGTCGGCACCGCTGCTCCGGTGGCAATACGAAGTGCATTACCGGCCGCCAGTATTTGGTTCCGGCCATCACCAGCGCGGATTTCGCCAAAGATGCGAAAACTCTTCGAGGCATCGTCTCGCCGGACAACAAAACCATCCACCGCCGAGCGATCAAAGCCCGGTTGGTCCTCAGGCGCTTTAACGTTTTCCCGCAAAATACCGCCAAGCGCATCGGCCAAATCGGTCTCGACCACTTCGCGCGCTGAAATCTCCCGCCGCAGCAAGCCCCACACTTCGTCGACGGTCTTCATGACACAACGTTCTTCCAGATCGGCACATCACGTTTCAAACGATCCATAAACTCCGTGAGCATCCCGAAGGCTTCGGCTCGGTGCTTCGCCGCGATGCGCACAAGAATAGAAGCCTCACCTGCCGGCACCTGCCCGATACGGTGCGCTATTTGAATATCATGGCACGGAAACCGAGCGGACAACTCCCGCACAATCCTCTCCATCTCGGAACGAGCCATCACCTCATAGGCCTCGTATTCCAGCGAAGTGATCGGCGCACCCTCCTCCTCGCCGCGCACGACACCGGCAAACTCCACCACCGCACCGCTCGCGCCGTCCGCGGACGTCACCCCGCGTCCCGCCAACGGTTCCTTCGTGATCTCAACCCGTATTTTCATCCGCCCGAAACAGGAGGGATGAGCGCCACTTCGTCGCCCGCCCCGAAGATTTCCGCCTCCCTGGCATAGGCACCATTCCGCGCGAGCCTCGTGTTCGCCCGATGCGCGGCCAACGCGGGCCAGCGTTCAAGCAGGATGGACCAGAGAGACGATGCATCAACGCCACTCGCGTCGATTTCGGCAGAGGCTACGCCCGCAGCTTCCCGGAGTTGGGCAAAAAAGAGCACCTTCATTCCCGTGCATGATGCCTTCTCTCCCACGGCCCGGCAACCCGCCGCATTGCGCTCGCGACCGGGATGCGGGACACTGCGCTGCTCACGCCCGCCCGCAGATGTCCGAGTCGCTCCCCTCCGTCTCCCTCGATCCCCGGGATCCTGACTTCGTCCAAGATCCCTACCCCTTCTACGCGGAATGGCGCGCGAAACATCCGGTTTTCCATTGGCAGCAACTCGGACATTGGTGCTTCGCCGGCTACGACGAAGTCAACAGCCTCCTTCGCGATCGCCGCTTCGGACGGCAGATCCTTCACCTCGCCACTCGCGAGGAACTCGGCTGGCCGGAGACTCCCGACCATCTCGCTCCCTTTTACAAATTCGAAGAACACTCCTTGCTCGAGCTTGAGCCGCCTGTTCACACCCGCTTGCGCGGATTCATCAATCCGTCATTCCTCCCGCGCCAGATCGAGCGTCTCCGGTTGGACGTCGAGCGGTTGTCGCACGAACTGATCGATCAGTTCGCCGCGAAAGGCTCCGCGGATTTGATCGCGTCCTTTGCCGAACCCGTCCCCGTGATGGTCATCGCGCGTTTTCTCGGTGTCCCCGACCACATGGCACCACAAATCCTGTCATGGTCCCACGACATGGTCGCCATGTATCAGGTGCGGCGCGATAGGGCGGTAGAAGACAATGCCGTCGC
>JBILUI010000157.1:0-4735 GCA_044371145.1 Chthoniobacterales bacterium | reverse complement strand
GGCTTCGCCGCACAACGGAGGGGGTGGGATTGGTCGCCTAAGGCGACCTGTCTGCGGCTCGAACTTCGTTCTCATCCCACCGGAAAATTTCAAGGCGGCTTCGCCGCACAACGGAGGGGGTGGGATTCGAACCCACGGAGACTCGCGCCTCTCCGGTTTTCAAGACCGGCGCATTCAACCGCTCTGCCACCCCTCCCGGGTGTCCGTCGGGAAGACAAAAAGATAGTATTCCCCGTGCCGTTTTCCAGCAAAAGAGAGCCGCGATCGCCCGCCAAAGCTTTTGACTGCGTCTCTGGCACGGAGGAAGATTGCCCGATGCACAGACTGCTCCTTTTGCTAGTTGCTCCGTTCCTTGCGGCATGCGGCACGCCCTATGGTCATCATGGAAGCTTGGGCGGCGTGAAGGTTTGGGAGCACCCGAACGACAAAATTGAAGTGATGGTGATCGGGCGGCATCGCAGTGATTACGACCGTCTGGCCCAGACCTGGAAACGGAAGGCGGACGAAGCTGCCTCGGTTCGCGGAGCCACCCGCTACGACATCCTGTCGTTCTCCACGGGCCGGGAGGTTCTTGGCGTGGAAGTGATGGGCGAAGGCAGCAACAAAGAGCGTTACGCGGACGATTCAGTATTCTGGCTGCCCAAAATAGCCCGCGGTGTCATAAAGCTGCATGACCCGAAACCGCGCGGATGGTCCCGCACGATGGCGGCACGAAGCACAACCCCGGGTTTCGAGCCCTGACGCGCGCGCTGGCTCGTTTTCCGACTCCGGCCCGCGCCGCTTCTCCGAGCAAGCGAGGCTAGGAGTTTTTCAAAAACGCTCCGCAATCAGGGCAACTCCGTTCCGCGGAAAAAAGAAACCGCCGCGCGAGGCGGCGGTTTCCGGAGAAATGCGGAGGCGGGATTACTCCACCTTCTTCTGCAGGTCTTCGCCCGCCTGCTTCACGGCATCACCGGCGGCATCGAGCGAGGTGTTCACGTCCTCGGCCGCGGTCTTGACAGCGTCGCCCGCTGCGTCGAGCGAAACCTTGGTCGCGTCGAAAGCTCCTTCGGCCGTCGTCGTGATGGCCGTGCCCGCCGCGTCAAGCGAGGCAGAAACGTCGCGGGCGGTTCCAGCGGCCACGTCTTGAATGGCGGAACCCGCGGCATCGACCGACGCGCTGACGTCTTGCGCGGCGGTTTTGACCGCGTCACCGGCGGCATCGACCGAGGCACTCGCGTCTTGCGCCGCTGTCTTGACCGCCTCGCCTGCGGCGTTGACGGAAGCGTTGGCGTCGCTGGCAGCCTGCTTGGTCGCGTCCCAAGCGCCTTCGGCCACCGCGGCACCGCCTTGGGCGGTTGCTTCAACAGCTTCGCCGGCCTTTTGCACCGCGCTCTGCGCGTCGCGTCCGGCTTGATCGCAAGCGGCGAGACCGAGAAGGGAGGCCGCTGTAAGGAGATAAATGGATGGATTGTTCATAGCAGGAACAAGCTGGAGTCTGGCCAGACCGCTGGCAAACCAATTCGTAGAAGAGGAAAATAACAGGGCGGGTTGGAGCTGAGAACGCGGGATGCGACGAGCGCATGCGAGGCGGAAAAAAAGCCGAGCGCCCTGAGGTTGGATGGATCGCCTGCGGCGATCTTTCCATTCATGCCGCCTGCGGCGGATTGCTCGGACTCTCAGTAGACGGCTTGCGGCTGGCTCCTGAGGTAGGATTTGAACCTACGACCAATCGGTTAACAGCCGACCGCTCTACCACTGAGCTACTCAGGAATCGTGCTGGAGAGGAACAAAGAAACAGCCGCTCCCCAGAGTGTCAAGGCCGCAGGCAGGCATTGGGCTTTGACCTGCGAAAATCAATTGGTTACACCGCGCACGGATGGCAGAGGTCGAGGAAAAGATATTCGAAGGTTTGGGGGTTTCTCCGGGGATTGCCGAGGGGGAAGTCGTTGTCCATTGGCAGGACGAGGAGGAGGTCCCGCTGCGCGACATCACCGAGGAGGAAATCCCGGGCGAAATCGCGCGTTTCGAGGCGGCGCTCATTGCCACACGCCAGGAACTCCTTGAAATCCAGCAACGCATCGTCGCGGCGATCGGCGCGGGTGACGCCAGCATCTTCGACGCCCACTTGTTGGTCGTCGAAGACCGCACGCTGATCGACGAGGCGCTGCGCGGACTGGAACGCGACAAACACAACATCGAATTCGTTTTCCACCAGGTCGCGGAAAAATATTGTCGCACGCTCGCGGCGATCGACGACCCCTACCTGCAAGAGCGCGTGGTCGACATCGAAGATGTGACGCGACGCGTGCTGCGCCATCTCCTCGGCAAGGGGCACGGCGAACTGCACAAACTCGACCGGCCGCACATCATCATCGCGGCCAACCTCACACCTTCCGACACCGCCCTGATCAACCGCGACCTCGTGCGCGGCTTTGTCACCGAACAGGGCAGTCGCACCTCTCACAGCGCGATCATGGCGCGATCGCTCGGTATCCCGGCCATCGTCGCCCTGCCCGGCATCTGCTCGAAGCTGACCACCGGCGACCACGTGCTTCTCGACGGCTACAGCGGGAAGCTCATCCTCGGGCCATCGGAGCAGACGCGGTTCGAATACGGCCAGATCGAGAAGCACAAGGTCGAGGTCGAGCATCAACTCGAAGCCATCCGCGAAACGCCATCGACCACCCGCGACGGGCGCCACGTCATTCTTTCGGCCAACATCGAACTACCCTCGGAAATCGATGCCGTGGCGTCCTCCGGCGCGGAGGGCATCGGACTTTTCCGCACCGAATTCCTTTTTCTCAACAAGCAAACCCCTCCGGGCGAGGACGAGCAATACGAAGCCTACAAAGCAGCTGCCGAGAAATGTGCGCCGCATGGGGTGATCATCCGCACGCTCGATATCGGCGGCGACAAATTGATGCACCTGCCGCACGCTGTGGCGGAGCCCAATCCTTTCCTCGGTCTGCGCGCCATCCGCCTTTGCCTCGACGAACCCGCGCTCTTCAAGACGCAGCTGCGCGCCATCCTCCGCGCGTCGGCCCACGGCAACATCCGGCTGATGTATCCCATGGTGACGCAAATCGAAGAGGTGAAGTGGGCCAATGCGTTTCTCGAGGAATGCAAAAGGGAACTCTCCGCCGAAGGCAAAGCTTTCAAACACGACATCGAGACCGGATGCATGATCGAAGTCCCGTCGGCCGCGCTCATCGCCGACCAACTCGCCAAGGAGGTCAAATTCTTCAGCGTGGGGACCAACGATCTTGTGCAATACACCATGGCTGTCGACCGCGGAAACGACCGCGTGGCTCACCTTTACCAGCCGACGCACCCGTCGGTCCTGCGGCTCCTCGCCATGGCCTGCCAGGCTGCGCACAAACACGGCATCTGGATCGGGGTATGCGGCGAGATGGCATCGGAAATCCACCTCACTCCCCTCCTCCTCGGTTTCGGCATGGACGAACTGAGCGTGGTCACTGCCGCCGTCCCGCGGGTGAAGAAAGCGGTGCAAAGTCTCGACTTCAAAGAATGCAGCGAGCTCGCCTGCCACGCCGCCGGCATGACCGACCCCGGCGAGATCGACAAAATGTGCCGCGAACACGCCAAGAAAAACTACGGCGAACTGTTCGATTGCTGAGCGCGGAGCCGTTTCCGGCTTTGTTTGCCTCCGGCTGAAAACTGACCACTGCCAACTGTAGACTTGTTTCCTCATGCGCCTCACCGAAATCCGCGCCGCGCTGGACGAGTTGCAACTGCGACCTACGAAGAGCCTCGGGCAAAACTTTCTCCATGATCAGAACCTCGCGCGATCCATCGCCGCTACCGCGGTGCCGGAGCATGCGTCCTTCGCGGTGGAGATCGGACCCGGACTCGGATCGCTGACCGCGCCGCTCCTCGAGCGTTGCGCGAAATTGCTCCTCATCGAGAAAGACGCGCGCCTCGCCGAATGGTTGCGGGCGAAATTTCCCGCCGAGCGCGTGGAAATTGTCCGTGCCGACGCGATCGAGTTCGACTGGAGGCCAGTGATGAAGCACGGACCCTTCCCTCTGGCCGGGAATCTTCCCTATTACGCGACATCGCCGATCCTGCGCCACTGGTTGGGGCCATGCTCGCCCGTGAGCCGTGCGGTCTTTGCCGTGCAGGATGAGTTTGCCGCGCGGCTGGCCGCCGGGCCCGACACGGCGGATTACAGCGCGTTGACCGTGCGCACGCAGCGGCTATGGAGGGTCCGCCGCGAGCGGGCCCTGCCGCCATCCGTCTTTTTTCCCGAGCCAGGGGTGGACTCGGCACTGGTCGTTCTGGAGCGGCGCGAAGCGAAAGAATTTCCGCCGGTGCGTAGCGCCTTCTTCCAGGACTTGGTACAGCGCGGATTCAGCCAGCGCCGAAAGCAATTGAAGTCTTTGCTCAAGCCAGACGCAGCCGTTTGGGGCGACTGGTGCGAAAAGCAGGAACTTCCGCCAACCTGCCGCGCGGAAAATCTGTCCGTGGCCAAGTGGGTCGATCTGGCGCGCACACTCGATCCCGCGGCAATCCATTCGCCGCAGCACGACGGCGAGCAATTCGACGTGGTCGACGAAAACGACAAAGTCGTCGGCACCGAACCGCGCAGCGTGGTGCACGGGAAAAATCTTCTGCACCGCGCGGTGCACATCCTCGTCTTCAACAAGGCCGGCGAGCTTCTCCTGCAGAAACGTTCGGCCTGGAAAGACCGCGAGCCGTCGAAATGGGATTCGAGCGCAGCCGGACATCTCGA
>JBILUI010000043.1:0-16925 GCA_044371145.1 Chthoniobacterales bacterium | reverse complement strand
AAGACCGACACGCTCACCGAGCGCGAGACGGAAGTGCTCCAACTCATCGCCGAAGGCAACGCCAACAAGCAAACGGCCGACAAGCTCGGCATCAGCATCAAGACAGTCGAGAAGCACAGGCAGTCCGCCATGAACAAACTGCACATCCACGACACCGCCGGCCTCACCCGCTACGCCATCACCGCCGGCCTTGTCGAATCCCCCGCCCAAGTGCACATGGCCCCTCTCCTCACCCAGACCGGCAACGGAAAGGCAAAGGAAGAGAAGAAGAGTTAGCCACGGATAGACACGGATTAACACGGATGAGGAACCAGAATTGTTTTCGGCCGGCTGACACCGGCAGAAAACAGGTGTCCGTGAAGGCAAATCGCGACCGCGCCTCTGTTTGAGGCCTTTGATTTTGGCCGGTGTCAGCCGGGCAAAATCTTATCCTGCCTTTTATCCGTGTTAATCCGTGGCCTGAATTTTCCGATAATGACTTGGCCTGCGTTAGCGGCGGCAGCTTAATACCGACGTGCAGAAGGCGCTTCCACATAGCGAGATCACCGAGGCCGTCATTGGTGCGGCGTTTGAAGTGCACAAAGCACTCGGCTACGGCTTTCTCGAAGCGGTCTACCGCAATGCCATGGCCGTCGAACTCAAGGAACACAGCTTTGATGCAGTGACGGAAAGCCGCATGGAAGTGCGCTACAAAAACGAGGTCGTCGGCACCTACATCGCCGATATGCTCGTCAATGACGCCGTGATCGCGGAATTCAAAGTCGCCGAGGAATACCGCAAAGCGGACGAAGCCCAGTTACTCAACGAACTCGCCGCCACGAACAAGCCCGTCGGCCTCCTGATCAACTTCGGCCGCCGCAAAGTCGAGTTCAAGCGCCTCGCCTGGAACTTGGCGTGACCTGAACGGCCTTTTATCCGCGTTAATCCGTGGCCAATTCCGTCTCCTACCCCACCAAAATCAACTCATCACGCACGTCCCAAACTTTCGCCGGGTGGTTCCCGTCGCCATCGGTGATCCAGATGGCCGTGTGGCATCCGGCTGCGTCGAGCAAACGCTCGGCGAAATCGCGGATCGCATCGAACGTCCCATCCGGCAGGGCGATGGCCGAGGAGATTTCGTAAATGTGCAAGGTCCGGTTCGGCAAATCCCAGCGTGTCGCGGTGGGCAGGAAATCCGCACGAAAGCGCAAAGGGTCAGCCCCCAGCCCGACGTCTTCGTCAATCAAACGCAGGGCACGACGCAGTCCGCACTCCACGATATCGGGATGGCTATCGAGCAAGTTCTCCATCGCTTTGCTTTTGATGCTCATGGCGGGCATGCGGGGGTGATCAGGCTTTGACGCGGTGATTCACGGCGGCCGGGTGCGGCCAGAAGCGCGAGACCCGCGCACAGTAGCCCTCGTATTCGGATCCGAAGCGGTGGTGCAGTTCGCGCTCCTCGAGCGTGACAACCACCCACGCGAGCGGAACCCAGAGCAGCGCGAAAAAGTATCCCGCCGCGTAGTTGGCCAGCAGGGCCCAGCCCAGCAGCGCGAGCAGCACCTGGACATAGCGCGGGTTCCGCGAGTGAGCATAGGGTCCCTCGGTGACCAGTTTCTGCGAATACCTCGCGGGATCAATTTCCGGCAAACCGGCTTGCGCGCGCCACGGGAAAAAACGCTCGATCTGCAGACGGAAGACGGCCGCGGCGGCGAGGCAGATCACGCCGGCCGAGGTGGTCAGAGGATTGAACCCGTAGTCGCTCCAAAGCAGCGCACCGCGCCAGAAGGAGACGAGGACCGCCGCGGCAAGGAACGAAAGCCATAGGACAACTTGGGACCGACCCACGCCAAGCCGTCGCCAAGCCGGCAGCAGCGTGTGCAGCAAGAGCCAATAAACGAAGACAGCCGGAACGAGAAGAACCAGCAACAGAGCGACGGTGTAGCGGAATGTTTCCATGATATGATTTTGTTTCGGCCCCACTCTGCTCCGCACGGCGCAGCGCAGCCATAAGGTGTTGCCCCCACTCATAATGACCCCACCTCCACTTCCCAATGAGCGGAGACGTCGAATGGGCAGAACTGAATTAGCCACGGATTAACGCGGATAGACGCGGACAAAAGACAAAGAAATGGCCCGACTGATTCACATCAGTCGGGCCAATGTTTTCCGCCGGAATACTTTTTTGCGCCGATGTCAGTCGGTGCAAAAACGCCTTCTTCATCCGTGTTAATCCGCGTTAATCCGTGGCCTGCCTTCTTCTTTTGTCAGCCGGCCCGACGCGATATTTCCGTCTGCAAATGGCCATTAAGACATCACGAATCTCGATCAGCTCTACCGGACGATATCCACACCACGCGCGCGCAGCCGGCCACCGCAGTCCGCACACCGTTGCGGTGGACTTCCCTGCTCGAAATACCGGACAGCCATTTCCTGGCAACGCTTACATATCGGCTGCTTGCTCCCGTCGCTCTCGAGCCGATACAAACCCGGCGCTGGTGTGGCAGAGGAGAGATAAATCCACATGGC
This sequence comes from Chthoniobacterales bacterium, assembly GCA_044371145.1. Classification (GTDB taxonomy): domain Bacteria; phylum Verrucomicrobiota; class Verrucomicrobiia; order Chthoniobacterales; family JACTMZ01; genus JACTMZ01. The sequence goes on along the minus strand of JBILUI010000043.1, from coordinate 14,417 downwards.
CTTGCAGGCATCGCACTCCACTGCGTCACCATCCGCCGGCAGCGTGGCGCACGAAACGAGAACGATCAAGGCAACCAACAAACCAATCGCCTTGGTCAACAGCTTCGAAAACCGCAAACTCGAGCTCACGCGCCCTCTCGCGAATCGCATGTGACTGGAACGGCACGTGTTTGTGCCGGTGTCAGCCGGCATAAACATTTCCTGTCTTTTATCCGTGTTAATCCGTGGCCTGCCTTTCCTCCGTGTCAATTTGCCTACGTCCTTGCGGCCTCGGTCGTTTGGTCGCCGAGGCGACCTATCTCCGCTTCGCTACGATTCGCTAACGCTCGGCTGTGGCTTGCTTTTCTCCTTTGTCTTTCCCCGCGCCAAAAAAGTTGGGCCATCCCGCCCCACCGCGGGATGGCCCTGTGCAAACGCGATCTTGCTTGCGAGTGCAAGTCGACCGCGCGCCCATGCACAAAGTCAGTCGGGCATCACCACAGCATTGATCACATGGACCGTGCCATTGGATGCCTCCATGTCGGCGATGAGCACCGAGGCTCCGCCGAACGAAATCTTTCCGTCGCTTTTGGTCAGCTCAACCTTGCCGCCGCCGAGGGTGCGTTCGCGGCCACCGGTGACATCGGCGGCCGCGGTTTTCTCGCGGATGACGTGATTCTTCAGGATGGCCGCGAGTTTCTTTTTATTCTGTGGCATCATCAGGCTGTCGAGCGTGCCCTGGGGCAGCTTGGCGAAAGCCGCGTTGTTCGGCGCGAAGACCGTGAAGGGCCCGCCACCTTTGAGCGTGTCGACCAACTCCGCGGCGCGCAGCGCGCTGACCAGCGTGGTCAGATCCGGATCAGCCGTCATCACGGCGACGATGTCCGGGCCGGACGTTAATGGGCCGGGATCCGACTCCTGCGCGGTGGTGAATTCCGAGATTAGCACCACAGCGAGCGCGGCGAGCGCGATTGCAGCGGACGGAAATAGAAGTCTCTTGTTCATGGATGGCGATTGATCGACACGGCCATGATGGATGCAGGCCAAAGTCACCGCTATGGGGTGAAGTGCCCGATCGGACGGCCGCCGTCTCTGCAGCAAAAACCCGGCGATTCTCCCGCGTTCGCGCCAGAGAACAAAAAGCGCGAGGAGAGCGGCGGCGGCAAAGACCGGGGCTTCGGGAATCGGGACCAGCTCACCTCGCGGGCCGACCAGCTGTGCGCCGTGCACGCCGAGATCGGCGAAGTAAATCTGCGCCAGCTGGGTCGAGGACAAACCGCCGGTGCCGAAAAACAAGCGCCCGGCGTTGCCATCGGCCGAAGATCGCCAATTCGTGATGGTCAATGTCGCTGCGGGAACCCAGACAATGGAAGAGCTGTTAGCAAAGAGCATGCGCGAATCTCCCAAGTCGATGGTCGATGATGCGCTGAGAGTGAGTCGGCCGATGGTTTCGTCGGCCACCGTCGCGGATGAAGCCCCGCGCAAAGTGCCTCCGGCCAAGACGAGCGATGTCGCGTCGCCGATTTGGTGCGCGTTGGCCAGCACCGCCGCGGCCCCCGCTTCCAAGCGCAGGCTGGACACCGAGCCGAGGGAAGGTCCGTTGGCCGAGGCAAGCTCGAGCGTTCCCGCCGCAACGACAACACCGCCGCCCAGAGAATTCGAATGCGATAGCCGCAGCACACCGGCGCCGGTTTTGACGAACCCCTGAGCGCCCGCCACCTCGCTCCCGAGAGATATACCGGCCGAGGATGATCCCACCCGGATCTCGCCTCCGGAAGAGAACGCGACTTTCATCATGCTCCCCGCGCCGTTGGAGAATCGCAACCAAGAGGACTCTGTATCGTTGGCCAGGACGAGTCCGCTGGCTCCGTCAACGCGCAACGTGCCGGACGAATTCGGCGCGCTGTTGTAGATATCGCGGCTGGAACCGCTCCCGAGCAGAATAGAATCCACCGTCGTCAACAGACCGCGGCCGTCGTTGAAGTTGATGCCGATGGATGGCGATGCACCCGCGGCACCAAAGAAAGCGACGCCTCCCGGACCTGGTCCGCCCTGTCCCGGTGATGGACGCCAATTGTTTGCCTGGCGCCAGGCATCCCCGGAGCCACTGCTCCCTCCGGACCATGTGTAGGTTGTCTGCGAAAGAGCTGCGTCGAGCGCGAGGAGCAATACAACGACAACGCTGCACCCGACTCTTCTGGCGCGCAACCAACGCGCTGCGCACCGCCAATCGCGACGCGCTTCAACTCGAGGTAATCCGGCTTCCATGGAAGCGCGGAGGCTATGCCTCCGTGTCTCATCGCGCTTTGGGGTGAACTACTCGTAGGTGAATCACCACCCGCTGAAACCGGCCTTCAATCGCTGGGCACAATAGCCCATACCCCCGCGAGCTCCGCGCGCTACATTGCCTTCATGTTTGAACCCGACGAAACACACCGAAAATTGGAAAGCAGCAAGGCCCACGCGACCGAGGCTGCACGCGAACTCACCGAAGCAGCCACAGGAGCCGCGAAGGAATTGCGACACGCCGTCGAGGAACGCGGCGGCCAATGGCGCGAGAGCGCGACGAACTACATCGAGAAAAGCCCGCTGCAGGCCCTCGCCTTTGCCGGCGTAGCCGGCATCTTGCTCGCTTTGATCACCGGGCGCCGCGCTTGCCAATGCCAGCGCCGCGCCATGGAGAAAAACGCGTTCGATTGACAGAAGGCATCATGAACTCCCGGCAACTTACCAACGCAGAAGGAAACCTCTCCCGCGCCCTCACCTGGTTGGGCATCATCGCCATGTTCGCTTTTTTCTGGGTCAGCGTGGGCGGGCTGGCCTTGCGGTTGCTGATTCAGCGCGGCTGAGCGAGTCTCAGTAGCTTTCGATCGATTCCGCATCCTCCATGCGGAAACCAAGGTCCGCGTTGCCATGGACCATGCGTCCGTCCACCTGCGTAACGCTTCCCGCATCGTCGATGCGCACTTCGTAGACCGTGTGACCATGCGGCAACCGCACCTTGTAGCGTCCGGGCAAACCGTCGGCGGACGGCACCATCTGTGATCTCAGTCGCTCGGGGACAACAGGAATTGTCATTAAGCATGAGGATAGAGGCGCACACCCGCGCGGGCAAGGAAGCTACGGACGAAAGGAATGGGGCGAAGGCCCAAGAGCGGATCTCCCCATGGTTCGGGCGCGGGCAAAGCGGTTTAGTGGCAGCGAGAGAAAAATCAACTCGAACTTATGAAACACACACTTCGAAAATTCACATTAGCGCTCGCCTTGGCGTTCACCATGCTCGTGCCGGTTTGCGTGCAAGCCCAACAAGCCAGCCTCACGCTCGACAACAGCGATCTCGCGCTGTGCTACGGAAACCTCACGTCATGGTCGTTGACCAAATCGGTCGACAGCATCGCCGGACCGAAAGGAGACAACACAGTAATCTGGACCGTCACCGCGACCAAAGGCCAGACATCCGGTGACCAGCTGCTGGTCAGTGGTTACATCGCAGTGAAGAACACCGGATCGGCCGGTGCGACCATCGGCAACATCGTGGTCAACCTGCAAAAAGGCAAAAACGTGGGCACCACAGCCAAACCGAAGTGGGTCTGGGCCTCTGTCTCGGCCAGCGTGGCCGATGCCACCCAGGGCAGCGCCGCCACCTACGCGAACATCGTGGCCAAAGCTTCGTCGGAAGTGTCGGCCTACAGCGGCGGAACCTATAAAGTTTCCGGCGCGCGCGGCACGTTCACCGAGAATGCCTTCGCCGGCCCACTGCAACTGCTCGACCTCGACGCCAATGACATCTGGGCGATCACGCCGCAAAAAACCATCGAGCCCGGACAGAACGTGAATCTCGTCTTCAAAGCGAAGTTCGACGCTTCCCTCATGGGCATCGCGGAAGGAACACAGCTACGCGCGGAAGTGATCATGTCCTTCGGTAACGCGGGAGCGCGCGGCGGTAGCGGTGCCAGCGCAACCAATATCGATATCAGCGGCAACGGCACGATCGATTCCAACGAGGCTTATGTCCGAAGCGTCCCGACGCGGGTCACGGAAGCTGTCCCCGCGCTCGAGGCATGCCACGGAGAGGTCACGCTCGGCGACACAGGGCTGACCGCAACCGGCACCGTGTCGTATACCAATGTAACAATCGACGGCTTGCCCTCCGGACCCGTGAGCCAGACGACCAGCTTTATCGTGACGGCTACCGGCGTGAACGGCGGACCGAGCGGCGGCACTCTATCGAATACAGCCACCCTCACCGCGGAGGGTTCCGAAGTTTCGCTACTCATCGGCTACCAAACAGTGACCGACCCGATCACCGGACTGCCTACGCAGAAGCCGGTCTATTACACCTTCGCCTGCTGCGATCCGCTCAGCCTCACGGCCACGGCAACGGCAAACATCGACAATGCGGACGCATTCGCACCGGGCGACTATTGCAGCTTCAGCCAGGGCGGACTGGGCGGAAGCGGCGCACCGTATCTGCTGCTCGCCAGCTATTTCCCGACGCTCTACCCGAACGGCGTGGAAGTCGGCATCACCGGGAGCGGCGGCAACTCGATGAAGTTCACCTCGTCCCTCGCCGTGAAGAACTACCTGCCAGCCGGCGGGACACCGAACAAGCTGACTGCGGATTTGACCAATCCGACCAGTTCATCGTCGGGTGTCTTCGGCGGGCAAGTGCTCGCGCTCAAGTTGAACATCGCCCTGAGCGATGGTGGCGCGACTCCGGCCGGACTCGGCGACCTGTATTACGTAAATCCGGGTGATGTTTTGACCGGATACACCGTCCGCCAGATCCTCGCCGCGGCCGAAACCGCAGTGGGCGGCGGACCGCTGCCGATCGGCTACACTTACGCGTCACTCTCGACGCTGTGCGACAACCTCAACCTCTCGTGGGACACCGTGACGGAGGACGGCTGCATCCCTTCGGGCTGGGCCATGATCTACCTGAGCAAAACTCCGTAAAGACAAGGGCGGGAACACGGACAAAGGGCCCCGGGGAAACCCGGGGCTCTTCTGCGTTATCCAATCTCTGCCAACTGCAAACTGCCGACTGACAACTCCGCCGGAGGCGCTTGGGCGCATCACCCCATTACGCGCGCGGCGCGCGTGGTGTTTCCTTACTTCGTGCCCGATATCACCGACACACTTCGCAACTATTACCATCAACCCGCAGTGCGGGCGCGCATGCTGGAATTCCTCGGCGCCGATGCCGCCGGCGACTTCACCGCCGAATACATCACGGCGGACAACACGCACGTTGCCGAGCGCGAGCCGCTTCTGCCGTGGGAACTCTCCGCGCAACTCGACGCCGGACGCGACATCTGCCGCTCGCTGGCCGACCGCGATTCGCTCCTCGCCCACATCGACATCGAGTATGTGAATTTCGATTTCCCGGCCGACGTTTACCTCGACCCGGTGCGCGCCTTCGCCCTGCAGGAACCGGTCGAGATGGCCGTGCACCGCATCCTCGCGCACTACGGGATCGAGCCGTTGCATATCCTCAGCGGACGCGGACACCATTTCGTCTGGCGAATCAGCCGCGCCTCGAAAGTTTTCGCCCGACTCGCCGACGCCGGCCGTGCCACCCAACTCCACGACTCCCTTCTCCTGCGCCGCCGCGACGGTCTCGACGCGCCTTCCATCACCTGCGCCTTCGCCGGACTCGGACTCCTCATGGAATTCGTGGCCCGCCTCGTCATGAAGCTCTCGGAACGCGAGACGGTCATTCCCGTGGAAATGACCGCCGTCGAACCGCCGCCGTCGCGTCGCGGACGGGAAATGATCTCGCTCGATCTCTCCGAATACGCCGATCCCCTGCCCATGCGCACCATCCGCGTGCCCTTCAGCGGCTACCTCAAGCCGTGGCAACAACCGCAGGCGATCGGCGAAGGCAACCTGCCGCGCATCGGACCGATTATTTTCGTCACTCTCGACGGCACGGACCTGCGGCACGGCCTCGCGGCCATGCGCGATCCGGCTCTGGCGGCCGAAGCGGCCCGCGAAGCCACGGCCGCCATTCCCGATCACACCAACGGCACCGAACACCTGTTGCACCATTATCTCGGGTCCGACCTGAAAGCTTTCCACGACCATTTCCACGCGGCACAGCACGACGATCCCCGTCGCTGGCCGGACACTTACGACCACACGCCGCTCGACCAGTTGCCGACCGGCGCACGGGAGGCTTTGCGCCATCCCAATGATCTCCTCCTGCGGCCCGTCGGTATGCAGCGGGTCACCAACGCCCTGCTCGACCGCGGATGGCATCCGCGCCACATCGCGGGGCTCATCCGCTCGAAGTTCGAGCGCGATTACGGGTGGGGCGCGGAATGGAAAGACTATTCCCCGGCCCTGCGCGCCGACTACTACACACGCATCTTTGCCGGGCAACGAACCTCCGTTGCCACCGAAGCGGAGGAAATCCGCGAAGCCGAAAACCATCTATCGCGAGCCCTGCTCTCGCCGCTCGCGGCCGTCGAACTATGACCAATTGGCCCATTGGACTGTCGACCGGTTGCTTCTATACCGAGCGGCTGGTCGATCGCCTCGAGACCATCCGCGCCAGCGGCTTCAGCATGATCGAGGTCGTCTTTTCGGCGCCGCACCTGGACTACAAAAACCCCGCGCTGGTGCGGGAGGCTGCCGCGCGCATCGATGCGCTCGGCATGGAGGCCTACTCGTTTCACGCGCCGTTCGCCGACGAGATTGATATTTCGTCGATCGACGCCTCCGCCCGCCAACGCGCTTTCGAGGCCATCTTGCCTGCCATCGACGCCGCGGCCCTGCTCGGCGTGCACTATTTCGTGATTCACCCCGGACCCGAGAATACGGAGATTCCCTCGCGCGAAGAACGCTTGCTGCGTATCGAGAATGTCTGCGGCGTTCTCGAGCGCGTGGCCGCGCGCTGCGGCGAGGTGGGCATCCAATGCGTGCTGGAAAACAAACTCCCGCACCTGATGTTCGGACAATCCGCCGACCTCCTGTGGATCCTCGCCTGTCTCAAAGGGAACCGCGTCGGCGCCTGCCTCGACACCGGCCATGCCAACCTGGCCGGCGACCTTTATCCGCTCGTCTTCAAAATGGCCCCGCATCTGCGGTTGCTCCATGTGCATGACAACAAAGGGCACGGCGACGACCATCTCCCGCCCGGCGATGGACGCATCGACTGGACCGCACTGCTCAAAGAACTGGCCGCCGTGAACTTCACCGGCGCCCTTATTCTCGAACTGGCCGGCGGCGGCGACCCCGAGGTCGTCATGGCCCGCGCCCGCCGCGCCCGCAGCTACCTCCGCCAACGCGCCCGCCGCATCGCCCTCGCGCCCACCGCACCCGTGCCGCATTTGTAGGAAGACGAATACATAGCCACGGATTGACACGGATAGACGCGGATAGAAGACAAATATATGGCCCGATTGACTGACATCAATCGGGCCGATGTTTTCCGCCGGAATACCTTTTTCAGCCGAAACCGAGTCTGCGAGATGGCTCTTAGGCAATCAGTCGGCGCAAACATGCCTTCTTCATCCGTGCTAATTTGCCTCCGGCCATGTCGCAAACTCGGCTGCGTCTATACGTGGCTGGTTTGCTCCGAGAATAGTTCTCCTACTCTCCCTCAATGCGCCCGGGCATCGGCTAATGTGGCGGCGAGGTATTGCGTCGGCTTCTCGCGGCGGATGAGGGCACGGCGCATTTTGCCCAGGGCGCTCATCTGGATCTGCCTGATGCGCTCGCGCGTCACGCCGAGTTTCTCCCCGATTTCCTCGAGCGTTTTTTCCGGGCGCCCGGTCAATCCGTAGCGCATCCTGATGATTTCGCGCTCGCGGGGCGTCAGTGCCTTAAACAGCGTGGTGATTCCCTCGCGCATATCTTTGTCTCGCAATACTTCAGACGGATCTTCCGCGCTTTCGTCGGCAATGAGGTCCCCGAACCCCGTGTCACCGTTTTCGTGGCCAATACGCGCATCGAGCGAGGCCGGTCGGATGGCCGAACTTCTCAGCGCGGCGACTTTCTGCGGGGTAAACCCGACTTCCTCGGCGATCTCCTCGTCGGACGCCTCGCGCCCGAGTTCGGCCGTCAGTTGGTCGGCCACGCGGCGCATGCGCGAGAGCTTGTCCGCCTGGTGCACCGGCACGCGGATCGTGCGGCTTTGGTTGGCCAGCGCGCGGCGCACAGCTTGGCGAATCCACCATCCGGCGTAGGTGCTGAGCTTGCCGCCCTTTTTCGGATCGAACCGCTCGACCGCCTTCATCAAACCGATGTTGCCCTCGGAAATAAGATCGAGCAGCGGGAGGCCATAGTCGGCGTATTCCGCGGCGATTTTGACGACAAGGCGCAGGTTGGCCTCGATCATTCTGGCCCGCGCCTTCTTGTCGCCACGTTTGATGCGCGCGGCCAGTTTGATCTCCTCCTCCGGGGTGAGCAATTTTTCGCGGCCGATCTCGCTCAGGTAGAGGCCGAGGGCGTTGTCTGTTTGCGATACGGCCATGGCGTCAGGCGGCCGCGGGGGTTGTTGTGCGCGTTTCCATGCCTCAAAATTCGGACAATCCACCCCGCCGCGCCATGGGGCGAAGTGCGCAAACGAAACCGCCCGCACCTTGCGATGCGGGCGGCGGCAGTGAGCGGCTTTGCTTGCCGTTTGTCCCGCGCGGGCGCAGGGCAAATTCAATTGGGAAGTAGTTCCTCGATCGTGCGCGCCGTCCGCCGGAATTCGCTGATCATGCCCACAGCCTCCTGCCTCGAAATGCGGTCAATCCATCGTGGCGTGACAAAGAGCCCCTTGCGGTTGTGCGGCTCGATCAAGCCAAGCTCTACGAGCTGCTTGACCTTGCGCCGCACCGTTTCACGCGGAATGCCGGTGGCTTCGCTGAGCGAGAACGCGTTGCACCCACGCATTTGCTTCATTTCCTCCGCATCGCGCGGAAACTCTGAACCGCCCGACTGGTCGAACGGCTCGAGATTGTGCTGCGCGATTTCGTTGAGTAAAGAAATCGACACTAGATCGAGGCTCAGATCGCCATAAATCGTCCCGAGGTAGCGGTGGAAGAACACCGACAGGCAAAGCAGCGCCTCCTTGCGCCGCGCGCCTCCGCTTCCCCTGCTCCCAGCTTTGCTTTGTTTTTCTTCTTTCACCGGAGATTGAGGCTGAGATTAGCTTTCACGGCGTCACCGGGGACAAGAACCGGACTACCCGAAACTGGGGAACGCGTAGGGGCATGGTTCAGGAGCCCATCGTGCGCATGACTTGGTCTGGACGTTTGATTGTTTTCCCGCGGTGCTGCGAAGAACGACGTTGCTCCTGCGCCGCGGTGTGTTTCATCTCGGGGTCAACCCACTCCGGGTGACCATAGAACGGATCTTCTTCCATCATCGGCTCCGGTGCGGGTGACGAATGACTGCTCATGTGTTTCTGTTTTGTTTTCACACCGCCACCTTCGCGCGCGGATTCGGTCGACGAAATGGGGCTTTCACCGGAGAAGAAGCAGGAATTCTTAGCCACGGATTAACGCGGATTATCACGGATGAAAGACAGAACGGTCCGACCGGCTGACACCAATCTGACCGATTCTTTCCGTCGGAACATCTGTTTTCTGCCGGAACCGAGTCTGCGAGATGGCCCTACATCCTTGAGCTCGCGAGGCGGCGGGTGTGGTTGGGGAGTATCTGGGGTTACCGTCCCTGCAAGGGGAAATGCACCGACGCTCATAGAACGCCGCTACACCTCGACGAAAACTTGTAGCGGCGGTCTATGACCGTTGCTGCCCGAAATCTCGATCAAGTTAGTCGGGAGGCAATCAGCCGGCAGAAAACAATTCTGCCTCCTTATCCGTGATAATCCGCGTTAATCCGTGGCCGGCTTCCTTTTGCTGCTCGCTTCGTTGTGGGTCACAGACCCTATAGCTGCGCCGGATGGGCCACGCTTTGCTTATGGCATGCCGGAGCGACGATGCCATTGCCGCCCACCGGATCCGAGCGCGGAATCGACGGTGGATGCTGCGCGCGGCAACCAACATCACCGCAAAAGGAGAACACACATGAGCATACTCACCACTTGGAACCCGGTCCGCGATCTGGACACGGCGCGCAACCGCATGGACCGGCTCTTCGGCCGATCCCTCATCCCGTGGGTCGGGGAAGAAAACATCACCGCGACCGAATGGAGTCCGTTGGTCGATGTTTCCGAAAACGACAAAGAATTCACCATCAAGGCCGACCTGCCCGAGGTGAAAAAAGAGGATGTGCACGTCACGCTCGAGGACGGCACGATCCGCATCACCGGCGAACGCAAGTTCGAGAAGGAAGAAAAAGGCCGGCGCTACCATCGCATCGAACGTTCCTACGGCACGTTCGAGCGCTCGTTCGTGCTGCCGGAGGGGGCAAAGACAGACAAAGTGAAAGCCGAATTCAAGGACGGCACTTTGCAAGTCCACCTGCCCAAGGCACCCGAAATCCAGACCAAGGCGACGGAAATCCCGGTTTCCTAGCGGCGACCAGCGCCATCCAAACCAAAAAGGCCGTGCGCGCACGTTTGGGGACGTCGCGCCCGGCCGATTTTTTTGCAATCAGAGTAAGAAGAAGAGCACCAGCAAGCCGAATACCGTCCAGAACGTCGCCGACAGTGTAGTGACAAGAATCCATGCCGCAGAGCAGCGGGTGCGGCGGTCCATCACCGGCAGGATCGCGGCGAGCAAGGCAAGGACTCTCGGGTGCGCGGGCATTTTTATGCCCTCAATGTCCCAGCGCGGCGCCTCGCGCGTAATGGGTAGAACCCCCGGGCGCACTTTCCCGCAGGAAGTTGTCCCCATATTTTGCACTGCGCCGCCCGCCGACCATGGGGGCGATGAGAGATTACCTGACAGGAAGGCGCTGGATACTACCGGCGATAGTGTCGACCATGTTCCTCTGCGGATGCGCGAGCTTTGAACCTCCCAGAGACGCGGCCGCGGTTCCCTACCGCATCCCGGGAGACGCCAGGCGGACGGCTTACAACGGATTCGCCGACAAATACCAAGTCGAGCAACTGCGCCGGGCGACCTTCCCCCGACTCAACGAGACGGAGCGCGCGCTCATCCGCGAAATCAATCGCAACGTGAACGAGGACATCCATTACCTCGACGACAAAGACAACTACGGCCTGTGGGATTTCGCGGTGGTGGAGCCCCTCATACGTCGTCCGATTGCCCGCGGCTTGCCGGCCGCGCGTTACGGCGATTGCGAGGATTACGCCCTGACCAAGAAGAAGCGCCTGGCCGAACGCGGCATGCACCCGAGCCGCCTCTTCATCGTGCGTACAAGAGTGCCGACCAGCGAAGGCATCGAGCAACATGTCGTGCTCGCCGTGCCGGAGGGGAGCGAATGGTGGATCCTCAACAACTGGGATAACCGGATCGAACCGGCCAGCCATCTTGCCAGATGGTGGGATTGGGATTTCGTCTGGCCGCGCTACGACGATTACCGGCGCATCGTCCGCGCGCGGAATGGCAACGCCTAGGGAGAGGAATCGCCGCGGAGAGGTTGAACGCCACCCGAGGGATCAGAGAATCCCGCCCCTGCGCAGAAAGATGAACAAGTTGACCACCGCGAGGACGAATGCGGGGAGCATGGCATACCACGGATCGCGGATACGCCAGCGGGCCCAGAGGCCGCAGAGCATGAGGGCGAAGAGTCCGGCCGCGGCAGCGGTTTGCAATGGCGGGAACCACCAACCGGCGATCAAGCCGAGCGCACCGGCCACTTCGAGCGATCCGACAAGGCTGCGAAATTTCGCCAACCCATAGCGCTGGAACTCCGCGACCAACTTCGCCGAAAAAAGACAGGCCAAACCGTAGAAAAGGAAGGCCGCTGCGGAGAGCGCAGCAAGGATGTCGACGGCGGGCACGAAAGAATTCTCCTGACCGCAAGCCTAGGGAACGCGTAGGCTGCAAAGCAACAACCCATTACCCTCCCCTTACCATGGAAACTATTGTCCAAATCTGCCAAGTCATTGTCGGTTGCGGCCTGCTCAACGTCTGGCTGCTGCGCTTCAACAAATCGACCGCCTACCGCGGGGGCACCGCGGTCACCATGCTCGAGGAATTCGCTGCTTACGGTCTGCCCGCATGGTCCTGCTACCTCGTCGGATTTTTGAAAGTCACCTCGGCCTTCGCGCTGCTCGCCGCGTTGATCTATCCCTCGCTCGCCCTGCCCGCAGCCTCGGTGGTCGCCGTGCTTATGGCCGGCGCGCTCGTGATGCACCTCAAAGTCGGCGACGCGCCGAAGAAATCCCTTCCCGCGCTCTCGGTGCTCGTGCTTAGCGGCATCATCATCGCGGGACATTGGCCGGCTTGAGCGAAAAGCGCGACAAGCCGCGTGTGCTCGTCCTTTGCACGGGCAACTCATGCCGCAGCCACATGGCCGAGGGCATCCTGCGCGCCGCGGCCGGGGACATTCTCGAAGTGCACAGCGCGGGATCGCGACCCGCCGGCTATGTTCATCCCAAAGCCATCGCCGCCCTGGCGGAAATCGGCATCGACATATCGGGCCACACCTCGAAGCACATGAACGAGTTTCTCGATCGCGACATCGAGACGGTGATCACGGTGTGCGGCAACGCGGACCAAGCCTGCCCGGTTTTTCCCGGCCAAGTGCAACGACACCACTGGCCCTTCGACGATCCCGCGCACGCCACCGGATCGGAAGAAGAAATCATGGAAGAATTCCGCCGCGTGCGCGACGAAATCGCCACGCGTTTCCGCGCCTACGCCGCAGAGCGGCGCAGCGGAAAAGTCATGTCCGCCTGAGCCCCGGCCAACCGCGACACACTCAAGTCTCCGGCACCCTTTGCTTGAGAAAATCGAGCGCATCACGGAAGCGTTCGGCGTTCCGGGGACTCAGCGCGGCGAGCGCCTCGTGCGCGTCGATGACCGTGCGACGCTTGGTTTCAAACGCGGCGTCGAGGGAAAGCAACGCGAGGGAATCCGCGGACGAAATCTGCTGCGATGCGACGACGGCGGAGCCGAGCGAGTCCAGGCCGTAGTCCGCGAGCAGCCGCCGGATCGCCTCTCCTGCTCCGGCGAAGGTCACCGTGCCGCCTGCACGGCGCAGGCGCGAGCCGGCCGCGGCGATGGTTCCGAGAAAAGTGGAGTCCAGGCCGGAGCACGCGGAAAAATCGATGGCGAATTTTTTGCAGCCATCCCCGAGTGCGGCGGAGGCGAACTCGGCCACGGCCACGCTGTTTTGGAATGTTCCCCTGCCCCGCACCGCGACCCACGCTGTATCGCGCACCACGCCGCCCAGCACGGGGGAAACCGCGTGGGCCGCGGAATGCGCGGGGCAAACCAGCAGCGCGGTGTATTCACCAGCATCGCCGCCGGCGGAAAATTCCATTCCCTGCATCGAACCGACCAGAGCCTTGACCAAGCGCAGACCGATGCCCGCCCCGCGAACCGAGTCCGGAGGACCGGAAACGCTGTTGCGCACCATGACCTCGACCAATTGTCCTCCTTCGCGCTGCTCGGCAACCACGGTCGCGCTGCCCGCGCCGTAGCGTATCGCATTGTCGAGCAGGTTGTGCAGGATCTGCCGCAGAAGATCCTTGTCCGCCGACACCTCCAGCCCGGGCGCCACTTTCCAAGCGAGCCCGATGCTTTTGGTTTCGGCCAGCGCATCATAGTCCTCGCGCATTTCGCCTAGCAGGGCGGAAAGATCGATCGCCGCGATGTTGGTTTTGAGACGTCCACCCTGCGCGCGCGCCGCGGCCAGGGATCTTTCGACCAGGCGCGAGAGCCGGCCGACTTCCTCCTGCAAGTCCTCGGACACCTCGGGCGGTAAACCGGCGGCGCTTTCTTCCAAGCGCATGCGCAGGATGGTGAGCGGCGTCCGCAGCTCGTGCGCCACGCGGCTGGAAAACTCGGAGAGTTCTTCATAAGAGCGCCCCACGCGGGCCAGCAACGAATTGATCTGCAGCACGAGTTCGGCCACTTCGGGATCCTTGTCCGGCGAGGTGATGCGATTGCCCAGGCCGGAGGGCTCGAGGCGGGAAAGCTGATCGTTGATCTCGCGCAGATGGCGCACGGAACGCGACGCGACAAGAAAACCGAGAAGAAAACAAAGCCCCATGATTGGAACACCCGCGACCAGCCAGATGGTCGTGAGCCTGTTCATCGCCTCCTGCATGGCCTCTTCCCGATCCGGTCTGGGGTCGGATTTTCGCGCTTCGGTCAGCTCGCGGGCAATCTGCCCGCGCAGGGAAATAACAAACAGTCCGGAACCAACCAAGAGCACCGCAGCGAAGAGCGCGGCCAACCTCAGGCGCAGCGTCATTTCGCGGCCCGGCCGACGGAGAAACCGACGCCGCGCACGGTGTGGATGAGCGGTTCCATGCCGGACAGGTCGATTTTGCGGCGGAGGTAATTTATGTAGACGTTCAAGACATTGGTCCCCGAATCGAAGTGCTGATCCCAGACACG
>JBILUI010000042.1:0-16940 GCA_044371145.1 Chthoniobacterales bacterium | reverse complement strand
CATCCAACATGCTCAAACCGCAATTGGCCCGCGGCGAATTGCGGACCATCGGTGCTACCACCCTCGACGAATACCGCAAATACATCGAGAAGGACGCCGCTCTCGAACGCCGCTTCCAGCCCGTCATGGTCAAGGAACCGAGCGTGGAGGACACCATCGCGATCTTGCGCGGATTGAAGGAGCGCTACGAAGTCCACCACGGCGTGCGCATCCAGGATTCCGCCATCGTCGGCGCCGCCGTGCTCAGCGACCGCTATATCAGCGACCGTTTTCTTCCGGACAAGGCGGTCGACCTGATCGACGAGGCCGCCTCGCGTCTGAAGATCGAGTTGGATTCCATGCCGACTGAGTTGGACAAGCTCGAGCGCGAGATCATGCAGGGCGAGATGGAACGCACGGCGCTGAAGAAAGAAAAAGACGCTGCCAGCAAAGAGCGCCTGGCCAAACTCGAGAAGGAATTGGCCGACTTGAAAGAGCAGGGCTCGAAGCTCAAAGCCCAGTGGCAGAACGAAAAGAAGCAGGTCACCGAATCACGCAAGCTGGCCGAGCAGATCGAGGATCTGAAAAACCAGCTTGAACTTGCCCAGCGCCAAGGCGATTTCGCCAAAGCCAGCGAGATCCAATACGGACAGATTCCCGAAATCACGGCCAAGCTCGAAGCCCACAACAAGAAACTGGCCAAAGAGGGCGGGGGACAACTTTTGCGCGAGGAGGTCACCGAAGACGACGTGGCCAAAGTCGTTTCCACGTGGACCGGTATTCCCGTGACACGCCTGCAGGAGGGCGAGCGGCAGAAGTTGGTCAAAATGGAAGAGCGGCTCATGGAGCGCGTGGTCGGACAAGCCCAAGCCATCAAGTCCGTCTCCAACGCGGTGCGCCGCGCACGTGCCGGCCTGCAGGACGAGAACCGTCCCATCGGCTCATTCATGTTCCTCGGACCGACCGGCGTGGGCAAAACCGAGCTCTGCAAGGCGCTGGCCGAATTCCTCTTCGACAACGAGCAGGCCATCGTGCGCCTCGACATGAGCGAATACATGGAAAAGCACACCGTGGCCCGACTCATCGGCGCGCCTCCGGGCTATGTCGGATACGATGAAGGCGGACAACTCACCGAGGCGGTTCGGCGCCATCCGTATTCCGTCGTGCTTTTCGACGAAGTGGAAAAGGCCCACGGCGATGTCTTCAACGTCCTTCTCCAAGTTCTGGACGACGGGCGCATCACCGACGGCCAAGGTCGCACGGTCGATTTCAAAAACACGGTCATCATCATGACTTCCAACATCGGCAGCCAGTTCATCATGGAGGACTTGCCGGTCGACGAGCGCAACCGCCGCGTTATGGAAGCGCTGCGCGGACACTTTCGTCCCGAATTCCTCAACCGTATCGACGAGACGATCATCTTCGACCGCCTCACCGACAAAGAAATTACCAGCATCGTCGACATCCAGCTCAAGCGCTTGCTCAAGCGCTTGGACCAACAGAACATCCGGCTCGAACTGACCGACAAGGCGAAGAAGTTCCTCGCCAAGGAAGGGTATGATCCCGCTTACGGCGCCCGCCCGCTCAAGCGCGTCATCCAGCAGCAGATCCTCAACCCGCTCAGCGTGGCCATTCTCGACGGCGAGTTCGGCGAGGGGGACAAAATCACCGCCGAAGTGGAGAAAGACCACCTCGAGTTCTCGAAAAAGTAAGCTAAGTCCGGCTTCGAAGAGGCGGTCTAGCGGCCGTCGGCCTCTTCCATCACACGGGAAATGTCTGCTCGCCCTCCTTCATGGCGGGCGAGTCTTGAAGCGTGCGAGGGGCTAGGGCGCCCCAAGTTGCTTTATTTCAGCCCGGCCAGTTGGCGGGCGAGGCGGCTCTTGCGGCGCGCGGCGGTGTTGCGGTGGATCGTGCCGTGCTTGACTGCGCGGTCCAGTTCGGATGACAGCCTGCGAGCCAATTCCGAGGCGACCTTGCCGTCCTTGGATCCGATGGCGGCAACGGTTTTCTTGGAGGTGGTTTTCAGCGCGTTGAGCGTGCTGCGGTTGCGCGTGGTGCGCACCTTCGCCTGACGTGCGCGTTTGGCCGAGGATTTGATGTTAGCCATGTGTGTGGTGTTTTTGGTGGTGCCAGGGGGGAGAATCGAACTCCCGACCAAGGGCTTATGAGTCCCCTGCTCTACCGCTGAGCTACCCTGGCTTTCGACAGCGGCGGCACCGCGTGCGGCGCCGAAAAGGTCGCGTAATCTGGCGGTCGGACCTTCCCTACGCAAGGAAAAAGCAAGAAGCATATCTCCGCAATCGTCCTTGAGCCTTGCCTGTCCAGTCCGCAGTCTGCCCGGAAATGAAAGGGCGTGATCTTTGCTCCGAGCCGCCCATTCATTGGCCAGCTCGCGGCTCCGGTCTCCTCCTGAATCCCCGTTTGAGTGGAGCCCTGTGCGAGAGGGTTCTTTCCGCCGAATTTCCCGATCTTCCCGATCATTTTTGGGTGTCATCTTCGGGAACATCGGGACGATTGAAGATCGCGGCCCTGTCTCGCGGCGCGCTGGAGGCCAGCGCCACCGCCGTGAATGCTCGATTGGCTGTGGGCCCTTCGGATTGCTGGATCAATCCGCTCCCGCTCTTCCATGTCGGCGGACTCGGCATTGTTGTGCGCGCTGCTTTGACCCGAAGTCGCTGCGAATTTCTGTCGAACTGGAACGCTCATGAATTCGCAAGCCGCGCCAAGGATTATGGCGCCACGCTGACCTCACTTGTCCCGGCGCAGGTGCATGACATTCTCGGCAGGAGCATTTCGAGCCCTCCGACTTTGCGCGCCGTTGTTGTCGGCGGCGGTGCGCTTGATGAAACGCTTCGCATCCGTGCTGCGGAACTCGGTTGGCCGCTTCTGCCCAGTTACGGGATGACCGAAACAGCCTCACAAGTTGCCACAGCCCGGCCCGGCGCGGACGATTTCTCCTGGTTGCCGCTGCTTGATCATTTCGAGGCGCGGGTTGGCGAGGGGAGTGTGCTCGAGTTGCGCGGATCGTCGCTTCTCACCGGCTGGATGCTTTTCGATTCGGACGGCTCGGCGCGCTGGGAGGACCCGAAGACCGACGGCTGGTTCCGCACGAGCGATCGCGCCGAACTGCGCAATGGCCAACTCTACTTTCTCGGCCGCGGCGATGATTTGGTCAAAATCCGCGGCGAGTTGGTCGATGTCGCGGGTCTCGAGCGCGAGTTACAGATGCGAGTATCGTCCGGATTGGTGCGCATCGATGTGGAGCCCGATGAACGCAATGGCTCCGCTTTGAGTGTCGTTGCGGAAAATGCCGCTGCCGAAGCCGAGGTGAGGGGAGCGCTGGACGTTTTTCCGCCCTACGCTCGTCCTGCCGCATTCCGCGTGGGCCCGGTAGCCATCAGCCCGCTCGGCAAAAAAATCAGACGCTAATTGCCCGCGCCCGCGGGCGTGGCTCGTTTTGGAATGCTTGCGCGCCAGCGTTTTTGCCC
The DNA here is from genome assembly GCA_044371145.1 of Chthoniobacterales bacterium. Classification (GTDB taxonomy): domain Bacteria; phylum Verrucomicrobiota; class Verrucomicrobiia; order Chthoniobacterales; family JACTMZ01; genus JACTMZ01. The sequence continues at coordinate 13,473 of JBILUI010000042.1, read as the reverse complement.
CGCGCAGACGGCATTGCCTGTTCCGGAGATGTATCCGGATACCCACATGTATCTTCGCCCGCGCCGACGGGCTTGTCACTTACGGGAAGACTGGCATCACTTGTTTGGCCCGCGCGGACGGGCTTGTCTCGTCCGACGGGAGCAGGTGCGTTGCGCTCTATGGCGCAAGATCATGGATGGCGCTCAAGCCACGAACTGCTTCAGCGCCCGCCGCACTTCGGGCGTCAGCGCCAGCGGCTGCTTCGTGTTGCGATCGACCAGCACATGCACCGTGCGGATGCGCGCGCGCATTTCGCCTTCGCTACCGCGAAACTCCACCAAAAACGTCCCAGAGGTCTCGCCGAGTTTTTCCACCCAAGCGCGCGCCTTGAGAGTCTCACCTGCGCGCATCGGCGCGAAGAAATCCGCCTCGGCGTGCCGCACTGGTGCGGCCAAGCCGTGGTTCTCGAACCACCCGTGCCAACCCAGTTCGGTCTGACGGATGAGATCCTCGATCACGCCATGGGCCAACGCGATGGCGCGGGGATAGAACACGATCCCTGCCGGGTCGGCATCCTCGAAACGGATGGTGATGTTTGTCTCAAACGAGGCCATGGACGCTTGATAGCGTTCCTCACGCCGCCGCGCACGGACAAACCCGCGCTGCATTGCAGTGGCCGCAGACGCGCCCCATAATGCTCACGATGATTTTTTCTGGCCGCAGCGATTCAAGGCGTTGGTCTTCCGCCCGCCGGCGCCATGAGCGGGCCCCGCGGATTTTTCTGCTCGTTGCCGCCTTGCTTGCCGTCGCCAGCTTCTTCGGTGGGTATGCCTGGCAATCGAAAAAAACCAAGACGCGAGTAGCGGCCGTAATCGACCGTGCTCCTGACAACACGGAAGCGCGCACTGCGGCGCTTGCCGCGCTCGATGAGGCCATTACCGCGAAGAACGAGAAGCGCACCGCAGGTGCTCTCGCGGGGCTCGACCGTGCGCGCCGCGCCGATCCCTCGGTTCCGGGATTGGACGTGGCCTTTGCCGAGATCGCGCTGAACGAAAAACAATTCATCGAGATGCGCGCGGCCGCCGGCGCCGCGAAGAAAAAAGACGACCACGCCGCAGGCGCATCGGTCCTGCTTGGGATGGACAAATGGATCAACCGCGGTGCGAGCGATCGCGAAATGTCCTCCGCGGCAGATGCCGCATCGGCCCATTTCGCCGAGGCGACCGAAGCGGATTACTTTTATGCGCCCGCGTGGTTTTTTTGGGGCGATGCTTCGCGTTACGCGGGACGCGAAGACGAGGGGAGGGTACGAGCTTTGGCTGCGCTGCACCGCTTCAATCCGTGGGAGAGTTCCGACGTGATCGCCGCGAAAATTGTTTTCGCCTCCGCCGAAGCAGGCGACTCCGTATTCGGCAGCCTCGAGGCCGGTGAGGGCTCTCCTTGGGCTCAGGCGCTCGAAGACTTCGGCAGCCAGAATGCGGAAGAGAGACAGTCTCCGGCTTCCCTTGCTCCTTTCGCGGCGCGACAGACCTTGATTTCCTTGGTTGCCGACCCGTTTGTCTCAGGACCGAAGGCGGTGCCCGTGCCACAGTCGGCGCTACCGAAACTGCCGTGAATCACTCTGTCGGCTGCACGGCGGGCGTGGCAAAAAAAAAGCACAAAACCCGTTGACAGACCCCCCCAGATGCCTAGATTACTTCCAGCATGAAACTGCATCGGCTTCCCCTCATCGCCTTGGCGACATCTTTTGCGCTCTCGCAACCCAATCTCAACGCCCAGACAACTGTGGCTACCGACCCGGTTGGATTTACTACAATTAACGTCACTCCTGGCACTGGCTCATCGCGCAGACAGACCTTGCTTTCCATACCCTTGCTCGACGTTGACTCCTCGGTCTTGGGCTTGACTGTGGGAACTATCACCTCCGTCGCTTCCAATTCTATCGTTGTTTCTAACGCCGGATGGACGCCCGGAGCACTCTCGCAGCCGTCTTCTCCCTTTGTTGTCCAAATCACCAGTGGCCCTGCCGCAGGCCGGTTTTTCCTCGTTGCGTCGTCTGCCGCTAGCAATGGTTCGTCCGGAAGCGCCGCCCTCGCCAACACTGCGACCAGCCTATTCATCAGCGCCCTTGACATGACGCCGGTCACCAACAATTTGGCAAACGTGGGAGTGGCTGCAGGTAATGGCTACAAACTCTTCGCCTGCGACACACTGAGTTGGTTTGGCTCACCGAGTGCTACCGGTATCAGAGGGGGGTCGAACGCGTCCTCCGCTGACAACATCATTGTCACCATCAATGGCTCCCCCGCAACCTACTTCTTCAATACAAATACCTCCAACTGGACGCGGTCGTCTCCTCCCTCGGTTGCCAACAATGTGGCCCTTTCGCCGAACTACGGCGTCACTTACAGTCGGCTCGCCAGCAATAGCTTGAGCTTCGTCAGCACGGGGCAAGTGCCCGTCCTTAGCAACGCCGTAGCCGTCAAGAACAGTGGCGTCACCATACTCTCTTCCTACTGGCCAACGACTAATAACTTGCGCGGTTTGGGAATTCAAAATTTGCCCGGTTGGGTTGTCGGCACTAATCAAACGAGCTCCGATAACGTTGTGGTGGTCGCAAATGGATCGGCTACGACTTATTACTACAATGGGACAAATTGGAGACGCTTTCCCCTCCCTGCCAGCCAAGACGCCGTAAACATTCCGATCGGCTCTGCCGTGCAAATCATCAAAAAGGGCAATGCCGCGGGCTTCTCAACGCTCGCTCGCCCCGTTCCTTACACTCTTAATTAATCGTCCTAACTCCCAACTCCCAAACCATGAAAAAAGCCCTGCTCATATTAGTAACCACCATGACCGTCGCCATTGCACCGATTGCCAATGCGCAGACCGACCTGCTTTCGCTCTCCGACCCGGCTGCATTCGGTGGTGTGGTCGCTACGACCTTTACCGGCCTCGGGGCGCAGACATCATCTGGCTTCGTCTACAACGGCACGGTTAATTTCGGCGATAATGTCTTTGGGCAATTGGCCTCGGCCCAAGATTGGTCGTCTCAAGTAGGCCCCGGCATCGTCTTTACCCTCTTCATGAGCGTTTCGGGCACCAACCCCGACATACCCTTCTCACTCGAGTTCTTTGATAGCGCTTTCGCTAGCATCGATATCTGGGAGGGAACCACGGTGGGGCTAACCGCCACTCCTGTGTACAACAACTTGTCAATCATTACCCCAGGCAGCGGAAACTACTCTGATGTCGGGTCCTTTGTGCTGACTTGGAACGGCGGTGGCGCGGAGACACTCAACTCGACTGTGTCCAATATTGCCGTGGTTCCCGAGCCTTCCACATACGCCCTGCTCGCTCTGAGCGGCTTGGCCCTCGGTGGTTACGCCATGCGCCGCCGTCGCCGGGCCTAATTCCTCAGCCGAATGTTTCACAAAAGGGCGCCTTCGGGCGCCCTTTTTGCTGCCCGGAACTACTCTCTCCGGTCCCCTTCGTTCGCTTCGTTATCTTCTGTTCAAGAAAGCCTTTTCCCTGTGGCTCTCTGAAGATACTCTGGAATGTTTCGCGCTAATCCGGCGCGCGGCAGGCAAAGCATGATCAATTTCATCATCAGGAAAATCGTCGGGTCGAAGAACCAGCGCGAAGTGCGGCGCATGATGCCGATCGTTCGCAAGATCAACGAGTTCGAGAAGCAATACCAGTCACTCTCCGACGACGACCTGCGTGCCAAGACCGCCGAATGGAAGGCGCGCATCTCGGCCATCGAAGACTACAAGGAGCAGCAGAAGGCTCTTGAGGAGGTCCTGCCCGAGGCCTTCGCCGTGGTGAAAAACACGGCCCGCCGCCTCACCGGACGCACCATCACCGTGGTGGACCATCCGATCGAATGGCAAATGGTCCATTTCGACGTCCAACTGATCGGCGGCATGGTCCTGCACAGCGGCCGCATCGCCGAAATGGCCACGGGTGAGGGTAAGACGCTTGTTGCCACGCTTCCGCTCTACCTCAACGCGCTCGCCGGCCGCGGCGCGCACCTGGTCACGGTCAACGATTACCTCGCTCGCCGCGACGCCGAATGGGTCGGGGAAATCTACCGCTTCCTGGGCCTCACCGTCGGGATCATCCAACACGACCAATCCCCGGAAGTCCGCCGCGCGCAATACGCCTGCGATATCACCTACGGCACGAACAGCGAATTTGGCTTCGATTACCTGCGCGACAATGGCATGGCCACATCCAAAGAGCAGCAGGTCCAGCGCGGACACTACTTTGCCATCGTCGACGAAGTGGACTCCATCCTCATCGATGAAGCCCGCACGCCGCTCATCATCAGCGGTCCGGCCACCGTCTCCACGCACCAATACGACCGCTTCAAGCCGCTGGTCGACCAGCTCGTGCGCAAGCAGGCCATGCTCTGCAACCGCCTCATCACCGAGGTGAAGGAATTGCTCGAAAAGGGCGATAACGAGGCCGCCGGCCGCGCGTTGTTCAAAGCCAAACTCGGCGAACCGCGCAACAAAGGCCTGCTTCGTCTCATGGAAGAGCCCGAAATGCGCAAGTTGCTCGATAAGGCAGAACTGGCCTTTTACCAGGACACGAACAAAGAGGCCCTCGTCGCGCTGAAAGAGGAGCTCTTCTACACGATCGAAGAGCGCCAGCACGAAGCGGACCTCACGGAAAAAGGCCGCTCGTTCATGAACCCGGACGATCCGGACGCTTTCGTCCTGCCCGACCTGATCAATGAATTCACCGACATCGACCTCGATGCCGCTCTCTCGCCCAAAGACAAAATCGAGGCCAAAGCCAAGAAGCAGCAGCATTTTGACGCACAGGCCGAACGCATTCACAACATCACGCAGCTCCTCAAGGCCTACTGCCTCTACGAGAAGGACGTCGAATATGTCGTGGAAGAAAACAAAGTTCTCATCGTCGACCAGTTCACCGGACGTAAAATGCCCGGGCGCCGCTGGAGCGACGGGCTGCACCAGGCCGTCGAAGCCAAGGAGGGCGTGCAGATCGACCGCGAGACCCAGACGCTCGCCACGATCACCATCCAGAATTACTTCCGTCTCTACGAGAAGCTCGGCGGCATGACCGGCACCGCCGAGACCGAAGCCAATGAGTTTCACGACATCTACGCGCTGGATGTTGTCGTCATCCCGACCAACCGCAATGTGGCGCGCAAGGATTCCAACGACCGCATCTACAAGACGCGGCGCGAGAAATACAACGCGGTCATCGAGCAGATCAAAAAGCGCCACGCGGAAAATCAGCCGGTGCTTGTCGGCACGGCTAGCGTGGAGTCGTCCGAGCTCCTCAGCCGCATGCTCAAGCGCGAAAAGATTCCGCACAACGTCCTCAACGCCAAATTCCACCTTCAGGAAGCCGAGATCGTTTCCCGCGCCGGCCAACCCGGCACGGTAACTATCTCGACCAACATGGCCGGCCGCGGCACGGACATCAAACTAGGGTCCGGCGTGCAAGAGGTGGGCGGACTGCATGTTATAGGCACCGAACGCCACGAATCGCGCCGTATCGACCGCCAGCTGCGCGGCCGTTGCGCACGCCAGGGCGACCCCGGCAGCTCGCAGTTTTTTGTCAGCTTCGAGGACGACCTCATGCGCAACTTCGGCGCGGCCGACCGCATGACCAAGATCATGGAACGCTTCGGCATGGAGGAGGGCGAGGAACTCGAACATCCGTGGCTGAACAAGAGCGTCGAGACGGCGCAGAAACGTGTCGAGCAGCGCAATTACCTTATCCGCAAGCGCACGCTGGAATTCGACGACGTGATGAACCAGCAACGCGCGGTCATCTACGGCTACCGCAATGACGCCATCGAGACGGACAACCCCCGCACCATGGTCTACGAGGTCATTGACGAGATGGTGCCGAAGAAAGTGGAGGAACTCCTCGAACCCGGCGAGCAGGGCGAACCGGATTACGATGACCTGCTGCAGTGGGTCAACCAAACTTTCCCGCTCGGACTCAAGAAACACACCGCGAAGTTCGAAACTCGCACGGTCGAGGAGAACGGCAAATTCCTCGTCGAAAAAATCAAAGCGGCCTACGAGTTGAAAGCCGGACACGAACAGGGCGACGCGCTCAAAGCCCTTGAGCGTTACATCATGCTCAATGCGATCGATCGCCTCTGGCAGGAGCATCTTTACGCCATGGACGGCCTCCGCGAAGGCGTCTACCTGCGCGCTTACGGCCAGAAGGACCCGCTCGTCGAATACAAGAGCGAGGCCTACAAGATGTTCGTCGAACTGATGGACCGCATCCGGGGCGAAGTCCTGACCAATCTTTTCCGCAGCACGACGAATCTCGCCTCTTTCGAAACTTTCCTATCCCAGTTGCAGCAAAAACTATCCGGCGGAGAATCGACCGATGGTGGTCGTCCAACTCCGGCCAAGTCTGCGCCGGCTGAGCAGGGTGAACTCAAGATTGAGCTGCCGACACGCCGCGAAGCTCCCAAAGTCGGCCGTAACGATCCCTGCCCGTGCGGTAGCGGCAAAAAGTTCAAGGCCTGCTGCGGCAGGAACGCGTAAGAGATCTTAGCCACCGATTAACGCGGATAAGCGCGGATAAAAACCAAAAGTTGCGCGTCACAACGCGCAACTTTGTCATGTCCTCGGGCGAAATACTTTTCTCGCCGGTGTGCCGGCGAGAAAAAAATCCTCTTCTATCCGTGTTTATCCGTGCCAATCCGTGGCTAGGTATTTTTCTGCTCCAAAACGACTCGCTTACCCAATCGCGTAAGAATATCCCAAGTAATCGTCCCGGCCCATGCCGCCACTTCATTGACCGTAATTTCCTCATCTCCCTGTTTGCCGAAAAGCACGACCTCCTCGCCGGGCGCGACATCGCGGGGGAGATTGGTCACGTCGACCATGAATTGGTCCATGGTGATACGCCCAAGTATCGGACAACGCTTGCCGCGGATGAGCACCTGCGCGCCTTTATTCGAAGTCTGACGCGGATAGCCATCCGCGTAGCCCATGGCCAGCGTGGCGATGCGCATCGGTTCCTTGGTGATGAAATCACGCCCGTAACTGATCCCGCGCCCGGGGCCGACATCGCGCACCAGGCTGATGTGTGTTTTCAAGGTCATGACCGGCTTAAGCAGCTTTTGAAATGCGGGGAGGGGAGAAATGCCATAAAGCGCGAGACCGGGGCGCACGCGGTCGGCTGCGTGTTGCGGATGCTCCAGTGATGCCGCGCTGTTCAGCGCGTGGAATTTCGCACCGGGAAAAATCGGCCGCAGGTGCGCGACGAGTTTGTCCCACCCGGCCAATTCCTGCGCAGTGAACTCCGCATCGCTGTCCGCCACGGGCAAATGTGTCGAGACACTTTCCACCTCGATCCCGTCGATCGCCGCGATCTCCTGCGCGGTCTTGATCGCGTCGTCCTGCCAGACGCCGATGCGTCCCATGCCGGTGTCGATGCACAAATGGATGCGCGCGGGTTTGCCCTTCGCCAAGTGCGCGTAGGCCTTCGCTTCGGCTGTGCTCGAGACCACGGGAATGAATCCCTCGCGCACCACATCCTCGCGTTCGCCGGGCAAGGATGGACTGAGGATGAGAATGACTTTGTTCGCCACCACAGCACGCACGGCGCGCGCCTCGCCGAGCGTGGCCACGCCGAGTTGTTCGGCGAAAGGCGCGAGCGTGCGCGCCACATCAGGTCCACCGTGGCCGTAGCCGTCGGCTTTGACCACGGTAATGATGCCGGGTTTCTTACCTATTGCGGTCCGCACCGCCGCCGCGTTGTGGCGCAGCGCGGCGTGGTCGATTTCCGCCCAGCAGCGGTGAGGGGACATCAGGAGCGGGCTTTGCGCGCGTCGATGAACGACTTCACGCAGAGCGCGATGAAGATGAGCGAAAGAATCGCGAAAGCGGCCTGCACGCCGACCGCAGCGGCACGTTCCACCGGTTCGCCGGAGAGAAGCGCGGGAATCTTCCCGAGGCTTTTGGCCGTGCCGAGAAATCCGAGCAATCCGACCGTCGCGGCAAAATGTCCGCCATGCTTGAGGTTTTTGAGCGAAACACCGCCGGCGATGGCCAACAGCAGTCCGAAAATGGCTGGAATAAGCGCGGTCCAAGATTGCGCTCCGGTGATCAGGTAGGCTCCGACCCCGAGAAGGACAAAGATGACTGCGAAGATAAAGATGATGCGCGGCATGTTCATGGAGCGGAAGGGTAGGGCACGCCTCTGACGATGCCAAGGCAGCAGCGAAGTCGCTTGAACAGAAAGAAACGAAGGAAAAAAGGCTTTTGGCGGTTGATTCCCAAGAAGAAAGGATGTTGATTACTGAAAGCCCATGAATCCCCCCGGCTCTTTTGCGGTGGCGCTCTCCGCCGCAGCCACCCGTCTCCCGTTTGTCCGGCCGCGCCTTCGCGCGGCTTTTTTATTGGCACTGATTGCTTACCTTGCGCCGAACGCGTGGGCGCAAAACGCGTCCTTCCTCCCGTCTTTGCAGACCAACATTTGGGCCGTGGCGCAGACGAATCCCAACGCGCGCAAAACTTATTTTGTTCCCACCACCAACGCCGACCGGCTGACCGTCCTCAGCAGTGCGGCAACAACGAACCTGAACCTCACGGTCGGCAATCCCACCTTCGACCAATTCGGCCCGGTCAACTATGTGGCCACTTCGAATGCCTCGACCAACACCTTCACGCTCATCGCCTCGAATTCGTCCAACAATTCATTTGCTACGACTAACATCACGATCACCGTGCAACCGCTTCCACCGCTAGAAGTCCGCTTCTTTGACATGCGGGCCGACAAAACGGTTCCCGTGCAGGTTCTTCCCGTGGGCACCGGGGCCAATGACTTGGCCGGAGACTGCAGCTTTTTCTACGTCGCATCCGGAACGACCAACACGGTAGCGAACGGCTATTCGGTCGGCGCGTCAAATCTGCCGACGGTGATCACAAACAACAACATCACCGGACAACCGCTCGCATACCAAACGCTCTACGTGAGCAACGTGCAAAGCGGCACCATCTGGATCGGGCTCACGGAACAAGCTTACACCAACGCCTTGGACACTCGGGTTGGCAACCCTGCGGCGGCGGCGGCCCCCGGCCTGCAATGGAGCCAAGCGCCCTTCGGGGAAATTGAATACTCTTACACCGGCGGTGGCTACGACACCGCAGATGTTACCATGATCAATTCCATTGCCGTGCCCGCCCTCCTGCGCCTGGCCAACAGCAGCGGTCTCTATCCCGGCAGTGCTCCGGTCGGGGTGACCAACTCCAATAATCTGGCCGCCGCCCTGCCCGGCATTCGTCTGCAACCTGGTGCCAGCTGGTTCGGGCCCGCACCCAACCCGAACCTCATCCGCCTCATCGGCCCGAGCTCCGCGCTCAACGGCGCCATCCAAATCGCCAACGGCGATGCCACGAACACGAACTCCGGCCCTCTGGATGCCGGCAACTACTACACCGGTTGGCCCGGCTTTAATGCCACGCCTGTGTCGCCCTACGTGAGCAAAGTTGCTTTGGCCACAACCAACCCGACTCCCGGAAATTCCAACTCCACGCGGATCGAAAAGCTGATCGGAGATCCCGATGCCGAATCGTGGTGCGCTCAATCCCTCTGGTATTTCGCGGCGGATCTGACCTTCACACCCAACACCAACCAGCTCGCCCAATGGGGTCCCTTGTCCTCGAACTACGTCACTCCCGTGCCCGTGCTGACCAATGTGACGATCACCAATATTGTCACTTTCACCAACGGAACAAAGGTCACCAACTCGTGGACGACCGGTAACTTGGCTGCGGCCTACACGCCCGACAGCGGCAGCCCGACCAACTCCGTCTTCAGTTTCTACGTTTACGCCGCACCGGCTTCCTTCAACGGACCCGCGAACCAGGGCTATGTCACTTTCTACGCGGGCGGCGTGACCAACCAGTTCGCCTGGACCAACCTGGCCAACTACACCAACAGCAACTACGGGGCCGGTCAGAACAAAAACTCGCCCAACTGGAATCCCTACGTCCTCGACGCTTTCCTCAACGAGATCGCCTTCGGCTTCGCCGGCGGTTTCGTGCACAGCCCGGTGATGGGCTACACCAACGGCTGGCAATACAACGCCCAAGGCCGCATCACCAACAACACCAACACCACTCCGCCGAATGTTCCCATCGGCTCGATGACGTCCCCGCAATGGTGGCAGCAGACCAATCTTTACGCGCAACTGCAGCCGGCCAGTCCCACGGACTACACTTGGTATAGCAAGTGGGGGAACAGCGTCTTCACCATCAACCCCTCGATCTACAGTCATCCGATCAGCGATCGCATGGAATATGAGGGCTTCACGCCCGGCCTGCCCCTCGGTGCCGCGAACACCAACACCAATGTCTGGCTCGAAATCTATTTTTACGATGTGCCCGCGCCCGCGCCGTCCGCCAACCGCCCGGCTATCTCCCTCATCACGACCAACGGCGTGGCCATCCCTAGCACCAATTTCCCTTACGTGACCACGGCCAACCTCGGCGCGCTTGCACCGACCAACACCAACCTGCTCGTCGTGCGGATGACCAATGCAGACCCCGGCGGGTGGCAGCCCCAGTTTGCTTTTCCCTCGCTGCAGATTGCCGCGACGAACACCAACGGCGGCGGCCTGCGCATCGGCTCGCTCCCGAATGGCCTGAGCTACGATCCTGCCACGCGGACCATCACCGGCACCCTGGGCTCCAGCCTCGCTGCGGGAGGCTACGCCAGCATCGGTCTGATGCCCTACAGCAGCAACGACCTCACCGTCGCCACCATTCCGATCTATGTGGCACCGGTGGATACGGATCCCACGGTGACCAATGTGCTCGTCACCAACAACTACCCGACCAATGTCGACGTGTCGGCCGTGGCCATGCCAGGCGAGACCATCACGATCAAAGGATACAATTTCACCAACTACCCCGGTATACCCCCGCTCAACCAAATTCAATTCGTCAACGGTCCGCTGCTGACCAATGGCTTCACCGTAGTCGACGGCACCACCATCACGGCGACTCTTCCGGCTACCAACTGGACTGGTGTCTACCGTGGCCCGGTCATCGTGCAACGGGTTTTTACCAACGGGAATGGCCAGCTGGCGACCAACGGGGTTGGTTGGACAAACGACTTCGGCATTCCCATGCCGCAGATCTCGGGATTCGAACCGACCAGCACACAATCCGGATCGAACATCACCCTGCGTGGATTTTTCTACGGCGTGACCAATGTCGTGTTCTTCAAACACCTCGCCCAGCAGACCTCCACGACGAGCTTTGTCGCTCCGTCCTACCCCTACACCAACCTTGTGGTCACCGTTCCCAGCGGAACGCCCGGAACCACGGGTCTGCTCGAGGTGAAGTCGCTCTACGCGAATTTGACACCGAATCTTTCGACCAACGCCGTCTCCACGGCCAACTTCACTCTCGCCGCCCCAGCCGTCGCGCCGGTCGGTCCATTAATCCCAACCACGCTCGGAGTCCTCAATCGCTATGCGCCGCGCATCACCAACGTCAGCAATCTATTCCAATTTCCGCCTTGGAGCGAGGTTCCATCGGCGGGGCCCCAGGTCACGGTTTCCAACAATGCCGACTCGATGACCGTCGCCTCCGGCGCGTCTTGGTCGGCTACTGGTCTCCCGCGCGGCTTTTATTTGGTGAACCATGTTCAGGGCGGCCAAGTCTTCGGACAAATCATCGGCGCAGCCATCGATCATGGTTCCAACAACGTGGCCATTACGGCTTCGAACAGCGCGGGGGTCACGAATTTCACCCTTCCGCTTGTCATTAATACAACTCTAACGAGCCTGGGCGCGGCCTCCAACGCTCCTGTGCTCTATGGGCCGAACAGCTTCTCGGTCTCGACCAACGCCTACACCAATCTCGTCGTCACCTACAGCAACGGTCCCACTTACTTTGCGCTGACCGGCCTTCCGCCGGGCATGACCAACACGCTCACCGTTTCGACCAGACCCGATGCATTCGGGCACGGCATGCTCGACGGCGAGTTCGCGCTCTCCGTCTACGGAACACCGACCACACCAGGCACCTACACCGTGACCAGCACAGCGGTAAACATCGTGACCAACGGTGCCGGCGTGCCTTCTGCGATGACCAACATCGCGACCTTCACGATCAACGTGGCCGGCTCGCCCCCGCCTTACCTCACATATAATTCTTGGGCCGGCGCATGGGCTCTCTCCGGGTCGAACACCAACACCACTGCCGATCCCGACAATGACGGGTTTGACAACAACGACGAATACGCTTTCGGCGGCAATCCGACCAATCCCACGCCGTATCTCATCAACATCTCCGGCTCCAACATCAGCTACCTCGGACTGACCAACAATGTCGTCCCTTCGCCTTACACCGTGCAAAACACGACCAATCTTTCGACCGGTCCTTGGACGAATTATTCCGCCACGGTGACCAACGCGACGAATCAGCTAAATATCCCGCTGCCCACTTACTACCAGCGCAAAGAATTCACCGTTCCCATCACTGCGGGAACAAACAATTTCTACCGCGTCATCTTCAGTAATCAGTAGAAACGGGGCGCCTTTTTATCCTCATGAAAACCAAACGCGCTTTCCTCGCGTCGGTCTTCGTTGCTTGGTCATGCGCTTTTGCCTTGTCCGTTGTCCGCGCGGAGATTGTTCCGCTCAATTCACTCATCTCGAACAATGCGACGCTTCCGATTCTCGTCGAGGGTGACTATGTCCTGACCAACGACGTTGTCTGGTCGAGCACCAACACGAACGTAACCGCCCCCATCGCCATTGTGGCCAACGATGTCGATCTCAACCTCAACGGCTACACGATCACCGCGACCAACTCCGCGACCAGCGAGGGGAATCTCGCGGGGATCATTCTCTCCAACGTGGCGACCGTCGCGGTGACCAACGGAACCATCCGCGGCTTCCGCCGCAACGGCGTGTCTGTGGTCAGCGGGACACAGATCTGGCTCGGGGATCTGACCATCGCCGACATTCACAACCCCACGACCAATGCGCCGAACTTTGTCGAAGATCTCCTCAATCCCACCGCCGGGATCTCGATCGAAGCCGGGTTGGGCGGCGTGACCGTTTCCAACGTGGTCATCAGCAATGTCTCCGGCGGCACGAATGTCATGTCGGTGGCCGGGCTGGATGCTCTCCTCGCGCCGGGGTTGCAGGTCTTCGGCACCACGGTGACGGGCGTGTCCAACTCGGTGGCAGTCGGAAATGCGAAGAATCTCTGCAACGGCATGTCGGTGCTCTTTTCGCCGAACGCGGTGTTTTCCAACGTCACCATCGCGAACGTGGTGGGTAACAGCAACAGCGCGGCGGTCAACGGGCTGGTGACCTACGGATCGGCCAACTTCCAACTGGTCGGCTCTCCCGCCGCCAGCAATACGATTACCGGAATAACCAACTACGGCGCCGTCGCCGCGGGAATCTCGGGGACACAGGTGTCCGGCATGACGGTCAGGAACACCCGTATCTCCCA
>JBILUI010000156.1:0-4775 GCA_044371145.1 Chthoniobacterales bacterium | reverse complement strand
GCCGCGACTGATCGCCGACGCACCGGATTCGCTCACGGCGGATTACCTGCTCGGACGCCGCTCGATACCCGTTCCGGCGAAACGTCGCAAAGCGAAGCAATTTCTCAAACTGCGCGGCGCGTCCCTGCATAACATCAAAAAACTCGATGCCGATTTTCCGCTCGGTGTTTTCAACTGCGTGACCGGTGTCTCCGGTTCGGGAAAATCGACACTGGTCCACGGGCTCCTCCACCGCAACCTGCTGCGCGAACGCGGCGAACCCGTGGAAGAGGAAGCCGGCACGATCAAACGTCTCACCGGCATCGAACATGTCGGACAGGTCGTCATGGTCGACCAATCGCCGCCCGGCAAATCCTCGCGCTCCACGCCGGTGGTTTATCTCGGCGCGTGGGACCACATCCGCGATCTCTTCGCCCAGACACCCGCGGCCAAAGGCTCCGGCCTTGGCGCGTCCGCCTTCAGCTTCAATTCAAACAGCGGGCGCTGTGAACGCTGCGCCGGGCTCGGTTACGAGCGCATCGAAATGCAGTTCCTCAGCGATGTCTCGCTCGTCTGCGCCTCTTGCGGCGGCAAACGTTTCCAGCCGCATGTCCTCAAGGTGCAACTCCAGGGCCGGTCGGTGCACGACGTCCTGGAAATGACCGTGTCCGAAGCGCTCGCCTTCTTCGCCCAATTTCCCAAGCACGCCAAAATCACCGGGCCGCTGCAAACCTTGGAAGACGTCGGCCTCGGCTACCTTCGTCTCGGTCAGCCCACCAGCTTCCTTTCCGGCGGCGAATCGCAGCGCCTCAAGCTGGCGGCACACCTCGCGGACGCCGAAGCCGAGGCCTCGCTGCTTCTTTTCGACGAACCTACCACGGGCCTGCACTTCGACGACATCGCGCGCCTGCTCCGCGTGTTCGAGCGCTTGGTCGAAGCAGGGCACACCTTGGTTGTCATCGAACACAATGTGGAAGTGATCAAATGCGCGGACCACGTAATCGATATCGGTCCGGAGGCCGGCGACGAGGGCGGACGCGTGGTGGCCGCGGGAACCCCCGAGGAGATCGCCGCCAGCCAGGAGTCGCGCACCGCGCCCTTCCTGCGCGCCGCCCTCGAAGAAAGACCCCACGAAGAAACACTGCGCGCGGCCGAACCCGTTCCGCCGGCGGCGACGCCGGACGATCACCGCATTCGCGTGACCGGTGCCCGCGAGCACAACCTGAAAAACATTTCGCTCGAAATCCCGCGCGACGAATTTGTCGTCGTCACAGGGCTGAGCGGATCGGGAAAATCCTCCCTCGCCTTCGATATTCTCTTCGCCGAGGGACAGCGCCGCTTCCTCGATTGCATGTCGACCTACGCGCGGCAGTTCGTCGAGCAAATGGAAAAACCAGATGTCGACCACATCGCAGGGCTGCCGCCGGCCGTGGCCATCGAGCAGCGCATCTCGCGGGGTGGCGGAAAGTCGACCGTGGCCACCATCACCGAGGTCTACCATTTCCTCCGGTTGCTCTACTCGAAACTCGGCACGCAATTCTGTCCTTCGTGCCACGTGCCGGTGCAAACCACCACGCTGGCCGAAGTCGCGGAGCAGCTCCGGAAATTCTCGCAGTCCGGTCCGGTCCAAGTGTTCGCGCCGCTGATAAAATCGCGCAAGGGCTACCACAAGGAAGTCGCCGAATGGGCAGTGCGTCACGACTTCGACACCCTCCTCGTCGACGGCAAGCTGGTCAAAGCGGACAAATTTCCCGAACTCTCGCGCTACCGCGAGCATTCGATCGACGTGCTCGTCGGACAAACCACCAAGGCCTCCGAGGAGACGGCCCTTGAACTGGCCCGTCGCGCCCTCGAAATCGGGAAGAACACTGCACGCCTCGTCCGCGGAAAAGAAAGCATCCTGCTCAGCACCGAGATGGCCTGTCCGTCCTGTGCCCGCGCCTTCGAGCCGCTCGATCCGCGCATGTTCTCCTTCAACTCGCCACATGGTTGGTGCGAAACGTGCCGTGGCTTCGGGCTGGTTTACGATCGCGACTTCAGCGCGGACGACGCCCGCACCCAACTCGAGGCGGACTTGCAGGAGGAAGCGGCGCGCGAGGAGGCCGAAGAAGACGTCGCACGACCGTGCCCCGATTGCGGCGGCGTGCGACTCAACACCGAAGCCCGCCATGTGCAGGTGCACGGACACCCGATCGCCGATTTCACCCGGGCCAGCGCGCGGGATGCGGCAAAACTCCTTGAGGAAATGGCCTTCGAGGGAAATGACGGCGCGTTGGCCGGCGATATCCTTCCCGAAATCCGGCAACGCCTCGGCTTCATGCAACGGGTCGGTCTCGATTATCTCACCCTCGACCGTCCCGCGACCTCGCTCTCCGGCGGCGAAGCGCAACGCATCCGCCTTGCCGCGCAACTCGGATCCAATCTCCGCGGCGTGCTCTATGTGCTGGACGAACCGACTATCGGACTGCACGAACGCGACAACCGCAGCCTGCTCGATGCACTCGACGAGTTGGTCAAACAGGGCAACTCGCTCCTCGTTGTCGAACACGACGAGGAAACGATGCGCCGCGCCACGCGCATCATCGACCTCGGACCCGGCGCCGGATCGCGAGGCGGCGAAGTCATGGCCACCGGCACGCTCGACGAAATCCGCAAATCCGACAAATCGGTCACCGGCCGCTGCCTCGCCCACCCGCCGGCCCGGCCTTCGCGCGGGTCGCGCCGCCCGCTGAAGGACAAAGATCTTCGCTGGCTCGAATTGAAAGGCGCGACCCTGAACAACTTGCAGAACATCGATGTCCGCATCCCGCTCGGACGTCTCACCGTGGCCTGCGGCATCTCCGGTTCGGGCAAATCTTCGCTCCTGCGCGGAACGCTCGTCCCGGCCCTCAAGGAATCGATGACGCGGCGCGGACGCAAACCGTCACGCAAGGCCGCCCCGCCCCCTTATGCCAAACTGCTCGGCGCCGAGCACATTGCCGCCGTTCACATGGTCGACCAGTCGCCGATCGGCAAAACCTCGCGCTCGACGCCCGCCACTTACATCAAAGTCTTCGACGAAATCCGTCAACTCTTCGCCGGACTCCCCGCCTCGCGCATGCGCGGCTACACGCCCAGCCGGTTTTCTTTCAACACCGACGGCGGACGTTGCGAAACCTGCCTCGGCCAGGGCGCGATCAAACTCGAAATGAGTTTCCTCCCCTCGAGTTGGCTGCCCTGCAGCGAATGCAATGGCAGCCGCTACAACCGGCAGACACTCGACATCACCTACAACGGCAAAACCATCGCCGACGTGATGAAAATGACCGCCGCAGAGGCGTCCGGATTTTTCGACGCGCATCCGAAAATCCGCCACGCCCTCCGCCTCTTGGTCGAAACCGGACTCGGCTACCTCACCCTCGGACAGCCCAGCCCGACACTTTCCGGCGGCGAAGCCCAGCGCATCAAACTTGTGACAGAGCTTTCGCGCACCGGCGCAACCAAAGGACGCCGTCTGCGCGAGGATAGGCGCGGCAATTTCTACCTGCTCGAGGAGCCGACCATCGGCCTCCACATGGCCGACGTCGAACAACTCATCGGCATCCTTCACCGCCTGACCGACGAAGGTCACACCGTGATCGTCATCGAACACAATCTCAGCGTCATCGCCGAAGCCGACTACGTCCTCGAAATCGGCCCCGAAGCAGGCGCCGAAGGCGGCCGCCTCGTCGCCGCCGGCACGCCTGAAGAAGTCTCCGGAGTCAAAGCGAGCCCAACCGCTCCCTTCCTCAAACCGCTTCTCCAGCGCGCTTAACTTGCCGCCATCGCAGCGGCCCGATAAACAACCCGCGTGCTGAATTACATCTGGCTGGCCCTCGTCCTCGGCGCCGTCGTCCTCGGCGGGGCCACGGGACAACTTAAGGAAGTAACGACTGCAGCGTTCGACGCCTGCAAAACGGCGGTCATGACGCTCGCCTTGCCCCTCGCTGGCGTCATGGCGCTCTGGCTCGGTGTTATGCGCCTGGCCGAAAAATCCGGACTCATGCATGCGCTGGCCAAATTGCTGCGTCCGCTCATGACGCGCATTTTCCCCGACGTGCCCGCCGAGCATCCGGCCATGGGATCGATGATCATGAATATGGCGGCCAACATGCTCGGCCTGGCCAACGCCGCCACGCCGCTCGGACTGCGGGCCATGCAGGATCTGGAAAAGCTCAATCCGCGCCCCGGCACCGCAACCAATGCGATGTGCACCTTCCTCGCGCTCAACACCAGCTCGGTGCAGCTCATCCCGGCCAGTGCCGTGGCCATCCTGGCGGCGGCCGGATCCGTCCAGCCCACGGCCATCATCGGCACCGCACTCATCGCCACGATTTGCTCCACCGCGGTCGGACTTATCGCGGTCAAATCACTGGAAAAGGTTCCATTCTACAAACTACCGCCTGTCACCGCGGCGGATGAAGCGGCTAAACGCAAAGAAGACGCCGACCAGCCGGACACCTTGACCGCACCGGCACCCGACCCACTCGGTTGGCGCTCGCGTCTGCTCCTCTCCATCTTTGGCGTCTTCTTTCTCTACCTCGTCTGGCAAACAGCCAGCGCCGGATACGACGGAGATCGCGGATGGTTTGCGTCCTACGTGGAAGCGCTGTCGATCCTCGCCATTCCGTTCCTTCTCTCGTTCTTTCCCCTCTATGCCGCGCTGCGAAGCGTCCCCGTCTACGAGGAATTTGTCGAAGGCGCGAAGGAAGGTTTCCAGGTTGCCCTGCGCATCATCCCGTTCCTTGTCGCCATCCTCGTGGCCATCGGTATGTTCC
>JBILUI010000154.1:0-4854 GCA_044371145.1 Chthoniobacterales bacterium | reverse complement strand
CAACGGGCTGTATCTTTATTTCCGCGACGGTTCGGCTGCCCGGGAGTTCCGGGCCAGTTCGCACGATTTCTACGACAAGGTCACTTACGAATCGCAACTTATCCAGGGGGTGACCGACGCGACCATGACGCACGGCGAGGCGTGGCGCTTCATCCGCGCGGGCAAATTCATGGAGCGCGCCGACTGCACCTCGCGCATCCTCGATTTGAAATACCATATTCTGCTGCCGAGCGGGGAACAGGTGGGCGGGAACGTGGACATCTCGCAGTGGATGTATGTGCTCCGTTCCTGCAGCGCCATGGAGGCGTATTTGAAAATCCGCCGCGGAGACGTGACGCCGTGGGGTGTGGCGGAATTTCTCATCTGCCACGACGAATTTCCGCGGACGATCCGCTTCTGCGTCGACCGCCTTGACGAGACGCTCCACCAGATCAGCGGGACCGACGAAGGCCATTTCTCCAACGAGCCGGAGCGGATGTCCGGGTTGCTCCGTTCGCAACTCGACTATGCGACGATCGACGGCATTTTCCGTCAGGGATTGCACGAGTATCTCGACGGCGTGCAGGCGCGGCTCATCGAACTGGACGTCGCTTTCCACCGCACCTATTGCGCGTATTGAGAGACGGTTTGTGTCGCGCGGCGCGATCGCGTAAGAAAATGGCATGAAGATTTTCGTCACGGGCGGCGCCGGCTACATTGGCAGCATTTGCGTCGAAGAGATGCTCAATCGCGGGCACGAAGTGGCCGTGCTCGACAATCTGACCGAAGGGCACCGCGCGGCGGTCGATCCGCGGGCCACATTTTACCAGGCGGACTTGTCCGACCGCGAAGCGGTGACGCGGGCCATCGGGGAGTTCGGGCCCGAAGCGGTCATGCACTTCGCGGCCAACGCACTGGTCGGCGAGTCGATGGAAAATCCGTCCAAGTATTTCCGCAACAATGTCTCCAACGGGGTGAATCTGCTCGATGCCATGGTGGATAACGGCGTGAAGAAATTCGTTTTCAGCTCGACCTGTGCGACGTTCGGCGTGCCCGAGCGCATGCCGATCGACGAGTCGCTGCCGCAGCGGCCGATCAATCCCTACGGCGAATCGAAGCTGATGTTCGAGAAGATCCTGCGCTGGTATGACGAAATCCACGGGCTGCGCTTCACCGCGCTGCGTTATTTCAATGCGGCGGGAGCCTCGGAAAAATTCGGCGAGCATCACCGCATCGAAACGCATCTCATTCCGAATGTGCTCAAGGTGGCGCTCGGGCAGAAAGACGCCGTTGAAATCTACGGCACCGATTACGAGACGCCGGACGGCACCTGCATCCGCGACTACATCCACATCCTCGACTTGGCCGACGCCCACATCCGCGCGCTCGATCGCGGGCAAAGCGGCTTTTTCAATCTCGGCACGGGCGGGGGCACCTCCGTGCGCGAGGTGATCGATTGCTGCCGCAGCGTGACGGGCCGGGAGATCGCGGTGCGGGAAAAGCCGCGCCGCCCAGGCGATCCGCCGCGGCTCATCGCCTCGTCGGAAAAGATCCGCGCCGAGCTCGGCTGGGAGCCGAAGTTTCAGAATATCCGGCCAATCGTGGAAAGCGCCTGGGCTTGGCATTTGAGGAATCCGCAGGGCTACGAGGCCTGAAGAAATCTCTTTCGGTTGGGGGGCGGATTTGCTTGGCCTCGGGGAGGGCTTTCCCCTAGTTTTCGCGACAGCATGCGCAAACTCCTGCCGGTCCTTCTGGGCCTATTATTGCTTTGCCTTCCGGCGCGCGCCCAGTTCGGCAGTTTCACCGATGTGCCGGTGGAGATCCGGGCCGACGGCGAAACGCGCTTCGTCGATGGCGTGGCGGTGGCCGAGGACAACGTGCAGATCCATTTTCAGGGCACGGACATCTATTGCGACTACGCGGAATACAACCCGGAGACCCGTGAGGTCCTGCTGGTCGGCAACATCCGCATCTACAATGAAGATCAGGTCCTGAACGGGCAACGCGCGGTTTACAATTTGGAGAGCCGGCAGATCCGCGCGCTGAACTTCGACGGCGGCGATCAGGTTTTCAAGTTCAGCACGTTGAGCATGCGCGCTCCCACCTTGAAAAAGTTCAACGCGCGCTCGCTCACGCTGACGACGAGTGATAGCTCCCAGCCCGACTACCGTCTGCGGGCCAAATCGGCGCGCATTTATCCGGACGACCGCGTGATTCTGTCCAACGCCACCCTCTATGTCGGCGAGACCCCGATTTTCTGGTTTCCCTACGTCTACGCGCCGCTGGGCGAGATGGGGTGGGATATCAAACCGGGATTCAACTCGACCTGGGGAGCCTTCTTGCTGCTCGGTTATACTTTTCCCCTGACGACGAAGACCGATGCAACGGCGCGCTTTGACTATCGCAGCGAGCGCGGTGCGGCCGTCGGCTTGGATCTCGATTCTGTCTATGGACCGAATGACGAAAGCACGGCCAAGTTCCGCGCCTACTACGCCTACGACAATGACCCGACGGTCAACAACACGGCTTTCACGAGAACCGAGGAGCCGAGCAACGACCGCTGGATCATTTCTTTCCAGAACCGTCTCGTGGTGAACGACGACGTCTATGCCACGGCGGACATAAATGCGATCAGCGACCAGTATTTCCTGCAGGACTATTTCCCGAACGAATTTGTGGTCAATCCGCAACCGGACAACAACGTCTCGGGAAACTGGCTGACGGAAAACTTTCAGTTCAATATTTTGGCCCGTTGGCAGATGAACGACTGGCAGGAGGTGACCTCGCGTCTGCCGGAATTCACCTGGACGGCCAAGCAGGCGCCCTTGTTCGGGCTGCCGATTTTTTACGATGGTCAGACGCGCATCGGCTATCTTGAGCGCCAGTTTCCCGCGGGTGCCCTCCCCGAATACATTACGCAGCTCCAGGAAGCGGTGTTCAATCCGGCCTTGGCTCCTGAGGCAGCACTCGACGACCTGGGGGATTTGAACTCCTACAGCGCGGTTCGATTCGACACTTTCCACCAGATTTCCTATCCAGGCACGTATTTCGGTTGGTTGTCCCTCACGCCGCGCCTCGGTTTCCGCGGCACCTACTACAGCAGGACCGGCAACTCGGAGGATGTGGCCTTGGGCGGGGATTACGATAGCGGCACCTTCCGTCCGATCGTCAATGCGGGGCTGGAGGTGTCCTTCAAACTCTCGGCCAAATACGAAAACATCCAGTCGACCTTCTTCGGTTTGGACGGCCTGATGCACGTCATCCAGCCTTATGCCAACTACTCGTATGTGGCCAACATGGGCCTGAGTCCCGACGAGATCCTGCAGTTCGACCGATTGGTGCCCTCGACCATCCTGCCCTCGCTCGACTTCCCGCAGTTCTCCGCGATCGACAGCATCGATACTTCCAACATTCTCCGCCTCGGTGTGCGCAACCGCCTGCTGACCCGCCGGGACAACGATACCTTCGCATGGTTCACGCTCGACACATTTGTCGACGTCAACTTCGAGAATCCCTATCTCGACGACCCGGGCGCCCTCTCGAATCTCTACAACAACATCACTTTCAGTCCGGTGCCTTGGTTCAACCTTGGTATGTTCACCCAGTTGCCCATCTCGGACGGCGACGGCAGTTTCACCGACGTGAACACTTACCTGCGCTGGCAGCCGATCCGTGACCTCGCTTTCACGCTTTCGCAGCGCTACCTCAACGGCAACCCGTTCTTCCAGGACGACAGCGTCGGGAGCGGAAGTGTCTACTGGCGCATCAACGACAACTGGGCGGCCAGCGCCGCGGGATCTTACGACTTCACCTACGATACGTGGTATTTGCAGCGCTACATGATTCACCGCGACCTGAGTTCCTGGCTCGTCTCGGCCGGACTGCTGGTCACCGACAATCGTGCGAGCTTCAATAACCAATCGGGTGGCGATGTGGGCGTCGGCGTCCTGCTCATGATCACCTTGAAGGACGTCCCTCAGGTCAACATCCCGCTGGCCTTCGACGCGCTTGGGACGCAGCAGAACCAGCAGACTTACTGATCTTCCAGCGTCGCGGGCGCGGCCTGCGATGCCTGATATGAGAGCGCCGATAGCTGTTTTTGATTCCGGAGTCGGCGGCTTGACTGTGGTCGGCGCGTTGCGGCGCGAACTTCCGGGCGAAGCCATCGTTTACCTCGGCGACACCGCGCGTGTGCCCTACGGCGGCAAGTCGCAAAAAACGATCGAGCGCTACAGCGAGGAAATCGCCCGCATGATGGTCTCGGAGGGCGCGAAGATGGTCGTAGTGGCCTGCAATACTGCATCCGCCCTTGCGTTGGCGCATTTGCGTGATGTCCTTTCCGTTCCCGTCGAGGGTGTGATCGATCCCGGTGTGCAAGCCGCGATCGCCGCCACCAAGTCGGGGCATGTTGCGGTGATCGGGACTAAGGCGACCGTCGGCAGCGGCGCCTACGAAAAAGGATTGCGGGCGGCGCGCCCCGACATCCGTGTGACCAGCATCGCCTGTCCGCTGCTCGTGCCGCTCATCGAGGAGGGGATGTTCGAGGACGAGGTGACCGATGCCGTTTTGCGTCGCTACCTCGCACCTCTGCGCGAAACCGATGCCGATACGATCGTCCTTGGCTGCACGCACTATCCTCTCTTGGCCGAGGCAATTTGGAAGGCGCTCGGCGCGGACTTCGCACTGGTCGATTCCGCCGCGAATTGCGCCAGCGCGGTGGCCCGACGTCTCGCCGTGGAAGGTCTTCTGGCCGATGGCGGCGAGGGTTCGCTCGAGCTTGGTTTCACCGATCCGCCCGACCGTTTTCTCGGCGTGGCTGGGCGCGCCTTGGGACTGGCTACCGCGCCTGCCGAGATCCGGGCGGTGCCGCCGCTT
>JBILUI010000153.1:0-4898 GCA_044371145.1 Chthoniobacterales bacterium | reverse complement strand
GTGACCGATTGGATTTCCCCGGGGAACGCCTCGACGATGCGCGCCACTTCTGCATGGGCTTTGGGAATTTCGAGACGCACGGAATCGTCGCGCACCACAGCCGTCCAGCCGAACTTGGCCTGCAGCTGTTCCGCCACCGTATCGGGACGGCGGCAGACAAGCGTGAGAACATCGGCACCGATGGTGGCGCGCAATGCATCGGGTGTGTCGCAGGCGAGAAGTTTGCCGCGATGCAGGATGGCGACGCGACCGCAGCGTTCGGCTTCATCCATGAGGTGCGTGGTCAGCACGGTAGTGATGCCGAAGCGACCTCGCAGTTGTTCGAGAATGGCCCAAAGGTCAACCCGCGCGACGGGATCAAGGCCGGTCGAAGGCTCGTCGAGCAAAAGGACGCGCGGACGCGGGAGGAGACTTTTGGCGATTTCCACGCGACGCTGCAGTCCGCCGGAGAGATTCTTGACCAAATCATCCGCGCGGTCCCCGACCCGCAGCGCCTCGGCCATTTCCCTCCAGCGACTTTCGAGTTCCGCACCGCGCAATCCGTAAAGGTTCCCGCCGTAGCGGAGATTTTCGGCCACCGTGAGTTGCGGATCCAGACTGGGCGATTGGAACACGACCCCGATGGCGGAGCGCACGGCGGCGGGTTCGGACTCTGTATCGTGCCCGCAGACCCTGGCATTTCCCCCGCTCGGCGCGAGCAGGGTGCACAAAATCCGGAAAAGCGTGGTCTTGCCGCCTCCATTGGGGCCGAGCAACCCGAAGATTTCGCCTTCGCCTACCGAAAAAGTGACGCCATCAAGAGCCCGCCGCTCGCCGAAGGAGCGGCGAAGGTCATTGGTTTCAACCGGATGGCTCATCAAGACTCGGTCGAAGCACCCTCCGCAGCGACCACTTCTGCGCCGAGGGGACGCAGCGTCGCCGCGACGTAGCCGGCGAACAACAACACGGCGCAGAGAACAAGCACGCCGGGGCCGGGCAAGGCGGAGAAATCCGAGGTCGAAGGGCGATCCATGGCTAGAGCATCCTTGTCCCCTCGCCTCCTTGGCAACGCAATTTTCCTTGGGGCCGCATGCCATCCGAGTGCACCATGCGCGCTCTTTGCCCTATGCCTGCAATCGACCGGCCCATCACCGAACTGCTCGCCAGCGGACCGCCCAAGCTTTCCGTGGAATTTTTTCCGCCCAAAAACGAGGAAGGCGGGCAGCAACTTTTGCGCAGCGCGGAGGCGATCAGGCCCTACCGTCCGGATTTCGTTTCGATCACTTACGGAGCCGGCGGAACCACACGCGAGCGCACCTTCAAATACGCCAAGATTCTCCGCGAGGAATTCGGGTGGCTCGTCATGCCACACTTGACTTGCGTGGGATCGACGCGCGGCGAGTTGCTCGACATCGTCGCCGGCTACCATGCGGACGGCATCCGCAACATCATGGCCCTGCGCGGCGATCCGCCCAAAGGACAGACGGAGTTCGTGCCGAGTCCGGATGGTTTGCGCTACGCGAGCGACCTGATTGCCTTGATCCGCGAAAATTTTCCCGACATGTGCCTCGGGGCGGGCGCCTATCCGGAAAAGCATCCCGAGGCGGCGTCGATGGAAGACGACCTGGCCCACCTGAAAATCAAGGCCGACGCCGGCGCGTCTTTCCTCACCACGCAGCTGTTCTTCGACAACGAACATTACTTCCGCTTTCTCCGCCAGTGCGGCGATCGAGGCATCAACTTGCCGGTGCTGCCCGGATTGCTCCCGGCTTTGTCTTTGGCCCAAGTTCAACGCTTCGGCCCGATGTGCGGCTCGTCTTTGCCCCGAGGACTGGTCGAGCAACTGCAAGCGGTCGATGACGAACCGCGCGCCGCCGAGGCGGTCGGCATCACGTGGGCTTACCACCAGATGAAGGAACTACTCCGCAGCGGAGCACCCGGCATCCATCTCTACATTCTGAACCGCTCGGGACCGGCCATCACTCTGGCGCGCTCCCTCGAGCGCGAGGCGGCCTGACGCGCACCCATGGAAAAAGAAAACGAAAACCCTTTCCGCGACGGCCTGGTCAACCGCGCCGTGGCGGAGCCCTGCGCGCTGGTCATCTTCGGCGCGACGGGCGACCTGACGCGCCGCAAGCTCATTCCCGCGCTCTACAATCTCGCGGCGGACGGGAATCTTCCATCCGGCTTGGCCGTCGTGTGCTTCGCGCGCCGCGACAAAACGAGCGAGGGATTCCGCGATGAACTCGGCCAGGCCGCGCGCAAATATTCGCGCCGCCCGGTCAACGACGAATTGTGGAGCCGCTTTGCCGCGAACATTTTTTACCACCGCAGCAGTTTCGATGATCCCGCGGGTTACGCTTCTCTCGGAAAAGAGCTGGAATCGCTCGAAGCGCGCCTCGGCACGCGCGGCAACCGCCTTTTCTACCTCGCTTCCTCACCGACCGAGTTCGACGTCATCTTGGAGAATCTGCGCAGCAGCGGCCTCAGCCACGCCAAACCCGGAACATGGGCGCGCCTCATCGTGGAGAAACCGTTCGGCACGGACTTGCCCAGCGCGCATCGATTGAACGAAGCGGTGGCTGCCGCGTTCCCCGAGGACGAAACCTTCCGCATCGACCACTACCTCGGCAAAGAGACCGCGCAGAACCTCATGGTGCTACGCTTCGCCAACACCGTGTTCGAGGCGCTCTGGAACCACCGCTACGTGGAGAACGTGCAGATCACGGCGAGCGAACCGCTCGGGGTCGAGACGCGCGCGGGCTACTACGAGCAATCGGGCGCGCTGCGCGACATGGTGCAGAACCACCTACTGCAACTTCTCTGCCTCACCGCGATGGAGCCGCCCACCGATTTGAGCGCCGACGCTGTGCGCGACGAAAAAGTGAAAGTTCTCCGCGCTCTGCGTCCCTTGACCGGAAAATCCGTCGCCGAAAACGTGGTGCGAGCGCAATACACCGCGGGATTCATCAACGGAGGCGAGGTGCCGGGCTACCGCGAGGAACCGGGTGTCGCCCCCGATTCCACAACCGAGACCTACGTCGCCCTGCGTTTGCACATCGACAACTGGCGCTGGGCCGGCGTGCCGTTTTTTGTCCGCGTGGGCAAACGCCTGCCCAAGTCAGGCACGGAAATCGCCATCCAATTCCGCCCGACGCCGCCCGTCTTGTTCAACCGTGAGAGCCAATTGCAGGATGCCAACGCTCTTGTCATCCGCATCCAACCCGACGAGGGAATTTCTTTCCGCATGGCAGCGAAGATGCCCGGCGCGCTTTTGCAGATCGAACCGGTCAAGATGGACTTCCACTACGGCACGTCCTTTGGCAAAGCCACGCCCGAGGCCTACGAGAGGCTCCTGCTCGATGCGATGAGCGGCGACGCCACGCTCTTTGCGCGACGCGATGAGGTGGAGCACGCGTGGAGTTTTATCGACGGCATCCGCACGGCTTGGCAGGACGGCGAAGCGCCGCGTCTCGACTTTTATCCCGCGGGAACGTGGGGGCCACGCGAGGCGGACGAACTTCTCGCACAGGACGGCGCGACTTGGCGGCGGCTGTGACGCAACCGGTGCAAAACTTCTCGCCGGGAATGCCCGTCGAAGTCGGGCAAATCGACCGCAAGCTCGGCGAGCTCTGGAGCACTTCGGATGCGGGTAAGGTGCGCGCCTCACTGGTCAACCTCGTCGTCTACAGCGAGTCGCCGGACGCCATCGCGGCAAATACCCCGCTGCTTGCCGAGATCGCGGCCGACCACGCATTTCGTGCGCTTCTCGTGCAGGCTGATCCGCAAGCCGATAAGACGGATGTCGAAGCATGGATCACCGCGCACTGCCACCGCCGCGAGTCCGGCGGACCGAAAGAAATCTGCTCCGAGCAAATCACCTTCCGGCTGGAGGGAAGCGCCGCGGAGCGTCTGCCCAACATCGTTTTTTCGCACCTCGACTCCGACCTGCCGCTCTGTTTTTGGTGGCAGGGCGAATTGCATCCCGAGCCGGATGCGCGCCTTTGGACGCGGGTCGACCGCCTCATCGTCGACAGTCAGTCGTGGTCGCACCCCGCGCCGCAGTTCGCCATCCTGCGCGACGTTGAGGCCCTCGGAGCCGGGCGTTGCGCGGTGTGCGATCTCAATTGGACGCGCCTCTTCCACCTGCGTTACGCCATCGCCCAGATTTTCGACACCCCGGCGGCGCGCGCCAAACTCCCGCGCCTCGAAAAAGTCGAGATCCGCCATCTGGCCGGACACCGCTTGACCGCCCTGCAGCTGCTCGGATGGATCGCCAGCCGGCTTGGCTGGCATCTCGAACACGACGGGGGCCGGTATTTTTTCCGCCGGCGCGACGGCGGCGAGACGGCATTCGTGATGCGCGAGGAAAAAGAATTGTCCGCCGCGGTGGCCTCGGCCGTATTCCATTTCCCCGGCGCGGAGGCTTCGGCCAAGCGAGCGGACGACGGCGAGTTTTATTTCGTCGAATACAAACCAGTGAACGGCTCTTCAATTTCGCAAATGCTTCCCGCGGGCCGCGAAAAAATCTCCGACATCCTGCTCGCGGAATTGGCGCGCGTGGGGCGCCACCCTCTCTTTTGGCCGGCCATTCGCGCTGTCGAGCCGCTTATTTGAACGCTCGGCCAAGCGGAGCTTGTCAGCCGCTGCGACAGTCCGTTAATTTGTCCGATTCACCCGATGGCTATCCGCAAAAAAATTATCGCCGCCAACTGGAAGATGAATATGACGTCCTCCGAGGCCGCTTCGTTCATGGAAGATCTCGAGCTGGAGTTGAAAAACTTCGACGGTGTCGAGGTGGTCATCGTCCCGCCGTTCACCGCACTGCCCAAGCTCTCGGAAATTCTCGGTGAAATGCCGGGTGTCGTCCTGGGCGCGCAAAACATGTGGCACGAATCCTCGGGCGCCTTCACTGGCGA
>JBILUI010000152.1:0-4910 GCA_044371145.1 Chthoniobacterales bacterium | reverse complement strand
CCGCCGTGGCGCGGGCCGCATACCTTGAACCAATGAGCATGGCGTCATGGAGCGTGAAGAACCGCGTTGCGGTGAACATCTTCACGCTCGTCGTCGTTTTCGCCGGCTACTACGCCGCCTTCACGCAGCTGCAGCGCGACCTGTTTCCCGACGTCAGCACGAATTTTATCCAGATCACCACTCTCGACCCCGAAACCGGCGCGCCGGAGGACATCGAACGCACCATCACCGTGCCGATCGAGGAGGAACTGGGCAATGTCGATTACCTCGAGGAGATCCGGTCCATTTCGCAGGACAATTTTTCCAATATCTTCATCGAGGTCGACCCGGCGATCGAAGACGTCCAGCCCGTGCTGAATGAGGTGCGCCAGGCTGTGGACAAAGCCAAGGCCGACCTGCCCGCCTCGGCCGAGCCGCCGGTCGTCGAGGAGTTCGACATCCCCTTCCCGCTCATCACTTTCACCGCTTCCTATCCACCGGGGTTCGACGTCCGAAAAATCCGTCCCACGCTCGACCGCATCGAGCGCAAACTCAAACTCGTGCCCGGCGTCTCGCGTGTGTTGGTCGACGGACTGGAGCGGCGCGAAGTGTGGGTCGAGATCGACCCCTACCGCTTGCGCTCGGCCGGCCTCTCCTTCGCCGAAGTGATGGACGCCGTGGCGGCGAAGAACGTCAACGTGGTCGGCGGGCGCCTCGATGCCAAAGGCGGACAGCGCGTTGTCCGGTTGCTTGGCGAGATCACCGAGGCCGCGCAACTCGAGGATCTGCCGGTGGTCAAGCGGGCCGACGGCCGCACGATCAAGATCCGCGACATCGCCACCGTAAAAGAGACGACCGAGAAGCCGCAGACCTATGGTCGCACCAATCTGAGACCTGCTGTCACCTACACGCTGGTGAAAAAGAAAGGCACCGACGTCATCCAGACCGTGAAGGAAGCTCGTCAGGTTTTTGCCGAAGAAACCGCGGCTCTTCCGCCGGAAGTCGAAACGCAAGTCGTGACCGACACGACCAAATACATCAACACGCGCATCGAAACCGTGACCGAAAACGGCATCCAGTCGCTCATCCTCGTCACTATCTTGCTCCTTCTCTTTCTCGATTGGCGCCTCGCGCTGCTCGTCGCCTTCGGTATCCCGTTTTCCTTCGCCGGCACATTCCTCGTGCTTTATCTCGGGGGATTCACCATCAACATGCTTTCGCTGTTCGGCATGATCATGGCGCTGGGCATGGTGGTCGACGACGCCATCGTCATCGGCGAAAATGTTTTCCGGTATTATTCGGAAGGCGAGAGCGCAACACAGGCCGCGGTGCGCGGCGCCCAGGAGGTGATATGGCCCGTCTTCGGCAGCGTGAGCACGACGGTCGCCGCCTTCCTTCCGCTCATCTGGGGCGAGGGCATCATCGGCAAATTCCTCGCCATTGTGCCGGTCGTCGTCATTTCCACGCTTTGCTTTTCGCTCGCGCAGGCCTTTCTCGTTCTTCCCTCGCATCTGGCCGACTGCCTGCGCCCGATCCGCTCCGCGGCGAGCCGGCGGGCGGCGGCGGCAGCCAACCCGCCGCGCGGATTGCGCCGCCTGCGCTACGAACTGGGTCTGAGCTACGAAGAACTGCGCGAAGCGGTCGACCGCATGGTGGGACGAACGGTCGCTGTTTACGCCCACCTGCTCAATCTCGCCCTGCGCACGCGCTACGCCGTGGTTGCGGTTTTCTTCGCTGCATTGCTCTTCGTCGGCGGACTCGTTGCCGCGGGCGTGGTCCCGTTCCGCCTTTTCGCCACGGATTTCGCCGACACGATCAACATCAAACTCGAGCTGCCCGCCGACTACACGCTCGACCAGACGGCCGATGTCGCCGCGCGCGTCGAACGCGACGTGGTCGATGCCCTGCCCGAGGGCGACTTGGTCGCGGTGATCACGCGCGTCGGCGCCATGTTCGACCCGACTGACCAATTCCTCGAATATGGCAGCAATTTGGCCATGCTCATCGTCGACCTCGACGAACAGAACCCCGGCTGCCGCAAACCCTCGGTCATCGAGCGGGATCTGCGCCAAGTCGTCGAATCTTTCCCCGAAGTGGTCAACGGCACGGCGAAAAAAGAGGAAGGCGGACCGCCGGTGGGACGCGCGGTGAACATCGAGATCCGCGGCGCGGGCTTCGAGGAATTGAAAAAGGCGGCCGCGGACGTGGACAAACGCCTGCGCGAAGTGCCGGGACTGGTCAACGTGGGCAGCGACCTGCCGAAGGGCAAAACGGAATTCCGCGTCCGCTTGGACGAGGATCGCACGGCGCGCGCCGGGCTCGACGCGGCGCAGGTTGGACGCAACCTGCTCGGCGCATTCCGCGGTCTCGAGGCCTCGCGCCTGCGTTGGGGCAATGACGAGGTGATCGTCCGCGTGAAAATGGACGAACGCTACAGCCACGATCCCGAGGCGGTGCGCAACCTCATGGTCAAGGGACCGCGCGGCATGGTCGACCTCGACAGCTTGGCCCAAGTCGAGCGGGTCAGCGGCGTCCCGCGCGTCAAGCGCCTCGACCAGGAACGCGTCATCACCGTTTCGGCCGATGTGGATGACCGCGTGACCACGTCGAGCGAAGCCAACGCGCGCATCAAGCCGTGGCTGCCGGAGTTGCTGCGCGAAAATCCGGGTATCGACATCGGCCTAACCGGGGAGAACGAGGATACCGAGCGCAGTATCGAAGCGATGAAGTTCGCCGCGTTCGTCGCGCTTTTCCTCATCTACGCCCTAATCGCCGCCATCACGAACTCGTTTCTGCAGCCGCTGGTTATCATGACCGTGGTGCCGTTCGGCGTCGTCGGCGTCATCATCGGCCTGCTCTTCATGGGCGAGCCGATGGGATTAATGTCGGTCATGGGCACCATCGCTTTGGCCGGCATCGTGGTGAACAACTCGATCGTCTTCGTCGATTTCATCAACAATTACCGCCTCGGGCGTGACCCGGACAGCGCCCGCGTGCGCTGGCACTCCATCGTAGCCGCCGGATGCACCAGGTTCCGTCCTATTTTCCTGACCACCGCGACGACGGTTGTCGGCCTCTTCAGCCTTGCCTTCTTCAGCACCGGCCAGGAAGAGTTCCTCGCTCCCATGGCCCAGGCCATCGTCTGGGGCCTGACCTTCGCCACTCTGATCACGCTGGTCCTCATCCCCTGCCTCTACGCCATTCTCGACGACTTGATGCTGGCCGTGCGACGACGGAAGAATGTGGCGGAGGCCGCCGCGGGCTTTCCCTCCGCAGTCTGAGCGGATAAGTTCCATTCCATGAATTTCGTTCCCCGATTCCGCTGTTTTCTGCTGCTTGGATTGTTTGCCGCATCGAACGTCACGGCTCAGGACGACGCCCCCAAACAGGCCCTGGAAGCGGCCAACGCCGTCTACGGCAACGGGGATTATCCGGCGGCGGTCGCGGCTTACGAAAAAATCCTCACCGACTACCCGACATCGCCGGTCGTGGTCAACGCGCAGGTCCAGTTGGCCTACGCGTGCTTTCTTGACGGCCAAAACCAAAAGAGCCTCGACACGCTGGCCAAACTCCGTTCCGGACCCCCGCCGCCGAAAGACATCATCGAACTGGCCGACTTGCTCGAACCGCAGGCTCTCTCCGGCCTCGCCGCGTCGCTCAAGGCGGACGACCCCGCGCGGAAAGCGAGATACGAGGAAGCGGTGAAGAAATTCGCGGAGTTCGCGCAGAAATACCCGCAGTCCCGTGAGATCGAGCAGGTCAACTACGGCAGCGCCATCGCGTCGTTCCAAATCGGCGACTTTGCCGCGGCGAAAAACATGCTCGAGGCAAACATCAAGCGTTTCCCCAGCAGCGCAAGCATCCAGGAAAGCCAAAACCTCCTCGCCCTCACCCTCGCCACGGAAGGCAGCAAGATCCTCACCTCCGAGGGCGGGGACAAGCCGGCGGCCTTCGCCCTCTACGCGCAAGCGGGGGACCTGCTGCGCGACATCATCAAAAAAAGGACGGATCTGACCTTGGTCAACGCGGCGCAGTTCCAGCTCGGCGAAATCCTTCTCAGCGAAGCGGCCTACGCGCCCGACGAGCGCAAACCCGCTCTGCTCGCCGAGGCGCGCAACGCTTTCCGGGGAGTGTTGCCGAAGGACGCGATCGTCGCCCTGCAGCAGAAGAAAGTCGACGGGCTGCCGGCCCAGCTCCGCGCGGCCTTGCTCACCCGCAACGATGCCGAGATCCAGCGCGCCAACCGTCAGGCCGAGCGCGAGCGCCGCAAGCTGGCCGAGTTGCAATCGCGTCCCGACCAGACGTTCACCGCGCTGCAGAAAGTCGCTGAATCCTACTTCCAGCAGGGGCAATACGACGAATCGCGCATCGTCCTGGCCCACATCGGCCCGCTCCTCACGGACAACGAGGACAAAAAGCGGAATCTCTATTTCCTCGCCATGAGCTACGCCCTGCAAAACGCGACGGCGCCGGCCGAGGAGAAATACACGGCGTTCCAAGGCGCGCACAAGGGCGACCCCATCGCGGCCAATCTGCCCGTGGCCATGGGCAACATGTATCTCACGCACCCCGACGAGGCTGTGCGCAATCCGGAGAAAGCCGCGCAATTTTTCAAGGAGGCGGCCGAGCTTTATCCGAAAAGCCCGTTGCTTGGCTTGTCCGTGGTCAACGAAGCCACCGCCCGCGCGCAGCAGGGCGACGTTGAGGGCGCGCTCAAAACCTACCGCGATTTCCTCGCCACCAATCCTCCAGCCGAAGTGGCCGCCGTGGCGCAACTCGGTATCGGCAATGTACTCAAACAGGAGGGCAAGTGGGACGAGGCCATCGCCGCCTACAAGGAAGTGGCGGCCAAATATCCGCAGGCTGCCCAAGTCGAGGAGGCCGAATTCTGGGTCGCCGTCGGCACCCAGCAGAAAGGCGACAACGAAGGT
>JBILUI010000041.1:0-17493 GCA_044371145.1 Chthoniobacterales bacterium | reverse complement strand
AGTGGGGTGTAAACAATCTCCTCGCCGGATACCTGGCCGATGACCAGATCGCTATCGGGTTCCGGGTAATACAATTTAACCAGACAACCGGTATCAAGATAGACCACGGTCTCAGCCCCTGTTCTCGGTGACCAACTGGCTTAGTGGTGTTCCTGAGGGGCGTGCGCCCCAAATCTTGCGGGCTCTGGCCGAGAAGTCAGGCTCATGCGATACAACCGACGTCTTGTTGCGTTTGGCGCGCCGCTGCTCCAGCCACGCGGCAAGCTTGTCCACTTGGCCCTCGGGCAAACGGACGATCGCGTCTTCGATTTCAGCCAGCGTGCTCATGGAGACAACCTAGCAGATTAAATTGCCCAGACAACGCCCGATGGAGCCGACGGCGGCACTACACGTTGAATCGGAACTCGACGACGTCGCCGTCCTGAACGACGTATTCCTTGCCTTCGATGCGGAGTTTGCCGGCCTCGCGGGCTTTGGCTTGGGAGCCGAGGGTGATGAGATCGTTGAAGGCGATGGTTTCGGCGGCGATGAAGCCGCGTTCGAAATCGCTGTGGATGACGCCGGCCGCGGCGGGGGCTTTGTCGCCGGCACGGATAGTCCAGGCGCGGGTTTCTTTCGGCCCGGTGGTGAGATAGGTGCGCAGTCCGAGCAGGGTATAAACTTTTTTGATCAGTTCGCCGACGCCGCTCTCTTCGAGTCCGAGGCTTTGCAGGTAATCTTTCGATTCCTCCGGCGAGAGATCGACCAATTCGCTTTCGATCTGCGCGCTGATCACCGTGGCTTCGGTGCCGAGGTGTTTCGCGGCGTAATCGCGCACGGCCTGCACGTGTTTGCCGGACGGCGAGTCGGGCGAAAGATTGGCCAGATCGCTTTCCTGCACGTTGCAGGCGAAGATGACGGGTTTGGCGCTGAGTAGGAAAAAGCCTTTGAGGAGATGCGCTTCTTCGGCGCTGAGTTCGAGGGTGCTGGCAGGTTTGCCAGCGTTGAGATGCGGAAGAACTTTTTCGAGCAGGGCGAGTTCTGCTTTGGCCTGTGCGTCGCCGCCGCGGGCGTTTTTGGCCAGCTTGTCTTTGCGTTTTTCCAGCGAGGACATGTCGGCGAGGATCAGCTCGGTGTTGATCACCTCGATGTCGCGGACCGGATCCATCGAACCGGCCACGTGGTGGATGTCTTCGTTCTCGAAACAGCGGACGACCTGCACGATGGCGTCGACTTCACGGATGTGGCTGAGGAATTGGTTGCCGAGTCCTTCGCCTTGGCTGGCGCCTTTGACCAAGCCGGCGATGTCGACGAACTCGATGGCGGTGGGGACGGTTTTTTCCGATTTGGAAAGTTCGGTCAGGGCATCGAGACGTTTGTCCGGGACACTGACGATGCCGACATTGGGCTCGATCGTGCAGAAAGGAAAATTGGCCGCCTGCGCCTTGCGGGTGCGGGTGATGGCGTTGAAGAGGGTGGACTTGCCCACGTTGGGCAATCCGACGATTCCGGCTTTGAGCATAGGACGGGCGAAGCTACCGGTCGGGCCCCTAGGATGAAAGAAGATTGAGGGGGTGTAGCGGCGCTCTGTGAGCGTCGGAACATGGATGGAAAGGCACCGACGCTCACAGAGCGCCGCTACAAATTGGAATGTGTTGGGTGTCGGGGATTTGGATTGTGGTCGGCGGGGCGGGGACGGAAAAATGGATCCATGGCCAAGCTCGAGGCAGTCGTTTCGTATGCGCAGCGCTACCTGCGGGTGGCGGAGATCGAGGACTATCCGGGCGCGCACAATGGATTGCAGGTGGAGAATGGCGGGAACGTGAAGCGCGTGCTGGCTGCTGTGGATGCGGGGTTGCCGGTGATTAAAAAAGCGGCAGCAGCCGGGCCGGGGTCATTGCTCGTCGTGCACCACGGCTTGTTTTGGTCCGGGGTGAAGCCGGTCACGGGGATCTTTCGCGAGAAACTCGAGATCATGCGCAAGGCGGACATGGCGCTTTACGCTGTGCATTTGCCGCTCGATGCGCATGCGGTGGCGGGCAACAATGTGTTGCTGGCCAAGGCGCTCGGTCTGCGCGGACTGAAAAACTTTCTCGGATTCGGGCGCGCGGGAACGTTCACCGGATCACGCACGGATTTGGTGCGGCGCTTGATGAAAACGACCGCCCGTGTTCCCGAAGTTTGCGCGGCGGGGCCGGTGCGTCCGCGCCGCGTCGGGGTGATCACGGGTGGGGCCGGGGATATGGTGGAGAAAGCTGCGGCCGCGGGCATCGATACTTTTGTCACAGGTGAGGGTCCGCAATGGAGTTGGGTGCGCGCGGAGGAACTCGGGATCAACGTGATCTACGGCGGGCACTACGCGACCGAGACGCTGGGTGTGCAGGCGCTGGCCGCGCACTTGGCGAAGAAGTTTCGCGTGCCGTGGAAGTTCATCGAGCATCCGGTGCCGCTGTGATTTCGCGGGAGTTTTTCACGCAATCGCCCGTCGAGTGCGCGCGGGCTTTGGTGGGATGCGAATTGGTCTGGGGTGCGTGCAGCGGGATCGTGGTGGAATGCGAAGCCTACGCCGCGGTCGGTGATCCGGCATGTCATACGTTCACGCGTCCGTCAGCCCGTGAATTTGTCGCGCGCTATCGCGCCGGGACGGCTTACGTTTATCTCAACTACGGGATGCATTGGATGCTCAACGTGCTGACCAAAGGTGACGAGGAGGGCTTTGTTCTCATCCGCGCGATCGAACCGCGGCGCGGATTGCGGTCCATGCAAAAGCGGCGAGGGGACAAACGCGGGCGCGAATTGACCGGCGGCCCGGGACGGTTGGCCGCGGCCCTCGGGGTGACCGGCACACGTCACGGCGCGGATCTCTGCGCGTCGGCCAGGCGGTGTTTTGTGCGCGGAGAAAAAGTCGAGGTGGTAGCTGACGGACGGATTGGAATTTCGCGCGCGCAGGAATTGCTGTGGCGATTCAGTGCGGCGGGCAACGCGTACGTCAGTGTTCCGCCAAAAAAACCAAGCCGCGGAAATGAATCCGCGGCTTGGTTGTAAAGGTTTATCCCCCTTGTGTCTGCTTACTTGCTGTAGCTGACGGGAGCCGGAGCCGGCTGCGGCTTGCTGGCGCAAGCGCTGAGGCCGAGCGAAGCGGCCGCGACGGCCACGATGGCGAGAATTTTGACGATGTTCATTCCTGATTCACCCCCTTCCGGTTTCTGACGAAGATTCAACCTTGGCGGGAGGTTTGCGCCGAGACAACGAAATTCGGTCGTCCCCGGGACGCCTTCCGATGGGTTGTTTCCCTAGTTGCCGGGCGGGACGATGCGGACGAGAGAGCCCTTCGCCACCAATCGGTAAAGGGAGGCCATATCTTTATTGCGCAAACGGACGCAACCGTGGCTGGCAGGCGTGCCGATCAATTTCTCCTGGTTGGTGCCGTGGATGTAGATGTAGCGCGCGAGGCTGTTGGCGTTTTCGGATTCGAGTCCGTCGAGTGTGAGTATGCGCGTCAGGACCAAGTCTTCTTTGCCGCCCGGCTTGGCTTTGCGCCGCGTATTCTTCCGGGCGCGAAAAATGGTCCAAAGCGGCGCCGAACCGCCGATTTTGCGCGCGATGCGGAAGCGGCCAGTCGGCGTCTTGAAGCTTCCCTCTTTGCAGCCGAGTCCGAACTTCGAGGTCGAAACAGGGAACTCCGCGGCGACTTTGCGTCCGTCCAGAACCTTCAGGGTTTGCGCGGCGACGTCCACCAGGACGGAGCATGCGGCTGCGGGCGGGCGAGCTTTCTTGTTCGCCACGGCGCGCTTGGCTGGTATTTTTGGCGGTTTTCCGATGGGCAGGAACTATCATGTAGCAATCGCGGGTGCAACCGGCGCGGTGGGCATCGAAATGATGCGTGTGCTGGAACGGCGCCATTTTCCGGTGGGCAAACTCACCCTTCTGGCCTCGGCCAAGTCGGCCGGCAAGAAGCTCGACTTCCAAGGTGCACCGGTCGAAGTGGGCGAGTTGACGGCTGATGCTTTCGAAGGTGTCGACTTCGCGCTGTTCAGCGCCGGCGGGTCGATCTCCAAGGAGTTCGCGCCCGCCGCGGTCAAGTCGGGCGCGGTGGTGGTCGACAACTCGTCGGCTTTCCGCATGGACCCCGATGTTCCGCTCGTTGTGCCCGAGATCAATCCGGACGCGGCTCGGGCGCACAAGGGCATCTTGGCCAACCCCAATTGCACCACGGCGATCACGCTTATGGGATTGTGGCCGCTGCACCAGGCTTTCGGTGTGAAGCGACTTTGGGCTTCGAGCTATCAGGCTGTCTCGGGTTCGGGCGCTAAGGCGATCGAGGAATTGAAGGCCCAGGTCGAGGCATTGGCCCGTGGCGAGGAGCCGCCGCGCGCGGTTTACCCGTGGCAGATTGCGTTCAACGTCATCCC
Source organism: Chthoniobacterales bacterium (assembly GCA_044371145.1). Taxonomy (GTDB): domain Bacteria; phylum Verrucomicrobiota; class Verrucomicrobiia; order Chthoniobacterales; family JACTMZ01; genus JACTMZ01. The sequence goes on along the minus strand of JBILUI010000041.1, from coordinate 13,102 downwards.
GCAAGTCGATGCGTTCCTGGATACCGGCTACACGAAGGAAGAAATGAAGATGGAAAACGAGGGGCGCAAAATCATGGGGCTTCCGGGTTTTCGCGCTTCGGTGACCTGCGTGCGCGTGCCGGTCTATCGCGCGCACAGCGTGGCGGTCAGCGCGGAGTTCGAGCGTCCGGTGTCGGTCGCCGCAGCGCGCGCCGTGTTGGAAAAAGCACCCGGTTTGCGTGTGGTCGACGAGCCTTCGCGCCATGGTTACCCGGTGCCTTTGCATGTTGCCGGAAAGGACGATTGTGAAATCGGGCGTCTGCGCCTCGATTGCGCGTTGGACAACGGGTTGAGCTTCTGGATCTGCGGCGATCAACTGCTCAAGGGCGCGGCTCTCAACGCGGTGCAAATCGCGGAGTTGTTGGCGGAGTGAGCAGGATCGTGCTGTAGCGGTGGTCTATGACCGTCGCTGCCTTGCAGTCCAATTAAGGTTCCGGCGGTCACAGACCGCCGCTACAACTCGGATTCGCCGCGGTGTGTAAATGTATCGCGGCAGAAATGATCGGCTTCGCCCAGTCGGGTGCGCCGGAGAGGTCGGCGGGAGCGGTGATTTTTCCGCGTTGCATTTCGAGGAGGAGGACTGGGCGCGGACGTTGGCCTTCGGCGGGATCGGCTTCGGCCGAATTGTCATGGACGCGCAGGTGGTCGATGAGAGGCAGAAGCCGGATGAGGTTTTGGCGGCTGCCGGTCCAGCGTTCGCGGATTTTTTCCTCGGGAATGTCGTGACCGCCGTGGGCCACGCGGCTGTGGACGCGCTTCAGGTGCAAATCGGGGCTGGCCAATCCGCAAAACCAGATGTGCAGGCGGTGTCCTGATTTTGCGGCGCGTTCCAGCAGTTTCGCGATGGTGCGTCCGCCCAGCGTGGTCTCGAAGCGGTAGTCGCGCCCTTGGACGATGGCTTGCTCGAGGAGCGATTTGCCGATCTGCCAGGCGTGGGCGTTGGCCAGGGTCAGCGGGATGTCGGGATGAAGGGTGCGGATTTGTTGCGCTGTGGTGTCGGGGTTAAACACAGGCGAACCTTCGCGGTTGAACTCGGACTCCCCGATGCTGGATTTTCCGGCACCGTTGACCCCGGCGAGAACGTGAAGGATCGGTCGCTCAGGCATTTCCAGTTTTTGCGCGGTGGATTTTTTTCTGCTGTGCGGCCCAAACCGCGGCTTCACCGAGTTCCTCCGGCGCGGCATTGAATGCACGCTCCGCCGCGGCCCTTTGCTCGGGTCCTTGCATGCGGTCGAGCATGCCGCGGTATTCCTCGTGAAGTTTTTCCAGCCAATCCGGGCGCTGGCCGGCGAGGGCTTCATACTGTTCGACGGAAAGCAGGACGGCCCGTGGTTTGTCATGGCGCGTGATAGCCACGGCGCGGCGTGAGGCGACCTGCTCGAAGACATCGGCGGTCGCGTTTTTCAACTCGGTGGCCGAGATGGACGGCATTTCAGCGATCCTTGGGGCCGGTGTGTGGTCGGGTTGGTAGCTGGTGCTCATCCGTCCAAAATAGCTATTTTGGCTAAAATGGCAAGATTAGCGGCGAGAAGCTTTCAGGCGTCCGCGCCGGCCACGAGCAGGCAGATCTCCCCGCGTGGCGGCTGCTTTTCCGCGCGGGCGGAAAGTTCGGCGGCACTGCCGCGCCAATATTCCTCGAATTTTTTGCTCAGCTCTCGGGCCACGCAAACTTGGCGGTCGGGGGCGAGCTCGGCCAGAACGGCAAGGGAGCGGGCGATGCGGTGTGGGGATTCGAAGAATATGCTCGTTTCGCGCCGAGCCAGCGCTTCCTCCAACACATTCTTGCGGCGGCCGGATTTCACCGGAAGAAACCCGCCGAAATAAAATTCGTGCAGCGGCAATCCGGATCCGACGAGTGCGGGAAGAATCGAGGTGGGGCCGGGCAGGACGGTGAACTCCAGTCCGCGCGCGATGCATTCGCGCACTACGCGGAATCCGGGATCAGAAATGCCGGGCGTGCCCGCATCGGTGAGCAGCGCGATGTTTTCCCCCGCGGCGAGGCGTTGGGCGATTTCGTCCGCGCGCTGGGCCTCGTTGTGTTCGTGCAGACTGACCAGCGGACGGCTGATGCCGTGGTGTTTGAGCAGGATGGCAGCGTGACGTGTGTCTTCCGCGGCGATGCAGTCGGCTTCGCGCAGCAGGCGCAAGGCGCGCAGGGTGATATCCTCCAAATTCCCGACGGGAGTGGGGACGAGAGTCAACAAGGGATCAAAAACCCTCGCTCAGGCGGCTGGCCAGCTTGACCGCGGCATCGGAGAAGGCCAGTGGGAGCGCCTGGATTTCATCCGTCTGCAGATCGGCCGTGACGAAGAAACTGGTGCGGCCGTTGACCGAGCCCTGCATCAATTGCTTGCCTGTGGCGCGATCGATCACTTCGTAGCTGACCGTCGTGGTGAAAAGGTATTCGCTGGTGGCCAGCACGTTGCCACGCACGGCCCGGGCGGGACTCCTCTGAACTTCCTCCAAGGTCGTGTAAACAATGGCGTCGGCGCGATCGGTGTAGTTGAGCTTGTAGGTGCCGTCGGTCTGAAGTTCCTTCACGATAGTGTCGGCAAGCAATCCTTCGACATTGGGCTCGAGGGTCTTGTTTTTCGAAACGGGCACCGAAAGCGTGGTGATACCGCGCATCATGCTGGGGCGTGCGTCGCCCAGCTGGTAAGCGCAACCGCCGAGGAAAAGCGCGGCGGCGGCGAAAATGGCGAAGGGGAAAGTTTTCATTCGACGGGCAGATCGGGTTCGACGGGCGGGAGGTTGGCGTCCGGCTGCAGCGGCCGGATGTCTTCGGCCGAGGTGCGCAGTTGCGGGCGCGGGGCGGGAAGCTGCTCTGGCGCGACATCGTCGACCTGCGGACCCGCGTAATTGCTGAGGGCGGAGGTCTCGACCTGATTCTGCAGGCGGCGGCGCATGGCGGCGCGCTCGCCGGTTTCAGCACGCTCGGGACCGGAGCGCAATTCATCGTCACCAACCTCGGCGCGGATTTCCTCGATGCGGTCGTTGGCCAGCTTGGCTTGCTCCGACCCGCCCTGGCGACGGACCAGTTCGCTGTAATAGATGACGGCGGCGCGGAAGTTGCTGTTGCGGTCGTAGAATTGCGCGATCGTGTAGAGGTCGCTCGTCTCGCGTCCGCTCATGCGGTCGAGGTTGTCGCGCGCCTGGGCCGCCTTTTCACTGCTCGGGTATTCCATGAGGAATTCCTCGAAGGTGTTCTTGGCATCGATGGCGGCGGAGAGATCCTGCGAACGGGATTGCGCTTCGGTCAGCTGCACGTAGCCGATCTGGTAGAGGGCGTCGTCGGCGTAATCGCTGTTGGCATAACGATCGAGCACCACCTGGTAAGCCGCGATGGACTGCTCGTATTCCTTGCGGCTCTCCAGCGACTGGCCGAGCTTGAACTGCGCGGCCGGCGCGAACTTCGCGTAGGGCGCGCTGCCGAGCAGGGCGCGATACATTTCCTCGGCGCGCTCGAAGCGGCGGCGCTTCATGAAATCGTCGGCGATGGCCAACTGCGCATTGGCGGCTTGGTCGAACTCGCGGGCCTGCGGGTAGCTTTCGACGAAGACCTTGTAGGCGTCGAACGCGCGGCTCAGGTTCCCCGATTCTTCAAGGAGTTGGGCCACGCGGAACTGCGCGGAGGGAGCCGACGGCGATACGGGATAGTCTTTGACGACCTGGCGGTAGGTCGACACGGCGCGCGATGTGCTGCCCGCAGCTTCGAGGTCGCGTGCCTGCTGGAGAAGCGAGGCCGCCTCGGCATTCTTGGCTCCGGTGGTCGAGGGCACAACGGTCTGCGCCTGCAGGACGGTGGCGGCCAGAAGGCAAACGGCGGGCAAAAATAAGCCGCGAATAGCGCGATAATGACGCATCGGACGGCCGAAAGTAGAAAGCCGCCTCGGGGGCGTCAAGCCGCCAGCGACCGCAGATCAAAAGCGTCGCCAGAGCAGGGGGACAAAAAGAACAAGGACGGCGAAGATTTCCAGGCGGCCCATGATCATGAGAGCCGAAAGCAAGAGGTGGGAGACCTCCCCCATGCCCGCATAGTTCATCATGGGCCCGACGGCGTCCAACCCGGGGCCGATATTGAAGAGCGTGGCCGCCACCGCGGTGAAGCTGCTAACCAGCGAAAACTGCGGCTCGAGCACCGACACGGCCAGCGTGCTCAAGGCCACGATCACTCCGGTCAGGGAGAGAAAAAACATCACGTCGAGCAGGTAGCCGTCGTTCAGGTTCACGCCGTTGATGCGAACGGGGATGATCTGGTTGGGGCGGAACGAATGGACCACCTGCCGGCGGAGCGTTTTGAAAAACACGACGACGCGACCGACTTTGACGCCGCCCGCCGTCGATCCCGCACAACCCCCGATGAACATCAGTGCGACGAGCAACCCGCGCGAAAAATTCGGCCACTGGTCGAAATCGGCCGAGGCGAAACCGGTGGTGGTCATGATCGATGTTGCCTGGAATGCGGCCGCGCGGAAGGCGTCGGCAAGGCCTGCGGCTTTTCCGAAATACAGGAGGTCCGCCGCGATGAGCAACGAGACGCCGAGCAGGATCCAGAGAAAGGCCCTCGTTTCCTCGTCTTGCTGCCAGCGGTTCCAGCGTCCAGCCAGGAGCCACGCATAGAGCATGAAGTTGATCGCGCCCAGCGCCATGAAAAGGATGAGCCACCATTCGATGGCAGGGCTCTGGTAATACATGATGCTTTCGTTGCGCGTGCTGAACCCGCCCGTCGAAATTGCCGCGAATGCGTGGCACACGGCATCGAAAACCGACATGCCCAGCACGACGAGGCCGATGATGCAGACCACGGATAGCACGACGTAGATCTGCCAAAGGCGCAGCGCCGTCTCGCGCACGCGACTGCTGAAGCCCTCGCTGAATTTGGCGCTCGATTCGCGACGGAAGAGCGACTTGCTTCCCGCGCCCACCATGGAGAGCACGGCGACGATCAAAACGAGAATCCCCATGCCGCCCAACCATTGCGTCGTGGCGCGCCAGAGGAGCAATCCGCGCGGCCACGCCGTCACGTCTTTGATTACGCTGGCGCCCGTTGTCGTGAATCCGGAGGCGGATTCGAAAATGGCGCCGGCGACGGACAGGTTCGGTGTGCAGAGCACGTAGGGCAATGCGCCGAAGAGCGTGCTCAGCGTCCATCCGATCCCGACGATGGCGATCGCTTCACGGCGGAGAATTTCATGGCCGCCCCCGCGGCCGAAGAGGGCGAGGAACACGCCCGCGGCCGCCGTGATCACGGCGGAAAACCCCAACGCACGGTCCGCGCAGTGGTTCGCCTCGTTGTCGAAGAGCGAATAAACGAGACAGCCGGCCATGGAGACGGCCATGAGCAACAGCAAAAAGCCGAGCACGCGCGAAAGCTGGCGGTAATCCATGGCGGCGGTGAATCAGCCGAGTAAGGCGAGCAGGGGCTTCTTCGCCTCGGGTGCGACGATGGCGACGAGTGTGTCGCCCGCGTTAATCTTGTCCTCCGCGGCGGGAACCGAAGCCTGGTTCCCGTGCTGCAGCGCGATGAGCCCGCTCGCCGCCGGCCAGGAAACTTCGCCCACGTTTTTTCCGGCGGCGGTTGCGTTCTCCGCCACCGGCGAGGAAAGAATCTCGATGCCGCCGGGCAGGGTGCGCAGCACGGTGGCGCCCTCCTCGGTGACGAAGCGCGACAACTCGCGCGCCACGGCGACGCGCGGGCTCACCGCATCGAGAATTCCGAGTTGCGTGCCTGAGCGCTGTATGGCGCTGGCGTAGTCGGCGCGGTGGATGAGCGTGAGGCAGGCCTTGGCCCCGAGATCGCGCGCCTGCAGGCATGCCATCACGTTGTCTTCGTCGTCCTGAGTGGCGGCGACGAAAAAATCTGCTTCGCCTACACGTTCCTCTCTCAGTTCGCGCAGCGAGGTGCCGTCGGCGTTGATCACCGTGCAGTTCTGCAACTGGCGGCTGACATTTTCGCACACGCGACGGTCCTTCTCGATGATGCGCGTGCGGAAAGCCCCGCCTTCGAGCGTCTGGGCAAGGGCGAAGCCGTAGTCGCCACCCCCGAAAATGATCACGTTCTGCTCCACGGCCGCTTCTTCCGCGGTCTGCAATTTTCGGATACCTTCGGCCAGCCGGCGCGGGTGTCCGTAAATGGTGATGAGGTCGCCCGCCTCGAGCGCGTCGTTGGCGTGCGGGACGATGAGATTGCCGCGGCGCAGGATGGCGCCGATGCGGACGCGCGCCGGCAGACCGAGATCGCGCAGCGGAACGGCCAGGGCCGGACTGCCCGGTTCGAGGCGGATTTGCTGCAGTTCGATGCGGCCGCGCGCGATTTCCTCTACGACGAGGCAATCGGGATTGCGGATCGATTTGGCCAGCTCCACCGCGGTGAGCCGGGCCGGACTGAAGAGGTAGTCGACGCGGAATTGCGCCGCGTAATCGTAGAGCCATTGCTCGCGCTGCATGGCCAGGCTGGTGCGCGCGATGCTGCGGCGAGCGCCGAGCGATTTGCCGGTCGAGGTGCAGACCAAGTTCGTGTGGTCGTGGCTGGTCAGGGCGAAGAGCAGATCGCACGACGCGATGCCGGCTTCTTCGAGAACTTCCACGCTCGCGCCGCTGCCGTGCAGAACGCGGCTGTCGAGTTCCTCGTTCAGTTGCTCCGCGAGTTTTTCGTCCTGCTCGATGAGGCAGATCGAGTGTTCCTGATCGGAAAGGGTGCGCGCCATGTGCAGGCCGATGGCTCCTGCGCCCACGATGATGATATTCATGTCGTGCCCGTATGGTGCGGGCCAACCGGCCGTCTGCGGCAAGCAAAAAGCGGGCGTCACCAGAGTCGGACGGGTTGGCAACGCGCGGCGCGCATGTCAGATTGGTGCGGTGCGGACGAGCTTTCTCATCCCGGCCTACAACGAGGAAAAATTGATCGGTCGTGCCGTGGCATCGATCCATGGCGCGTCCGAACTGTGCGGATTGGCCGATTACGAGGTCGTGGTCTGCGACAATGCCTCGACTGACGCCACGGCTGAAGTCGCCGCGGCTTCGGGTGCGAACGTGGTGCGCGAACCGCATCGCCAGATCGCCCGTGCGCGCAACGCGGCGGCCGCGGCATCATCCGGTTCGCGCCTCATCTGGCTCGACGCGGACGCGATTCTCCCGCCCGAGGTTCTTCGTGGCACCTGCGAGGCCTTCCAGTCGGGGTTTTATTGCGGCGGTGGTGCTCAGGTGGAACTCGAGGGCGCGGAGCTGGGTTGGAGCGCGCGGCGCACGGTCGCCGGGTGGAATTGGCTCGCGCGCACATGCCGCCTAGCCGCCGGTTCGTATTTTTTCTCCCTGCGCGAGGGATGGGTCGCGACTGGCGGTTTCAACGAGGCGGTCTACGCGGGAGAGGAAATAGGGTTCTCCCGCACGCTGAAGCGCTGGGGTCGTCCCCGCGGCTTGCAGTTCCACGTGCTCGGACACGCGGTGCCATCGTCCGCGCGCAAGATCCGCCAATTCACCATGCGGCAGACGCTCTGGCAACTGGCTGTCTGCGCGTGGCCCGGCAATCTCGGACGGCGCGACCGCTGCGCGTTCTGGTATGAGCGGCGCGAAGCGGTTGAAGGTTGAGGGCGCCGGTCTTTTTCCCTCAACTCTCAACTCGATTCTCTCAACTTTTCCATGATCTACCTGGACAACAACGCGACGACGCCGGTCGATCCGCGTGTGCGGGAAGCGATGCTGCCGTTTCTGGGGGAAAATTTCGGCAATGCGTCGAGCCCGCACGCGCCCGGACGCGCGGCCCGTGAGGCGGTCGAGCAAGCACGCGGCCAGACGGCCTCGTTCATCGGCTCCAAGCCGGACGAAATCGTTTTCACCAGCGGGGGAACGGAATCGATCAATACCGCGATCCGCGGTGCGCTGGCTGCGCAACCGGGCAAGCGGCATATCGTCACGTCGTCCATCGAGCACAGCGCGACGAAAAATCTCTGCGAGCAACTCGAACGAGAGGGTTGCGAGGTGACATGGCTGCGCGTCGATGCGGGCGGGCGTCCTGATTTCGACGAATACAAATCCGCTTTGCGCGACGACACGGCGATCGTTTCTTTTGTTTGGGCGAACAACGAGACGGGCGTTCTCTTTCCCATCGAGGAGATGGCCCGCACGGCCGACGAGCGCCGCATTGTCTTTCACGCCGATGCGGTGCAGGCCGCGGGAAAAATTCCAATCGATCTGGCGCGTATCCCCGCTCATTTGCTCTCGCTCTCGGCGCACAAAATCCACGGACCGAAAGGCGTCGGCGCCTTGTTTGTGCGTTCGGGGCTCGGGCTCCCCCCGCTTTTGCTCGGCGGCGCCCAAGAGCAGGGCCGCCGTGCCGGCACGGAAAATGTGCCGGGCATCGTCGGATTCGGTGTGGCGGCCGAGTTGTCCGCCGCGGTCCTCGGCGCTGAGATGCCGCGTGTCGCGCAAATGCGCGACGATTTTGAAAAAGGCGTGCTCTCGCGGTTTCCGGCCGCGCGTTTCCACGGGGATCCGTGCTATCGTTTGCCCAACACGTCGAACTTCGCTTTGCCCGGATTAGCCGCCACGGACTTTCTCGCCGCGCTCGACCGCCTCGGCGTTTGCTGCTCGGCCGGCTCGGCCTGCGTGAGCGGGTCGCCGCACGCCTCCCACGTTTTGCGCGCCATGGGGGTGGAGGACGGAGAGGCAAAGTCGAGCCTCCGCTTCTCCTTCAGCCGGATGAATACCGGCGCCGATGTGCAGGGCGCTTTGGCTGCTTTGGACGGGGCTGCCCAGCGGCTCGGCTTGGGCGATTGACGCCCGAGGGGAATTCTGGGACTCTTTGCGGCCCTTTTCCCATGCGCCATACTCTCTCCGTTCTTGTCGAAAATCGCTTCGGCGTGCTGACCCGCGTGGCCGGCATGTTCAGCGGCCGCGGCTTCAACATCGACACGCTCAACGTGGCGCCGACCCTCGATGCCTCCATGTCGCGCATGACCATCGTGGTGCGCGGCGATGACAAAACCCTCGAGCAGGTGGTCAAGCAGACCGAGAAGCTGGTCGATGTGATCAAGGTGGACGATTTTCGCGACGACGAGTTCGTCGACCGCGAACTGGTGCTCATGCGCGTCAACGTGAACGAAAATACGCGCTCCGAGGTCCTGCAGATCTGCGACGTCTTCCGCGCCAAGATCGTCGACGTGCGTCTCGACAAACTCCTCATCGAGATCACCGGCAACGAAGGCAAAATCGCCAAGTTCATTTCCCTTATGGAGCATTTCGGAATTTCCGACATCACCCGCACCGGCAAGGTCGCGCTGAAGCGCACGGCCGACGGCGAATAACTCATCCCATGGCAGCAAAAATCCACACAGACAAAGACGCCGACCTCAAGCACCTCAAAGGCAAAACGGTCGCCGTCATCGGTTTCGGTTCGCAGGGCCACGCTCATGCGCTCAACCTCAAAGAAAGCGGCGTGAAGGTCATCATCGGCCTCTACCCCGGCAGCAAGAGCCGCGCGGTCGCGAAGAAAAAAGGCTTCAAGGTTTTCAACACCGCCGATGCGGTGAAAAAGGCCGACGTCATCATGGTCGCGGTGCCCGACACGAAGATCCCCGCGGTCTACAACAAGGATATCGCGCCCCATCTCACCAAGGGTAAAACGCTCCTCTTCAGCCATGGATTCGCCATCCATTTCAAGACGATCAAGCCGCCGAAAGACATCGACGTCATCATGGTCGCGCCGAAGGGCCCGGGCCACATCGTCCGCCGCCAATACACCGAAGGCAAAGGCGTTCCCTCGCTTATTGCCGTCTACCAAAACCCGAGCAAGCAGGCCAAAAAGACCGCGCTGGCTTGGGCCAAGGGCATCGGCGGAACGCGCGCCGGAGTGCTTGAAACCACCTTCAAGGAAGAAACCGAAACCGATCTCTTCGGCGAGCAGGCCGTGCTTTGCGGCGGCGCTTCGGCGCTGGTGCAGGCCGGATTCGAGACCCTCGTCGAGGCCGGATACCAACCGGAGATGGCTTACTTCGAGTGTCTCCACGAGTTGAAACTCATCGTCGATCTGATGAACGAAGCCGGTATCGCGGGCATGCGTTTCAGCATTTCCGACACCGCTAAATGGGGCGACGTGCTGGTCGGACCGAAGATCATCGACGCCGGCACGAAGAAGCGGATGAAAGGCGTCCTCAAGGACGTGCAATCCGGCAAATTCGCCCGCGAGTGGATCGCCGAAGACCGCAAGGGCCGCAAAAAATACAACGCGCTCCTCAAGAAAGGCGAAAAACACGGCATCGAGAAAACCGGAGAGCGTCTCCGCGGCCTCATGCCCTGGATCAAAAAGCGCAACCTCAAGGGCGCGCAGGCTTCCTACGCCTGATCGTATTTCCCCCAAAGAGCCCCGCGGGTCGCAAGGTCCGCGGGGTTTTTCTTTTGTCCGTGCGGACGAGAGAAAAAAACCGCAGAGAGCGCAGAGGCCGCAGAGGAAACAGAAATCTTCTTCTCTGTGTTCTTTGTGTCCTTTGCGGTTGGGTCATAAGCTCGCGCTAAGGGTAGATATCGTTTTAGCTTCGGAGGCGTGCCCGTAGCCTCCGCTCGCAAACCGGTCCGCCTCGCCGACCTCGACCAGTCGAAGTCGCACACGCCGGAGAAATACCGCGAGAAATTGCGGGCCGGGCACCTGCAACTGCTCGAACTGCAGCACGCGCTCAAAGATTCCAACCGGAGTGTCATCATCATCGTCGAGGGGCCCGATGCCGCGGGCAAGGGCGGGATGATCAAACGTCTTGTCGAGCGGCTCGATCCGCGGCACATCCGCGTTTACTCCACGATCAAGCCGACGGAGGAGGAATACGCGCACCATTATCTTTGGCGATTCTGGAACAAATTGCCGCGCCGGGGCGAAATCGCCATCTTCGACCGCTCTTGGTATGGCCGTCTTCTTGTCGAGCGCATCGAGGGATTTTGTTCGAAGGCCGAATGGCAACGCGCCTACCGCGAGATTAACGAGTTCGAGCGTGTCCTGCACGACGACGGCGCGGTCTTGATCAAGTTGTGGCTGCAGATCACCAAGCAGGAACAAATGGCGCGGTTCAAAAAACGCGCGGCCGATCCGATGAAGAATTGGAAGATCACCGAGGAGGATTGGCGCAATCGCAACCGATGGAACGCCTACCTCAAGGCAGCCGAGGACATGTTCGTCAAAACGTCGCCCGATTTCGCCCCGTGGCAAATCATCCCGGCGAATTTCAAGTGGTATGCGCGGGTCAAGGCACTCGATACGGTTTGCAAACGGCTCGGCGCGGCGTTGGGGGTGAAGTGATTCGCTGGCCGCTCCCGAAGGTGGATCGTGCCGTGCCGGCGCGATAAGTTTTTTGAAAATCGCGATGGGGACATCGCGATCCACCCACTACTGGCGCCCGCGCTCGAGATGCAGCTGATGCAACACCCGGTGTACGATGGGCGAGGCGAGGATGCCCACGCTCGAAACAACAACCAGCGTGCCGAAGAGCGCGTAGAGTGCGGAAAACATCTTCAGCGTGTCGCTGGAACTGCGTTCGGTGTAGAGCGGTCCGGCCCCGCTGATGAGCATGCTTGCCTCCAGGAACGAATCCACGAAACCGAGCTTTTCCGTCTCGGTATCCTTGGAGATCACCATGTATCCCGCAGTTCCCACCGCCAGCGCCACGGCGACAATGCCGGCGACCAGCAGGATCTGCCGCAATATCCGCCCCGCAAAGACATGGCTCGGGGCGAGGGGTTCGGAGCGGTGTTCCCAGGGCATCGGTGTTGACCTTGTCTTTACGCCGGGACGGGGCCGATGCCAATCCCGCCGTCCAAGACCCCGTTTCAGACGTATTTCTGTTACCGGGCTTGAACGCCGGTCTCAAACGACTGTCTAAATTTACAGAGAAAACAAGGCCCCCTGTGTGCCCGGTTTCCTCTGTAAATCGATGACCGCTCACCTTGACAACAGAGAAGAATCTGGGAGATTTAAGTGTCCCCAGATGAAGTTCGCCCCGACATTTTGGCGGCGGTTCCTTGTCGCCATGGCGGGCTGTCTCCTCCTGGCGGGGGGTCAGCTCCCGTCAGCCCGTGCCGAGGGCTTGCTCCAGTTCTTCAACGTCTCTTACGCCGAGATCGCTCGTAAAATGCCCGAATTGGCCGAGGCGGGCTACGGCTCGCTCTGGTTGCCGCCGCCGACCAAAGGTTCCGGCGGACTCTCCGTCGGCTACGACATGTGGGATCCTTTCGACTTCGGGCGAAAAGACCAGCGCAACACGGTGCGCACGCGTTACGGGACCGAGGCGGATCTGATCAACATGATGGAAGTGGCGCATCGCTTCGGCATCCGCGTCTATTTCGACAACATCATGAACCACCGGGCCTTTGATATCCCGGGCTTCAACGAAACGACGCCGACCGGCGGAGAAGGTCAGGACGAGCTTTATCCGGGCATGGTGCCGGAGGATTTCCATCTGCGCAAAACCGAGGACGGCTTTTACCGCAAGTGGGACAACACGCGCGATTGGGGCAGCGCTTGGCAGGTGCAAAACCTCGGCTTGGCCGACCTCATCGACATCGCCCAAGAATACGGTTCCAACCTGAACTTCGGCACCGGCGAGGGAAACTCTCACCCGAAATACGGCTTTGTCCGCGACCTGAACCGCCCCGAGCAGTATGACAAAGACAGAGACGGCAACACTGTTTATTTCGGCTGGCTGATCGACCGGGCCAAGGCGGCTTTGGGCCAGAACGCCTCCGTCGAGGCTTTGCGCGACCACGCCAAGGCCTACATCCTCGAAAACCGCTCGGCCTACGTCGAATACGTCGAGACCTACCTAGAGCGCGCGGCGCGTTGGAAGATCGACCGCCTGAAAGCAGACGGCCTGCGTCTCGATGCGGTCAAACACGTTCCGGACTATTTTTTCGGCACGCAATCGGGCGCCAACAAGGACACGAGCGACGCCGGCTACTTGGGCCAGGTGCAGAGACAATTCAACCGCACGCGCGGCTTCAGTGATTCCAACCACCGCGACTCGGTCTTCGAAGACAAGAAGGGTCGCGACGATGCCATGGTCTTCGGTGAGCACCTCGGCGTCCC
>JBILUI010000176.1:0-4113 GCA_044371145.1 Chthoniobacterales bacterium | reverse complement strand
GGCTTCCAGAAAGGCAATCTCGGCGTTACTGTGACCTTTGTGCGTGGTAAAGCAGTCGAGGCGGACTACTACAAGAAGAAAGGCAACTTGCTCTTTTCAAAGACGGAGATTCGCGAACTACTTGACGCGAACAACGCCAGCGGCTGGTTGCGCGACGATGAGCCAAACAAATGGATCACTAAAGATGGCAAGATGACGGCGAAGTATGATGACAGGTCTGCCGCACAAGCCAGAGTTCGGTATGTTAATGGTAAACCTTTTAACTGTAGCGTTCCGCTCGGCTGGCTAACTGTCCAATCAACCGAATACGCAGCAAGTAAGAAAGCGTCCGCCCGCTAAACGTGATGGTAGCGTTTAACGGAGGCTAGTTGAGTGCTTCACCGCTCAGTCCTCGGGTCGATTCGTAGAATTTAGGCGACCTAACGGGTCTGTAGACTGTTTCTTCTCCGTCCTTCGGCCCGACTACCAGCAATACTCCGTCCCGCTCAACGATTTTGATGTCGTCGTTAGCGAGTTGGCTTTCGATTAACTTGATCGCCGCGCTGCGGGGTATCTCTCCCTTGCTGCATATCGACACTGGACGATTCCGAAGTTCATCGCCCACATGAACATGCCTTTGCGTTAGCACCTCATATAGCCTCAGAAGCTCGACCAGTGGAGTATTCACGAAGTTCATTTGTATCGGCGGCTCTGTAGGCACGGATGCGGGTGCATCTGCTATGAGTGCCGCGAGCAAGACGAGTATGGTGGTGAGAGTACGTTTCATTTACTTCTGCTTAACAAATTTTCCTGCGTAGTAAGGGTGGCCCCTTGGCGGAATCCTTAGCAAGTCTCCGTTGCTATCAATGGAGAAAACATGTCGCGCGGAGAGGCTGCTTCTAGGCTCTTTGGGATTAAACACAGCTAGAAAAAAATCGCCAATGTGGTCGATGCGCGCTTTGTCATCTTGGTAGAAAATCTTGTCTCCTCGGAGCTTCCATTTTCCCTTGAACTCTAGGACGTAAACTTTGTTTCCGCTTTCGCGCGTTGTTGTCAGGCGGATGCGAGAGTCCCTTAGCACTCTAATCGCTGGAGATGTCGCCCCAAATTTCCGTCTGCTTACGCCTGTTCCATCTTGCAAGAGTTGAGATCGAACTCGTCCTCCTCGACATAAAGGCCGCTCGGATTAGAGCGAGGAGTCGTAACTTCGATGCCGCTGCAACCGACAATCGCCAGCGTGAATATGCAAAACAAGGCGGGGAGCATCATCCTTTCGATACTACTCAGCCCCAAGGATAGGGGGCAACGCACAACCCTTTTACTTTTTTGCAAAAAATTCATGACACCCCCTGCAATGCTTGATGGGGTGGCCTCCTATGTGAAGGGTGGGGTTGCCACGGGTGTGGCGGGGGTAAGATTTCGCAGCTTCGATGAACGAGGCGTAGCGGGCCTGCCTGCGCCTGTGGCGGGCTGCGCTGCGGGTCTGTGTCCGCCGCTGCGTTGCTGTGTCTCCTGCGCCACTGCGCTGTGCGCAGGCGGTGGCTTGCGCCTGCCCTTACGTGTCTGCTCGGTGTGGCGGCTGCGCATGGGTGCGCCGCCTTATCGCCGTGGAAGTGGGAGGCGGTGGGCTGCGTCTGACGGGAGCGGAGTGGGGGAGGCGGGTGCTCCTTGCCAGCAGTAACGACTCGCATGCTCTCAAGCTCGGAAGAGCGTCATGGGAGCATGGCTCCGCAGGGCATTTTTCGATGGATTTTTACCACACTTTGTCCACACTGCTTCCACGGTTGCCCTTCGGACACTGATAGCCCAAGCGACTAAGAGCCGCCTGCTCTAACCATTGAGCTACACCCCCGGTTCGGAGGGAAGGATGAAGGCGGAGACTTGAAACTTGAAGAAAAATGTCCGGGCGCCTCGCTTACCAACTATACCAGACGGCCGCGCTCAGTGCGGCGCCGATGAGGGCGTTGAGGGCGAGGCCTTCGACGAAGTAGGGGTAGACCATGAGGGCGACGCCGAGCAGGAGGCAGATCATGTTGCCTTCGCGTTTGCCGCGACGGAAGGCGGCCAGTCCCACGGCGCTGAAGACGATGATGACGAAAAGTGTGGAGGGGTCGGGCATGGGGGATGAGTCATGAGACACTGCCAGCGCGCAAATGCGAGCTGAAGCAATCTCTCGCTGTTGCCGCGCGGACGGATCGTCTGCGCTATTTAAGCTGCTGGCAGTAAGCAGGTCCCTGGTTCCCGTAGGGATGCGCGTAACGCTGGATTGGAGCGCGAGTTCTCGGCCGGTGAGGGGGAAATCAACTCAGGGCGCGGGATAAGCGGGCCTTGGCAGATTGCGTTGGAAGACCGCCTGACCTGCAGTTGCCTCCACGCCGCCCACAGTGGCAGGCAGGAGGAAGAAGCCGGAACCGATGTCGCCGGTGTTTGTCTGGAAGAGCACGCCCTCGAATTTGACGGTTTTGACGACCGCCCGGGGTTGCCAGTTGGTGATGGCAATGTCCGTGATCTGGAAACTGCCCGAGAAGATTCCGGTAGCCGGGTTGACCGAGCCGCTGATGGGGGCAGAAGCATTCTCGCCGGCCAATATCCGCGCGGGGCTGCCGAACTTCACGACCGCAGGCACACCAAAGGAGTTGATGCGGGTCGCCGGCAGTGGCGTTTGCACCGCCAGCCGTATGTTGCCGCGGGCCACGTTGGTTTTGCCTGCGTCCACGGTCCTCTTGCCATCGACGGCGATGTGGTAGGTCACGTTGCTGATGGCGCTGATCGTGAGTCCGCTGGTGTTGGTGCCGGAAGAGTCGTCATTTGAAGCGATGGGCAGCATGGTTCCATTCGCGCCGTTGGTGTAGACGGCGAGCAGGGTGTCGAAGGTGCTTCCCGCTGTTTCCACTGTGACGGATCCGTTTGCTGGGGCTGTCCATCGCCACCAGACCGAGGCGCCGCCCGGATTGCCGGCGTGGTTGGTTTCGTTGGTTTGCTTGGTTGCCCTGAGGTTATTGCCTACCGCAATGCCTCCTCGCGCACCGATGAGAGGAGCGCTCTCCCGTGCATCGGAGGGCAGCGTGGCGCAGCCCGAGGTTTGGATCACGGTGCCCGTGCTGTCGACACCGCCGCCCCAGAAGATCGCGCCGAAGTTGGTGCCGAACTGTAGTCCCAGAGAAGTGGGCACGTTGGTGGTGGGCGTCCATCTCTGCATGACCGGTTCGAGTTCCACGGGGTCAAATCCGGCCGGATAGTAGAGGGCCTTGGGTTGGGCAGGCTTCTGCCAGAAAATGGGAGTGGCGTTTTGGCCCAGCGGCGCCGCGAATGACATCATGCCGGCGAAGAGAGCCTTGGCCTTGCCGTAGGGCTGGAGGAACACCGCATACTTCCCGTCGGTGCGCGGTCTGACCGAGCTGGTGAAGGCCGTCCCGTCGGCCAACTTTCCGCTGAAACGGGCGACTCCGGCATTGTCGATCGTCACGCTGGCGTAGCCCGTGCCGGCAGGTGTTCCGCCGGTCCAAGCCACGGGATCGAAGGCCACGGTGTAAGTGCCGCGCCACGGCGCAGGCGAGGTGGTCGAATAGGTAGCGACTTTCGCCGCGGTTTGCCCCGAGGCGGCGCGCCGCACTCCCGAGTTGAGCGCGGCTGTGAGTTGGCCGGTCGGGGACAACCAGAATTCCAAATTCGCGGGTGGTTGTCCGGCCAGAGCGGGAATTGCGAACTTGGCGTAACCCGGGCTTTGCGCCTCCGCGCCGAGGCCGACGAGGCCTTTGCTTGCGGCCGAGCCGCCGTCGGCGTCGAGAAGTCTGGCCGAGTAGGCGCCCTTGCTGTCCACCGTGAGTTCCAACTTGGCGGCCGGATATTCTGTTGTCTCGTCATCGAGCAGCAGTTCGTAGGAGCCGGCCATCTGTGCAGGGAAGCCCGAGATGACGAGCGTCACCTGCTTGGTTTCACTCCTATTGCGCCCGGCTGTCGACCAGTAGTTGATCGTGTAGGTGCCCGGTGCGGCACCGAGGCGACCGGATATTTTACCCGTGGTGGCATCGATGATGGCGCCCGCGGGCAGTCCTTGGGCGAAATACTGGTGGGCTCCCATCGGGTTGCCCCCAGCAATATCGATACTGGCCTCCATGCCGGCACGCCGTTCCA
>JBILUI010000040.1:0-17705 GCA_044371145.1 Chthoniobacterales bacterium | reverse complement strand
GGCTATCGGCACCGAGCCGCAATTTCCGGACTGGGATTCGCGCGACCATTGGCAACGTGCCATGCAGGGCCACGCCGCCTCCAACATGGTTCCGCTCGTCGCAAGCAACCGCATCGGCAAAGAAGAGGGCAAAAATTCCGCCATGACCTTCTACGGATCGTCCTTCATTGCCGACGAGACCGGCGCCAAAGTGGCCGAAGCCGATCGCGCGAGCGAAATGGTCCTCACCCACACCTTCGACCTCGACGCCATCCGCAACCAGCGCGCCCAGTGGGGCTTCTTCCGCGACCGCCGCCCCGAGCATTACGGCGCTTTGGTCACAATGGACGGAAGTCGCAGCGCGTTATAAAGAGGAGCGGGCCCGGGAAGGCGAGCCACCGATTAGCGCGGATGAACTCGGGTGAATCGCGGAAGAGAAACCGCCGCAGAAAACGCAGAGGCTGTTTCCGCAGCGGTTCATTGATGTTCGCTCCATCGAGCACCAGGCTGTCGCTAAAGCATCCGATTCATTCCCTCTGTGTCCTCTGCGGTTTCTTTCTCGTTGCCTCCGCCCACGCCGAACCTTCGTTCGAGGAGATCAACGCCGCGTGCGGCGCGGCCCTTTTTTCTGACGACAATCTGTGGGACGACGAAGCCGACACGGTGGCGGAGCGGTTGAAACTCCCGACAGAATCGGAAACCTCGGACCAGTCTAGCTTCCGGATCTATCCGTCCCCGGAAGCTCGTTTTCTCGGTGTAAGGCCCTATTCGCAGTCCATGCTTGCGGAGCAGGGCAAGCCGGTCGCGCTCTCCTTCGTCTTTGCCAACAAAGGTGATGCGGTGTCGCTCGTCACCGGCATGCTGGACAATGCCGACGTCTCCGGGAGGCGCGCCGACTTGCGTGAGAACCGCAAGGCCATCGAGGCTGATGCGGGGAATTTGGAAAGTGCCTTGAATGGTTTGTTCGGCGCGTCGTCGGACGCCAAGCTGGGCCAAGGACGGGAGACGCGGGAAAAAGTTTTGCGGTGGGACTGGAAGGGTCACGCATTCCTCTTGGCTGCCCCGTGCGGCGAGTATGTCGCACTGCGCATCATTCCGGACGATGTGGCGGATAGCGGCGGAAAATCACGCGTGCCCGATGCGCTGATGAAGGAACGACTTTCGGCACGCGTCGAGCGCCGTGCCAACGGGGATGTCATCCTCCGAGATATGCCCATGGTCGACCAGGGGCCGAAAGGCTATTGCGTCCCAGCCACTTGGGAGAGGGCCATGCGTTACATGGGCATTCCGGCCGACATGTATGTGCTGGCCATGGCCGGCGGAACGAGAGCGGGCGGGGGAACATCGGGCGACGACATCGCTTGGGCGGTGCGCGATGCAGTCACCGGCGCGGGCCGTCGCATGGAGAGCCCCACGGTCAAACTCACGCCCGATGGCGTGGCCGGATTCATCGACGAAGGACTGCCCGTCATGTGGGGCATGTTCAGCACGGACGAATTCAACGCCGCGGCGGACGAGCGTATGCGCCGGCGCAAAGATATGGGCGCCCCGGCGAGTTGGTCGGCCGGCCTCGAAGGGGTACGCAAGGATGCCAAAAAGTGGCGCAAAGACCCGGAGGCGGGCCACATCTGCATGATCATCGGCTACAACGAACAGACAGGCGAGTTGGCCGTCTCCGATTCGTGGGGTCCGCAATTCGCCGAGCGCTGGATCACCGCGGAGGAAGCCAAGGCGGTGAGCCAGGATCATTTTTATGTCATCCGGCCTTGAGGTCTGTCGCTGTCTCTTTCCCTACTGCCGCGCGAAGGCAGCCGTGAGGTGCGTATACCACAACTCGGTCAGTCCTTCGAACCCCGAGTCTGTCCCGAAGACAAGCCATAGGCTACCGCTGCTGTCGGTGACGACCGTCTGGCGCGCCGCATGGTTGTTTCGTTGCACGTAGCCGTAGGCGGCGGCGCCACGCGCGGGGAGCGAAACATCCCCGACCTTGGCCGCGTCGATCCCGCTCTGCGCTTGGTTGCCCTTGTCGAGGTTGAGCGACAGCATCCCCTCGCTGTCCGCCGCGACCAGAGGTTCCGTAGGCGATGCGCCCATTTTGACGAACACACTCTCCGCCGGCGAACCGCCAATACCGATCGAGCCTCGGCGGTAAGACGAAACAAAACGCACGCTCATGCGCACGCGGTAGGTCGTGTTCGGTTGCAGGCCCGTCACCTGGCGCTTCCAAAACATGAACAAATCGTCGCTTCTGTTGTGCCCCTGGATACGGAGCGCGCGGGCGCCGCCCATCTGTGCGGGCCGCGGATTCCATCCGCTTTCCAAATCATAGATTACGGCGTCGTAGCTGGCCGGCAGATCGGCAAAGCCGGCCGTGAAACCGTGGGCGGATCTTGCGAAATTGAGGTTCAGCCAGGCTCTGCGCCCGAGGTCGAGCGGGGGCACGGGTGTTGATGGCGGGGGAGGTGGAGGCGGAGCCGCGCCGGTCAGTTCCCCGGCGCGGTGATGCAGGTAGACTTCCAGGTTCGTATAGTCGTTCCCGGAGAGATCGGTGCCGTTGTGGTCCGGCGCCCCGGGATTAAGTCCACGCGCGGATTCCCAGTCGTCTGGCATGCCATCGTTGTCCGTGTCGGACGGCGGTTGCGGGGCTGCACCGGTATAGGCGGGCAGGAGCGCGTCGTTCGCCGGATTCACATTGCGCAGGCTCTCGTCGATGCGGTTCGCAGCGAGGGGAGCGAGCAGGCGCGTGTCCATCGGGTCGCGGGGGAAAGCGCCGGCCTGCGTTACCGCGCGTTCCCGCAGGGCCGATGCGGTGGTGTAGGTGATGCTGGGAAACGCATGTCGCTCTGCACGCGCGGTGGCGGGCAAAGCGCTGTTGGAAGGCGAGGCGAGGGGGTAGTCGTTGCAGCAATAGAACAGCGCGAAGTCACCGCGGCCCGGATACAGATTCATGGCGTTGCCGCTGGCGTGGATGACATTGCCCGCCGCGGAAAGCGGCGAGCGCAGGATCTGGTCGTCCCACATCGCGTAGGGGAAAAGACCGCGTGTGCGGAACATGTTGTTCACCGCATTGAGCCGGAAATAGACAGGGAAGGAACTGCCGCCGGCACTGGTGACGACGCCTGTGTCCGGCCCGAGCGCAATGAAGAAATTCGGGTCCCAGTAAAGGTTGCTCGAAATTTCCAGATCCATCGTGCTCCCGGCTGCGGCGAGCGATTCGCGCGAGACCTCGGGCAACCTGCCCTCGATGCGGATGAAGGCGTTGTGGTGGATGGATAACCGGCCGAGTTCGAATCCGTGTCGGGGGTTTGAGTAGTTGACCAGCATGCCGCCATAGAAAGAATGGCCTCCCACGGTCTCCGCGATGATGCAGTTTTGCACCGAGATGTTGTTGGCGTAGGAGATTTCCACCGCCTCGTCAGTCGCGTTGCCGATCGACACGTGGTCCACGATGGCGTTGCGCGTGTAGCGCAGACGCAATCCGTCGTCGCTCGGTCCGTCCGCGCCCGGACGGATGCGGATGTGACGCAGGATCCAGTTCTCGGCAAACTGTGCAGGAGCCTGCAACGCCTGGTCTTGGAAAGGCGTTTCGTCCGTGACAAATCCGCGCACCGTGATGCCGCCGGGGGAGGTTTCGCCCGCGATGGTCACATCACCGCGCCGCAGGTGGATGCGCGCGTCGATGAGCCCGCTCACCTTGAAGAGCACGTATCTCGGGCCGGGCTGATCGAGCGCCCATTGCAGCGAACCGGGTCCGTCGGGATTGGTGTTCGTCACGTAGACGACTTGCCCGCCGCGCCCGCCGGTCGCTGCGGCACCGAATCCCTCCGCTCCGGGAAAAGCCGGGATTTGCGCGAATGCATTGACGGCCAGGCAGGCCGCTGCGCAGAGAAAAGGAGCGACGGGAAGCGGGCTCACCCGGACAATATCCTTCTGGCGCGTTCGTCCGTCAAACAGCGTGCGGTCGGTGTTATCAGAGGTCAGAACCCTTTTAAGGGTCCCGGCTAAGCCTCGCGGATGGAGCGAAGCATGCGTTGCCACCACCATTGTGCTGCTTCGCGGTCCGCTTCCGCGCGCAGGGTCACCGCGGTGTCGAGAGAGTCTGCATACGCGGGCAGCGCCCGGACAAGTCCCAGCGCGTTCTCGGCTTTGCGCGCACCGACCGGATAGACCTGCAATTTCCATCTCTCGCCGCTTCGTGCCGTTTGCTTGTCGGTCAAAACAACGGCCCAGCCGTATTCGTCCACCTGCGTGCCCTTCACGTCGGTGAGAACCACGCCACCCGGGATTGCGGAGGAAACAAAGCCGTCGAGGCGAACGGCGGAGGCTTCGCACATGGCGCGAACGCGTGCGATTTCGGCGCGCTTCTCCGCCGGGTCCTGTGCGCGCATTTCCTGGCGCGCGGCGACAACCAGCCCCAGCATGGCGCAACCGGCGAGACCGAAAATGGCGGATTGCAGCCGGTGGCCGTGCCGAAGCTGGAGGAAGGCGAGCAGCAGCAGGGAGATGGCGACCGCGGGCACGAGGAAAACGGCCAGGAGCATGAGGAAGAAAACAAATCCGCCCTTGCCGGGCGTGGCTGGTTGTCCCGGCGCAGGCATGACAATCCGGTCGACCGCGCGGTCCAACTGCCGCAAGGTTTTGCCGGCTTCCTCGCGTGCGGCATCCAAGACCTCTTCGACCTTGTCGCCGAGAGTTTTCTTTTCTTCGCGTTCTTCGCCGCCCGGATTCCACACGGAAGCCACGTTATCGGACGTGCCAGCCTCCGGTGCGCTTTCGTTCCGCGTGCTTTGCGGGATCTTTCTAACGAAGGCTTTCTGCGCCGCCGCCACGGCCACTGCTCGTTGCAAGGCGATCTGGGTTTCCACGCGGTAGCGGTGGCGGATGCGCTGTTCGTCCGCGTTGCGCAGTCTCTGCCAATAAACGTGCTCCTTGCGCTCCTCGCGGATCACGTCGTTGCGCCAGATTCGCTCGAAGTTGGAGAGCACCTGGGTCGCTGCGGATGTTTGCGGCACAACGAACCAAGGGAAACCCGCGCGAACTGGCTTTCGAGGTGACTCGCTCGCGCTATGCGGGGCTCCGAGCGCCGAACCGGTCGCAAGAATCAAAGCCGGAAAGAGTATCCAGCGCATCGATCTTCGATAGTCGAAAAGTGGGGCGGAATTCAAGTTTTGCCTTCGGCGCGGGACGGGTGCGGGCAGAAGCAAGCTTCCGCGGCGCCTCGGCATCAATCGGACGTGCCGGTGAGTTCGACGCGGTAAAACACGGAGCCTCCAGCCGGTATCGGTGCGGAGTCGAGCACCGACAACTCCCATTGCCGGGCACCGCCCGTTGCCTCGTGGATGTTCTCCCACACCGTGGTGTCGAGCCGATAGCTCCGCCAGACGCGGTATTTTCTTCCCGGGATGGATGGCCACCCGACGATCAATCCCGTTCCGTTGCTCGCGGGCTTCGCGGCGAACCCCCGGCCCGGAACGAGAACATCGAAGCGGCCGTCTGCCGCGGAGTCCGTCACCGAGCGCACCGGGACACGAAGAAATTCATCCGGCGTGATGTTGTCGTCGGCTGCCGCCGCGGCAGGCACTTGGCTGACCACGCGGCCGCGCGAAGCATCGGTCGGTGAGGCATCCGATGTCTGGTAGGCCACGGCCGCCAGATAAACAAACTCCGGGATCGAACCGAATTCTTCGACCAGATCGATGCTGCCCTCGAGCACGCCGGCGGAGGTTGTCGATTTGGTCAAGCGTGTTGGATTCTTCGTGTTGAACCATCCCGCGTAGGTGTTCACTCCTTCGGCTGCGAGGAACGGGCTTCCCGCCGGCAGCGCGGTGGATCCGCGCTTCGCCCAATGCGCGGCGGCGCTGGCGCTTTCGAGCAGCGAATTCGCGATGAGAATGTGATGGTCGTTGCCGCCGGTTTGGTTGCCGGCGGACTGCGTGGCTACATATAGCCTTGTGCCGCGCACCGCAGCTCGCAGCGTGATACCGCCGGCAGCGAGTGTGTAGCCGGCGGCATCGGGCAGTCCGTCCATGACAAAGGGACCGACGAACACCGACGCTTCGGTCTGCGTGTCGCCGATGCCGCTGCTGCTGTTGCGGAAAGTCAGGATGGCGCGGTGGTTGCCGGGAGGCAGGTCTGCGACCAAGGCGGTGGTTGTCGCTCGCAGCAGCACGCCTCCGCCCGGAGAAATCGTTCCGGAAGAAGCGGAAAGCGTGATCCAATTTGCGTCGCACGAAGCGGTCCAATCCAGCGAAGAAGCGCCGTTGTTTCGTAAAATATAACTTCCACTCGTTCCGTAAGGTCCGCCGATCCGGATTTCCGCACGTAGGCCGCCGGATGCGTCGACCGAAAGCGACGGGGGCGACGAGATTTCTTGCAAAGACAGATCGGCGAAGACTGGCAAGTGGTCCGATCCGTAACTGGCGCCGACCGGCGGGCGCGGCCCGTATTTGACGAGACCGTCGATGCCGGCGGCGTCCTTTTGCACGTCGTAGATTTCGCACGCGACGCCTAGGCCGCGGGCGGGCGCGTTGACCATGATGTGGTCAAGGGCGCCATTGGGAAAAATCCCGTCGCTGATCCACGTCCAGCTTTCGCCGCCGTTTCCGGCATGCCGCAGGTCGAGTTTGAAAATTTGTTCCGGAACGAAATAGCCGTCGGCGTCTTTCGGTGCGTTGAGCGGGTAAGGCACACCGGCGTAGATCGCGTTTGTGAAAACCAGGTCTGTGGGCGAGACCATGTTGAAGTCTCCCATCAGGACGATGATGTCGTTCGCCGGATCGCAGTTGGCCAAGATGGCCTGTCTGAGCCAATGCAATTCCGCAGCCCTCTTGTGCTGGTCGAGATCGCTGTCGTGCTTTGCTTTGAGGTGTAGCATGGCCACCCATACGTCGCGTTGCGTGTCCGGCACCGCGATGCGGGCGAGCGGAATGCTTCGCGTCATGCCGCTGCCCGAGACCCAGATGGTTTGCGCGATCGGGTAGCGGGAGGCGATGCCTGACCGGTGCGTGGTGTTGCTCGCGTCGAAAACGTGGTAAGGCAGTTCTAATTCGGCGGCCAGCGCCGGAAAATTGGCGTGGTCATTGACTGGGATGAAAAGCCACGGGTCATAGACCATCAACTCGCACAAGCCGACGATGTCCGCGTTGATGCGTTTCAAAATCCGCGCCGCGTTTTGGTAAGAGGGGTCATTTGCCGGATAAAGCCCCTGCTCGACGTTGAATGCCGCCACGCGAAGCGGCGCGGCTTCGAGTGCGGCGACCTGGACGTACGCCGCGAGGAGGGTGAGAACACCGGCAAGAATCTTGTCTCGGGCCGGGGCGAACACGGCCGCATCGTCTCGACGCAATAACCCGTTGTCAATCTACCGGGTCAGAACAGCTTCCCATGGAAAAGGCAAAAGTGAGAATGCAAAGTGAAAAACACGGTTGAGGGATGGCCTTACGGACTTGGCCGAGTTTGCAATTTTCAGTGTTCAGTTTTCAGGCTGAGCCGCGGGAAATTGAAAAATAAGAGCATAATTTTTAAAATTGGAAGAGTGGCTTCTGAAAATTCCTCATTCTGCCTTCTGCGTTTTTCATTTTTTTTGGTCCCCTTGCCCCGCGCCTGATCTGCCTCTGTCAAGTTACCAAAATCTTTTTCCTCATCTGAAGGAAAAGCCGGTTGCACAGAGAGGAGTTCTGGGCGATTTTTCAAGACCCCGTGTCGTCGCCCCGCCCCCATCGATTTTCGCAGTCTTCCGCGCTGTGGAGTGCTGCGTTCTTGATGTCCGCGATCATGGCGTCCACTCCGGTCCAAGGGCAGGTTCTGCTTGAGGAGAACTTCACGTTTACCGGTCCGCTGACTTCAAACGGTTGGACAGCCGTCAGCGCAGCGGGCACGAGTCCCATCAACGCTGCCTCACCGGGCCTTTCCTATGTCAACTTGCCGTCCTCGGGTGTCGGAAATGCAGCGTCGATTTCCACCACAGGTGAGGATGATCGTAAGCTGCTCAACTCCACCAACAGCTCGGGTTCCGTCTATTCATCTTGCCTCCTCAATTTGAGCGCTGCGCAGGCCAGCGGGGATTATTTCTACACGCTCAGCAGTGGAGCGACCGGCTTCATTGGGCGCGTGTTTGCAAGGTCAAGCGGCGCGGGCTTCCAACTGGGTATTCTCAAGTCTTCCGGCGGTGTAACCACGCCGACCTATGACACCAACGTGCTTTCTTTCGGCACGACTTACCTTATTGCGACAAAGATCGAAAGACTCGGCGGCACCACGACCGATGACGTAGCCAGTTTGTGGGTCAACCCGCCTCTGGGCGCCTCGGAAACAGCCGCCACTGTCACCAATTCCGCCGGCAATGATCAGGCAAATATTGACTCTGTTGTGTTGCGTCAAGGCAACGCAGCAAATGCCCCGACGCTGCGCCTCGGCAACATCCTCGTAGGCACAACTTGGTCCTCGGTCACGCCGACAGCGGCGGCTGGCGCGCCGAGTATCGCCTCATTCACGCCCACCAGCGGGTCCGGAGGAACAATCGTCACGATCAACGGCGCCAATCTGGATGGTGCGACGTTGGTAACCTTTAACGGCGCGACGGCCTCCTTTTCCATCGTCAATTCCAGTCAGATTACTGCAACTGTGCCTGCAGGAGCGACGGAAGGGCCCATTGCGGTGACAACACCCCAAGGCGTCGCCCAGAGTATCACCTCGTTCATCATCCCCACAATTTCCATCGGTCTTCCCGGCTCAATCAAAGAGGGCAAGACCGGCGTGGGAACATTGACGCTCAACGCTGCTGCGACCGCCGATGTGAGCGTCGGACTCTCGACCTCGCCCACCAACGTCCTAACCGTCGACACTCCTGTGGCGATTGCGACGGGTGCAACTTCCTCGACCTTCAACATTTCTGCAGGGTTGGTCTCGAGCAACACGCCTGTGCAGGTCTCAGCCGCGGCGGCCGGGTATGCGTCATTGCCTGCGAGTATCAATGTTGAAGATATTCCTGCGGCTTCATTGACATCGTCTGGCTACGCCCAGGCCTTCTCGTCTTTCACCAACTTTTCGTCATTGCCTCTCGGCTGGTCTCTGAACGCGTCTGTCATTACTTACACCGCTTGGGCTACGGTCGACACCGGCGCGAAATACAGCGCGAGCGGCGTTGATGTGTTCGGGTATCAGCACACAAGCTCCACGGGAGTAGTCGAACAGGTGCTTACGCTGCAAAACGACACCGGCGCGCCGATAACGTCGTTGACTGTGAGCTACAACGGCCGTGCGGCCCGGGTAGACCAGACGCGTCTGCCTTCTTACACCGTTACGGTCGACGGCGTTG
Source organism: Chthoniobacterales bacterium (assembly GCA_044371145.1). Lineage (GTDB taxonomy): Bacteria > Verrucomicrobiota > Verrucomicrobiia > Chthoniobacterales > JACTMZ01 > JACTMZ01. Next base: position 8,410 of record JBILUI010000040.1, on the reverse strand, counting down.
CTCAGGCGACGCTCGGCTACAGCACAAGCGAAGGGGATAACGTCGCCAAGACGGCATCGATCACCGGGCTCAATATCGCTGCGGGTCAGGTTTTCCAGATTGTTTGGACCTCCGATAGAGGTCTGACCACGACAGGCACCTCGCGTCAGATCGGCATAAGCAACGTCGCTGTCACCTTGGGTGCATCCTCCTTGCCTCCCACGGTCGCGGACATGGCGGTCAATATTTCCACCATCTCACAATCCTCAGCGGGCGTGTCCGCAAACGTTGTCTCCGATGGCGGTTCCCCACTGACTGCGCGCGGTTTTGTTTATTCCGAAACATCCGTGAACCCGACCCCGGCCATCGGCGGTTCCGGTGTCACCGTTGTTGCGGATTCCTCGCTTTCGACCGGTGCTTTGTCGGCAAGTCTGAGCGGCCTGAGCGCAAATACCGGCTACAGTGTCCGCGCTTATGCTACAAACAATCAAGGAACATCCTACAGCAGCGTGGTTGCTTTCCCGACCCTCGCCGCATCGCCGAGTTTTACGGGATCCTTCTCGCAAACGTTTGACAATTTCTCCTCTGCCACAAGCAGTTCATTGGCGACGGGTGCCGTCTCTCCCGGTTGGACCGCTGTCTCCAGCACGGCCCTGCAAACCTACTCTGGCACTTGGACTACATCCTCTTTCAGTGGTGGTTTTTTTGGAGGGGTGAGTGCTCCCGGGGTTCTTGGCTACCAGCACACGTCTGGGACAGGAACGCTTACGGTCACGCTGCAGTTGGTCAACAACACCGGCTCGGCGATCACGGAACTTAACGTCCAATACCTCGGGCGCGTCGCAGAGTTGACCGGCACCCGCTTCCCCGAGTGGTCGGTGACCGTCGCGGGTGTGGCCGTCCCCGAGTTGGCTTATTCCACTGGCTCCGGCACCGATGAAACCAAGACGGCCAGCGTTACAGGACTCAATATTCCCAACGGCGCCCAGTTCTCCGTAACATGGGTCAGCACGCGCGGCGAAAACGCAACAGGCAGTTCCCGACGCATTGGACTGGCGAACGTGCTCATTGCGACCGGCGGAGCTGGGACTCCCTCGATCACGGCCGATCCCACCTCGCTCACCAATCTTGTGGCCTTCGTCAACCAACCGGGGACGGCGCAGCAGATCACCGTGACCGGCACCGGTCTGTCGTCACCGATCCAGTTCACTGCGGCGCCGTCTGACCAATACGAAGTTGCGGCACAGGGCGGGAGCTTCGGTGTTGCCGCCACCTTGCCTGCCTCCGGCGGTGTGGCGTTGGTGCGCATCAAGTCGGGCGCAACGGCCGGTTCTGTCGGTTCCGCCCAACTCACCTTCGACAGTGGATCCACTTCCAACACGGTGGCGCTCAACGGCACGCGGATCAGCGGCGGCACGGGCGGGTTGGAACCCGGGTTACAGACATTTGCCAGCGATCTCAATTTCACGGCCACAGCCCGCTTCACCTGGGTGCTCAAAGGCAACACCGTCGATGGCCGTGGCACGAATTTCAGCGGGGTGAATGTGGGTGGCAACTTGGGCGTCACCAACGGCGCGGCCTTCGATGTCGTGCTTAATGGGGCGGGCAGCACGACGGATTTTGCCAATTCTTTCTGGCAGTCGGCGCGGTCGTGGCTCGTCTTCAACGTGACCGGCAATACCACGGGATCTTTCACGCTCGGAGCCATCACACCCGACAGTGGCGGCAAATATTATGCGGGCTACGGATCCTTCGGTCTGCGCACCGATGCGGGTGGTGACGTGTTCCTCGATTGGACGCCTGGCAGTGCTCCCACGGGCCCAGTGATCTCGGTCGGCGCCACCTCCCTCAACTTGCCGGGCACCACGACCAATGTCGCCGGCATCAGCACAAACTTCACCGTGAGCGGCGCAAGCCTGACCGGAGACATCACCGTCGCGGCGACTGATGCGGTGAACTTTGCTGTGTCGACAAACTCTTCGAGCGGCTTCGCCAGCTCGCTCGTTTTGACGCAGACCGCCGGTGCGGTGTCTTCGATTCCGGTCTATGTGCGTTTGACCGGGGCAAGCGCCGGCACTTTCACCAACACGGTCACCGCTGCCAGCGCGGGCGCGACCACGCGGACGGTTTCCGTCACCGGCACAGTGACCAATCCGGGTGCGCCGGCCATTAATGTGAGCACCAACGCTCTCGGTGGATTCACCGCGCTGCGTGGCACGCCATCCGCGAGCACCAATCTTACCGTGACCGGAACCAATCTGAGCGGCAGCAACATCGCCGTGACGAGCTCCAACAATTTCTACGAGATCTCGACCAACTCCTTTGCCACGTTGGGCAGCAATGCGCTTACCCTCGCGCCAACCGGCGGCGTGGTCGCGGTTCGTATCTCCACCAATGCGCCGGCCACCAACAGCCTGCCCGGAAGACTGGCTCTCTCGGGCGGCGGCGCGACCAACAGTGTAACTCTCAGCGGAGTTGTCACCAATTCGCCCGCCGTCATCACGGTCAGCACCAACAGCCTGCCGGCCTTCAGTTCCACGACGAATGTCGCGTCGGCAGCACAGTCGTTCTTCGCCCAAGGCACGAACCTTTCCACCAATATCACGGTGACGGCTCCCACCGGATTTCAAGTGGCGTTCACCTCCAACAACGCGGACTTCGGGACCGCGGTTACCCTGACCAACTCAGCCGGCACGGCTACGAACCGCGAAATTTTTGTTCGGATGAGCGCGTCGGCCGTAACCAACACGCTCAATTCACGGAATGTTACGCTGACCACGACGGGGGCATCGAACCAAGTGACCGTGAGTGGCACGATCACCGCCGCGCCTCCATCGCTCACTGCGACCCCGGGGACGCTGACCAACTTCCTCACTAGCGCAGGGACGGCGTCGGCGGCGCTGTCTTACAATTTGTCGGGATCGAACCTTGGCGCCGTTTCGGTGGTTGCTCCCTCAGGCTTCCAGGTCGCGCTGACCAACACGAATTCCGCGTTCGGCGACTCTGTCGCACCCGTGGCCACTGGCGGCTCGCTCAACACGAATATCTTCGTCCGCGTCTCCGCGTCGGCGGCGACAAACACAAATCTTAACGGCAGCGTGACGAATAGCTCGGGCTCGACCAATGTTCTCGTTTCCCTGCAGGCGAAGGTGGCGCCCGCGCCGGTCATCAGCGTCAACCCGAACGTGATCACGGGGCTGACTGCCACCGTGTCTTCGCCTCAGGGGACTTGGAACGCCTACAGCAATTTCTACCTGGCGCCTACCGCAGCCGGTTGGGCTGGAGCGACCAACACAAATGCAACCAACGTTGCGTGGGGCTACTACGCGGCCAACGTCAACGGCATCGGATTCCCGACGCAGATTGGCGCTTATTTCACCGCGCAATTTTCGGGAAGCGGCAGCCAGAGTCTCTATCAATACTCGAGCGTTGCACCTCTGGGCTCGGGCACGCTGGTCGGTGCAAGCGGGTGGGCCGACACCGGGGGAGCCGGATTTCCCTCTTATGCCGATACCTCTAGCTGGGGATCCAGCTTGGGCCGCTATGACAATCCTTGGTTCCCGGGCGCCCCTGGTTTCGGCCTTGGTCTGAGCAATCTCATCTGGTTTCAGGGAGGTTGGTTGAGCGTTCCCGGGGCCGAGGGAATTGCTCCGATCCTCAGTTGGAAGGCTCCCTACACGACCAGCTACACCTTTTCCGGCCTTTTTGTGGCCGGAAGCCAAGGCACCAATGGCGCGTCTGTTGCCATCGTCGACAGCTCGGGAGGAAGCCCTATCTTAGCCAGAACGGCGCTGGCTTCCACCGCCAGCAACTCATTCAATTTCACCAAGTTCTACGCTGCAGGAGACGTGGTGCAGTTCCAAGTCGGCTCCGACTTCAAAACCGGCAACGCAGTGGGACTGTCCGTGAATGTTGCCACTGTTCCGGGCACGCCCGGCGCGAGCACCAACTTCATCGCCAGCGGCACCAATCTTTTGGGCAACATCACGGTCTCGGTTCCGGGGCCGGATTTCGCCATCTCGACCAACAACACGGATTTCACCGACACGCTGACCCTCTTCACCAACGCGTTCGGCGCGGTGACAAACACGCCGGTCTATGTGCGTTTGACCGGAGCGACCAACGGCACGTTCACGACCAATATTTCGCTGTTCAGCGGCACCGCATCGACCAACGTGAGTGTCACCGGCACTGTCACGGAGCGTCCTCCTGCCGTTCTCAGCGCCGCGCCGACCACGCTCTCGAATTTCTCCACCATCACCGGTGTCGCCTCGACCAACCAAAGCTTCGATCTCACCGCGAGCAATCTGCTCGGTCCGGTAAATCTTTCGGTCACCAACGGCTACGAGATCTCGCTGAGCACAAACTCCGGATTCAGCACGAGTCTCTCGGTCGCGACGGTCAGTGCTGTGGACAACGCGGCGAACTACTCCGGAGGTTGGACCAACGGTGCCAACGGCGGCACGGGCTTCGGGCCGTGGACGATCGCTGCGAACAACAACCCGACGAATTGGTATGCCGGAGCTTTCGTCGGTGACCCGAATTCGGCGGGCATCACCGGGTTCGGAACCAACGCGTTCGGGCTTTACGCCAATCCCTCCGGCACCGCGGCAACCGTGTCTGTGGACCGGCCTTTCAACGCTCCGCTCAAGGTAGGCGAGACCTTCAGCTTCCAATGGGCGGTGAATTGGGATGCCGGCGGCGGCAACAAGGGCTTCAACGTCTACAGTGGGGGCGTCGGGGGCACGCAACTCGCCAATGTGAACCAAGGGGACTTCCCCGGGAACATCACATTCAACGGGGCAAACGCGATCACCAATTACGGCACAGGGCCGATGACTTGGTCGTTCACCATGACGTCTTCGACCAATCTCCTGGTTACGTCGACAGCGCGCGATGGCGGCACGAACATTGCCTTCGCGACAAACATCGCCGTCTCCGGACCGCCCGATGCGGCGCGCTGGTATACCACGGGCATGACGCCCGGGGATCAGCGTCAGTCTTATTTCAACAACCTGCAGATCGCTTACGCAGGCGGCAACATCAGCAACCTCCCGGTCTACGTGCGCATCGCAACCAACGCGCCGGTTGCCGAGGCGAGCAACAGTCTCACCAGCCGCGTGACCATTTCGAGCGCCAGCGCCACGAATGTCTTCGTTGATCTCTCGGGATCCGTTGCGTCGAATCCGGTCATCACGCAGAGCAATTCGCTTGTTCCTTTCTCTTCCGTGCAGGGCTTCCCATCCGATGCCCAGCAGTTCGAGGTCGGTGGCATCAACCTCATCACCAATGTGCTCGTCACGCCGCCGGGGGGCTATGAGGTGTCGCTCGACGGGTCCGGTTGGGCGGTCAGCACCAATGTTCCCGCGTTGCCGCGGGACGGAGTTGTCACCGCCCAGACGAATGTGTTCATCCGTGTGGCCCCGACGGCACCGGTCGGATCTGCCAGCGGCGACATCGTTCTTAGCAGCACGCAGGCCAGCAACGTCGTCATCCCGGTCAGCAGGGTGGTCGGCGGCAACACCGGGCCGCAGCTCACTGCCAATCCGACCTCGCTGCCTGCCTTCGCCACCGATCTCGGCACGAACTCGGCCACGAACAACTTCGCGCTGGTGGGCAGCGGACTTTCCAACAGCGTCGTTTTGACGGCGCCTTCCGGATTCCAGCTGTCGACTGACGGCACGAACTTCGCCGCGAGCAACCAGCTGGCGCCGCGCCCTAGCGGCTACCTGAGCAATAACATCGCTGTGCGCCTGGCGGGATCTTCGGCCGGCATCTTCGGCGGGAATATCACGGCGGCCTCCGGCGGGACGAACGCCGCGGTTGCCGTCACCGGAACCGTTTACGCGGATGCAGTCACGCAAATCGCCGCGACACCGCTGGCGCTATCCAATTTTGCCACGACCAATGGCGCGCCCTCGGTCTCGCAATCCTTCTTGGGCAGCGCGCGCAATCTCACGAACGATCTCGTGGCCACGGCATCGGGGGGCTACGAGGTTTCGACCAACAACACGGACTTCTCTGCCAGTGTCAACATCGCGCCGGTGGGCGGAACCATCGGTCCTGTCGCTTTCCACGCGCGTATTTCCTCCAATGCGCCCCCGACCAATTCGCTGATCGGCAAAGTCGAACTCTCCAGCGGCTCGGCGCCGACGACGGTGGTGACGCTCGATGGCGAAGTCTATCCGGTGCGGCCGCTTTCGGTTGTCCTCACCGCGCCGACCAACAATCCGACGATCATCGCGCCGGGTTCAACCGTGCGCTTGTCGGCGACTGTCTCCGACACCAATACCTCCGGCCAACCGGTGCAGATTGCCACTTTCGAATTCCGCACGAACAACGTCGCCATCCCCGGTGCTTTCGTGACCAACGTGGTCTCGCCCTACACGTTGACCTACGACTGGACACCATCGCCCGCGGGCTTGCCGGCTGGTGTGAGTGCGTGGGCCGTTGATGTCGACGGATGGGAAGGTTCCTCCGCCACGGTCACCGTGCGCAATCCGGATCCGGGCGAGCCGATCGTCGGCTTCACGCCGCCCGTGGCCTTCCCGACCAACAGCCAGATCGAGGCGGTAGCCCCCGCCACAAATGGTGCTTTCTACATCGGTGGCAGCTTCACAAACCTTGTCCGCAGCAACGGGTCGGTCCCGGTGACCAACGCGTCCACCCGCGTGGCGCGCATCCTCGCCGACGGAACGGTGGATTCGGAGTTCATCACCGAAACCGGACCGAACAATACCGTGCGCTCGCTGCTCTATAGCGCCGCAAATCAAGGTCTCTACATTGGCGGAGCTTTTTCGAATGTATCGGGTGCGGGGCGCCCCAGCCTCGCGCGCTTGGCCGTCGGACAAACCAATATCGACGATGGAACGCTCGACACGAATTTTGCCCCCGCTCTTACCGCCAATTCCGGGTCGCCGATTGTGAACGCCATTGTGCAGCAATATGACGGCAAAATTCTTGTCGGCGGAATTTTCGCTACGGCTGGCACAGGCACCAACGCCGTCGGCTCGGCAAACTTGGCGCGCTTCGAAAGCAATGGCACAAGGGATGTCTCCTTTGTTCCGCCGCAACCCGGAGGTGAGGTCAGATCCATCGCGCTGCAGCCGGACGGTAAAATCCTCATTGCCGGCTCCTTCGCCCAAGTGGCGGGTCAGCCGCGCAAGGGGCTCGCGCGCCTCAACATCGACGGCACACTCGACACGACCTTCAACGTGGGCACGGGGACGAGCGGAGGATTCAACGGCACGGTTTGGTCCGTGGCGGTGGGACTGGATGGCTTCGTTTACGCCGGCGGACAGTTCAGCTCGTTCAATGGCAAGTCCGTCTACAACAACTTGGCGAAGCTTTCCTCCACCGGCGAACTTGCGACTCGTTTCAACTTCGCCGGCGCTCTGACCGGCGGCATCAACAACGTGGTGCGCAACGTGCAGATGCGTCCGGGCGGGAATATCCTTGTCTCGGGCCTGTTCACGCAGATCGCCAACAGCGTGCTCTTCCCGACGCCCGTCCCGGCTGGCCGCGTGGCCGAGCTTATCCCCGATGGCACAATTGAAACCGCTTTTAATCCGGCCGGCACCGGCGCGAACAACTCCGTGCTCAACGCGGCGACCTTGGCCAACGGAAACCTCGTGCTTGTCGGCGCCTTCACCCAGTTCAACGGCAAGGCGTTTCCGCGTATGGTGGTGCTGGCCGGCAGCAGCGCGGCCGATTCGGTTGTCACGTCGCCGCCCTTCTTCACGGTCGATGCGGGATCCAGCTTCGACTTTGCATTCACCAGTTCCGGGGGAGCCCCTTACGAAGGTCTCTATGCCGAGTTGCCGCGCGGTGTTTCCTTCGATGCAGCTTCGGGAACGCTCTCCGGCATACCTCTCGACGCCGGTGCTTTCGACATGGATGTCAGCGCCAGCAGTCCTGGCGGTAGCTTCGGAGATCCCTCCCTCTTCCGTCTCCAGGTGTTGCCGAAAATCGTCCCCTATGACACTTGGAAACAAGTCTGGTTCACGCCCAGTGAGCAAACCAACGCCAGTGTCTCCGGTCCCTCGATTGTCGGTAGTAATCCCTCAGGCCAGCCCAACTTCACGGTCTACGCGCTCAGCGGCGGAAGCCCGAAAGAAGAGGGGACGTGGATTCTTCCGGAGGCATGGCCGGAATACTTCGAAGGCCAGCAGTATCTTACCTATAGCGTTTGGCATTATCCCCTGGCTGCGGCCCGTTACACCGTGCAGGTGACCGGCGACCTCAAGACTTGGGAAACCAATACCATCGCCATCACCAATGGCCCCGGCTTCTTCCAAGTGCGCCCGCCGGTTCCCATGTCCCTGACCAACCGGCAGTTCCTCCGCCTGGAAATTTCCAACCCATGAGATTGCTCGCCGGCAGAGGTCGTTTGACGCGCTTGGATTTCCGATTATTGTCATCCGAAAAGCTG
>JBILUI010000151.1:0-5073 GCA_044371145.1 Chthoniobacterales bacterium | reverse complement strand
TTGCTGATTTGCGGCGCAATTTTTTGGGCGCTGCCAATCGCCAACTGGGTCGGCACGCTTGCCGGTGGCTTCTATTTTGGCGGCGAAAGATTCTCGAAATCTCCCCCCAATTACAGCGCGGCAGAGGGCTTGGTTGCTTCGGGCTGCTACGAGCAGGCGATTCAGGCCTACGATAATATCGCGGCGGATCACCCCTACGAAATCACACCGCACCTGCAGGTGATGAAAATTTGGATCACCAAGCTGCAAAATCCCCAAGCCGCAGCCGACGCCTACACCAATGCCATGACCAAGATCAGCGGCGCGCAGAACCGCAAAAAATTCGACCGAATGGCAAGGAACGACTACAGCAAAAGCATCCAATTCGGCTAACCGACACTGACAAATCAGATCGACGCATAGCACCAAGCATCGACATAATCCGCCTGTGAAGGCCCCCACCCTCCAAGAGCTTCTCGCGATGGCCTCGAGCCACGGGGCTTCGGACCTCCTGCTGCAAGAGGGCAAGGCACCCGTGTTGAGGATCAACGGTCAATTGCACACTCTTGAGACGGACCCGATTACAGGAGAGCAACTCGGCCAGCTCTGGGTCATGTGCGGCGCGAGCGAATCGGCCAACGATCACGATGCATCACTTGCAACGGAAGCAGGGCAGAGGTTCCGCGCCAATCTTCACCGGAGGCTCGGCGAAAGAGGAGCTGTTCTGAGACACATTAGGACGCAGATCCCAACCATGGACGAACTTGGCGTGCCTGCCGATCTTCTGCGCGATTGGGGCGCCCGCACCTCGGGCATGGTCATCGTAACCGGACCAACCGGATCGGGAAAATCCACGACGCTTGCCGCCCTGATCGAACATATCAATTCCACGGCGGCGCGGCATATTGTGACCATCGAGGACCCCATCGAATACGTCTTCACTCCGGATCGATCGGTCATCACCCAGAGGGAGGTCGGCCTCGACACGGCCTCCTTCGCGGAAGGTCTTCGGCGGTCGCTACGACAGGACCCGGACGTGATTTTGGTAGGTGAGGTCCGCGACAGGGAATCGGCGGTCACGGCCCTTCAAGCTGCGGAGACAGGCCATCTCGTGCTGGCGACCTTGCACGCATCGGCATGCGCAGAGGCCGCAGAGCGCATGGAGTTTCTGTTTTCAGCCGGAGAGCGCGACGGCGTGCGCCGGTTGCTCTCGAGTGTCTTGATCGGGGTGCTCTGCCAACGTCTAGTGCCATCACTCGATACGGACCGCCGCGTTGCCTGCGAATTTTTCAGCAACGCGGCTTTCTCGCGCAAACTGGTGCGCGAAGGCCGCTGGAACGAGTTGCAGGACCTCATCCATCGCGGCGGGGACGAGGCAACCTCTTCGCTCACATCGTCACTTCTGTCGCTGTTCCATAACGGCGCGATAAGCGAGGAAACCGCTCTCGCTTTCGCGCCAAACCCGGCAGACATGGGCAGACTCATCCGCGGCGTTACATCCGCCGTCCAATCGACGCGCCAATGAATCAGCAGGAAAATCCCTTCGACCTTGTCGAGTTGCTGGCCGCAACCATAGAGGCCAGGGGCTCGGACCTGCACCTGAGCACGGATGTGCCACCCATGGCGCGCGTTCACGGTTCGCTTGTCCCGCTATCGGATCGCGCCCTTACGGCGGACTTCTGCCGTCAGTTGGTCATGGGAGCGATCAATGAAGAACAGCGCGCACGGCTCGAAGAACACTGGGAACTGGATTTTGCGCTGCAGATTGCGGGCCTTGGACGTTTCCGCGCCAACGCCCACTACAGCCGAGGAGCCCTCGAAGCCGCTTTCCGCCACATCCCCGAGCGCATACCCGAACTGGAAGAACTCGGTCACAGACCGGCGGTGCAGCAGCTGTGCGAGCTGGAGCGGGGTTTAATTCTGGTGACCGGCATCACCGGCTCCGGCAAAAGCACCACGATGGCGTCCATGATTCAGCATATCAGTCGCCAAAGAGACGGCGTGATCATCACGATGGAAGATCCCGTGGAATACGTCTTCCAAAACGCACGCAGCGTAGTCAAACAACGCGAGATAGGGAGCGACACAAAGTCGTTCATTTCCGCTCTCCGGCACGTTCTGCGCCAAGACCCGGATGTGATCCTGGTAGGCGAGATGCGCGACCGCGAGACAATCAGTGCAACCATCACCGCCGCAGAAACAGGTCACCTCGTCATTTCCACTCTGCACACCATCGATGCTCCGAAAGCAATCGACCGGGTCATCGATGCCTTTCCGGCCGACCAGCAACCACAGATTATTTCGCAGCTGGCAAACGCCCTGGAGGCCGTGGTCTCTCAGCGTCTCTTGCCACGGGAGGATGGAAACGGCCGCGTGGTCGCCACGGAAATCCTCATGGCAAACAATGGGGTGCGCGCCAGCATTCGTGAGCAGAGATGGGAGCAGTTGGTTGGCCTTATCGAGATCGGACGGAAGGACGGTATGCACACAATCGACAAAGACCTCGCTCGGCTCTATCTCGACGGCTGGATCAGCAAAGAGGAGGCTATTTCCAACGCGCGCGATCAGAAATTCGTCGAATCCCTCTACCGCGGATAAGATCTCACCCTGCGGAGCGGCGACGAAAATCAGCCGAGCAAGAATCCGTCTATTTCACCGACGGTGCGCACGCCGCAGAGCGCCATGGCCAGATCGAATTCCGCTTTGAGCAATTCAAGCACACGAAACGCGCCGTTTTCGCCATCCGCGGCCAAGCCCCAGAGTATCGGCCGTCCGATCAGGGCAGCCCGAGCACCATAGGCGAGTGCTTTGATAACGTCCGTTCCGCGCCGCACACCGCCGTCGATCAGCACGGGAATTTTTCCCGCGACTGCCTCGGCCACGCGCGGCAATACCTCGATGGTGGCCGGCGCGGTATCGAGTTGGCGCCCGCCGTGGTTTGAAACGATGATTCCGTCCGCCCCGTGCTCTGCAGCCAGCTTGGCATCATCGGCCCGCACGATCCCTTTGAGCAAAATCGGTAGCTTGGTTTGGGCGCGCAGCCACGCGAGGTCGCGCCATGAGAGCGTGGGATCAAGCATTTGCGAGACGTAGGCGGCCAGACCCGAGCCGGGGATACCCGCGGGAAACATTTCTTTCGCGTAGTCGGCAAGATTGGCCACGGTGAGTCCATCGGGGAGTTTGAAATTGTTGCGCACGTCGGCTTCACGCCGTCCCCAGACCTGCGCATCGACGGTGAGCACCAGCGCGCGGCAACCCGCAGACTCGGCGCGCCGGATGAGAGCGCTTGTCGCGCCGCGATCTTTGTAAACGTAGAGCTGGAACCAGAGCGGACCGGTCGCAACCTTGCCGATGTCCTCGATGGTCGTGGTGGAAAGGGTGCTCACCACCATGATGGTTCCGGACCGACCGGCGGCGCGCGCCGCGGCACATTCGCCCTCCGCACAAGCCATGCGATGGAACGCGGTCGGCGCGACCATCACCGGGAAGGAAATTTTTTCGCCCAGGACCGTGGTCGAGGTGTCGCGCGAAGCCACATCGCGGAGCACCGGATAATGCAAGGCAATCTCGCCGTAGGCCTCGCGGTTGCGACGCAGGGTGACTTCGTCATTGGCACCACCCGCATAGTAATCGTAGGCCTCGCGCGCCAGTTTGGCGCGGGCTGCGTCTTCGAACTCCGCGAGATTGACCGGTTCCACACATCGAATGTAGCCCGGCTTTGCCCGCCGGCGAATGCGTAATGCGGTCCGTCTTGCCGAAAGGGCGCCCGAAAGGGGAACATCGGCACCATGTCGAAGCGAAGCCTGACCATCGATGACGCGGAACGCGGCGCGCGGCGTGTTGTTCTCGACGGCGCGGACGGCACGCCTTTTCCCGCGCTGGAATGGGAGTCGGCCGGAGAGACGAAGATCAATGTGCTCTGCATCCACGGTTTGGGCGGCGCGGCGGCGGACTTTGGTCCGCTCGGGCGCCACCTCTCGCAGAACGGCTGCATGGTTCGCGCGGTGAATTTGCGCGGGCAGGGCAACGACCCCGAACCCGAACGCCGCGGACACTTCCTCGATCCGGCCGGTTGGCGCGATGACCTGGAGGAGTTCGCCGACTCCTTTCCGGACAAAGCTCCGCTCGTCGTGGTCGGCGAGAGCATGGGGTCACTGGTAGCCATCGACTCGATTGCACACGGCGCCCTGCGTCCCGAGCGTCTCGTGCTCGCCGCGCCTGTCCCCGAGTTGCGCGCGCCGGTTCCGGGTTGGGCGGAGACTTTGGTGCGCGGCGGCGCGAAAATTTTTCCGCGCCTGCGTTTCGGACCGATGCGCTTCGTCCACGGGAAAACCGCGATCCCTCGCCTCACGTCCGACGACGACTACATGGAGTATCTGCGGAACATCCCGCACCGCGTGGGCGGCTACACGTTGGAATTCCTCGCCAACTTCAACGGGCTGATGTCCAACACGCACCACCACGCCGCGCAAGTGCAGGTGCCAACGCTCATGCTCTCGGCGGGACGTGATGTGTTCATCCGCGCCGGGCAAAGCCGCGCCTTCTTCGAAAAACTCGCCGCGCCGGAAAAAGAATACGAACTTTATCCGGACAGCCACCATCTCCTCTGGCACGACGTGAACCGCGACGAGGTGCTCGACCGCATCACGCGGTGGATCACGGAGGACCGCGCATGAGAAGTGGCGCGGGTATCTTGGCCGTGACGCCCGGTCATCATCGGCAGGACCTCCGGCTCGGAGAGATGCCGATGCCACCCTTCCACTCAAGTTTCCCACTCAAGTTTCATCCCTCCTGCCCCCATCCCTCCTCCTCCCATGAACCCCGAAGCGCAACGTCTCGCTGAAAATCCCGCACCTCAAGACCCGTGGCGCGTCTGGGGTCCCTACGTCTCCTCGCGCCAATGGGGCACCGTGCGGGAGGACTACAGCAAGGCCGGTGACGCGTGGACCTATTTCCCCCACGAACACGCCCGCAGCCGGGCCTACAGGTGGGGAGAGGACGGTATCTTCGGGCTTTGCGACCGGGAACAACGCCTGTGCTTCGCTCCGACCTTTTGGAACGGCGCCGACCCCATCCTCAAAGAACGCTTCTTCG
>JBILUI010000150.1:0-5120 GCA_044371145.1 Chthoniobacterales bacterium | reverse complement strand
TGAAAAAACTCCTGGCCCGCCCCGACGTCGAAGAGGTCATCAACGCCTGCGACGCCGGCCGCGAGGGCGAACTCATCTTCCGCTACGTCGTCCAGCACTTCAAAAACAAGAAGCCGATCAAGCGCCTCTGGCTGCAGTCGATGACCTCCGACGCCATCCGCGAGGGCTTCGCCCACCTGCGCAGCGATGCGGAAATGATCCCGCTGAGCGAGGCGGCCACCTGCCGTTCGGAAAGCGACTGGCTGGTCGGCATCAACGGCTCGCGGGCCATGACCGCATTCTACAAGGAATTGCTCGGCGGATTCCAAGTAACGCCGGTCGGCCGCGTGCAAACTCCGACGCTCGCCATCCTCGTCGAGCGGGAGGAAAAAATCCGCGGCTTCAAACCGCGCGGTTATTTCGAGCTGCACGGTGAGTTCGGCGTGGCCGCCGGGACTTATGCGGGCAAATGGTTCGACGAAAACTTCAAGAAGTCGGCTGACGAGGATGCGAAAGCCGAGCGCATCTGGGATCGCGCCAAGGCGGACGAAATCAAGGCGAAGTGCGAAGGCAAAACCGGCACGGTCACCGAAGAGCGCAAGCCGACCACGCAGGCTTCGCCTTTGCTTTACGATCTGACCACCTTGCAGCGCGAGGCCAATGGACGCTTCGGCTTCAGCGCCAAGCGCACCCTGCAACTTGCCCAGGCTCTTTACGAGCGGCACAAAGTCCTCACCTATCCCCGCACCGACTCGCGCTGCCTTCCGGAGGACAACCTTCCCGTGGTGAAGAAAGTTCTCGGCGGCATGGACGATCCTTCCCTTGCCCCGCACGCGCGCAAGGCGCTGGACCAAGGCTGGGTCACCAAGACACCGCGCGTTTTCAACAACGCCAAGGTCAGTGACCACCACGCCATTATCCCGACCGGCGCGAGCGCGGCCAATCTTGACGAATACGAGATGAAGCTCTACGACCTCGTGGCGCGGCGCTTCATCGCGGTCTTTTTCCCGGCGGCCAAGTTCGAGGTGACCAAACGCATCACCACGGTCGAGGGCGAAACATTCAAGACCGATGGCAAAATCCTCCGCGAACCGGGCTGGCTCGAGGTTTACGGAAAATCGGCGGCCGGCGAAGACGATGAATCGCTCGTCCCGGTGAAGGAAGGCGAGCCCGCCGAGACCAAATCGATCGAGCTGAAGGAACTGCAGACCCGTCCGCCCGCGCGCTACACCGAAGCGACCCTGCTTTCCGCGATGGAAGGCGCGGGCAAACTGGTCGACGACGAGGAATTGCGCGATGCCATGAGCGAACGCGGACTCGGCACGCCCGCCACGCGCGCCGCCATCATCGAAGGCCTCCTCACCCAGGAATACATCCGCCGCGAAGGACGCGACCTCGCCGCTTCGGCCAAAGGCATCAAACTCATCACCGCCCTACGCGAGATCAAAATCGAAGCGCTTAGCTCACCCGAGCTGACCGGCGAGTGGGAATACAAGCTCAAGCAGATCGAAGCCGGAGAATTCAAACGCGACGCGTTCATGGAGGAGATCCGCAACCTCGTGGCCAATGTGATCAAGAAGATCAAAGACGCCTCCGGCCACCTGAACAGCGAGACGATGAGCGGCAATTTCAAGGATCTCGAAGCGAAGTGCCCTAAATGCGGCAGCACCGCCGGATTCAAAGAATCCTTCAAGGCTTACGATTGCAAAAATCAGGACTGCAAGCTGGTTGTCTGGAAAACGGTGAGCAGCCGCGAGCTGGAACCCGAGGAAGTGCGCACGCTTGTCGAAACCGGCAGCGTCGGACCGCTCAAGGGTTTCAAGAGCAAGATGGGCCGCCCGTTCGAGGCCAAGTTGGCCCTGAGCGAAGGCACGGAATGGAAAACGACCTTCGACTTCGGCGACGGCGGCATACGCAACAACGAGCCGTTCAACAAAGAAGCGGCCACGCTCATCGTCGAAAAATGTCCCGTCTGCGAAAAAGGCGGCATCTATGACGCGGGCAACGCCTTCGCCTGCGAACACGGACTCGGACCCGAGAAAAAGTGCGCGTTCCGCATGGGCAAGATGATCCTGCAGCGCGAGATCAGCGCGGACGAAGTGCGCAAGATCGCGACCGAAGGAAAAACGAGCCTGCTGACCAAGTTCATTTCGAAGAAAGGCCGCCCCTTCAACGCGTATCTCACCTTGGACAAAAAATCCGGCAAGGTCGGATTCGAATTCGAAGAGCGCAAACCGAAGGCACCGAAGAAGGCCGCGGCCAAGGCCGAGCCTGCTTCCACCTAGCCTACTGCTTCTGCGACCAAGTCCACGCGTCGGGACCCACGGAGACTTCGATCCACTCGCCGCTGAACGAGCGGTTGCGCCACAGCTCGCCCTGCTGCGCCTGAATATCCTCCAGCGACATGTTCCGCTCGGCGGCGAGCTGGCGCATCACGACCATGCGGTCGGCGTTTTCCTCTGCCACTGTTTTTTCGACATAGCGACCATAGGCTCCTTCGGGTTGGTCCCGCACTGCGAGGAGGCCTTGGCGGTTCTCGCCGACGAGGCGCGAGTTTTTAAAATTCTGCACATCGCCCATGCGCGCACGACGCCGAGCGTCGACCGAGGGCAAGTCGGCCGAGGGAGCGGGTGGCTTCGGAGGAGCCGAGCCACCGCCGCGCTCATAGACATCGACGCGCATGTTGATATCAACCTTGATCGGATCGGGCGTCGAAATGTTGACTGTCGGTGCTTTGCATCCGGCGAGCAAAACGACGAACAGCAAGTGGCGCGCGGAGTTCATCATTGCGACCATACACCGGGACTTGTTCCGTCGCCATGCAGGACAAGGTCGATATTTCGCGACCCGGCTGGGCCGCGCAGGCGCACGTCGGCTTTGCCCCGGTCGGCCACAAACCAGAAGTCGGCGCGCGCTGCATCGTAATCGAAATCGCGCAGCGCCTCGAGGCTCACCCGAGAGAACTCCCTCTTGAGCGACCACCACTCCGGGGGGATGGCGGCCAGCATGTCGTTCAGTTTGTTGATTACCATACGCCCCTTTCCGCGTCCACGCAGACTGCCCGAAACGCGTTCGATCCGCGTGGCCAAACCGTTGATCTCAACCTTGGCGTCGGCCAATCCGCTCATGGTGAAATGCTGAGGCGCACCGTCTTGGGTCAGACCGTCGAGATCCACCTTGTTTGCCGACAGCCATCCGGTCCACGGCGCATCGGGTTGCAGGAAAAAGCTGAACCCGCCCGAGATATAGCCGCCGTAGGCCTGGCCGCCGAAAAGACCGTTGATTCCCTTGAGATCGAAGGTGACCGACACCCAGAGATTGCGTCCGGTGAAATTGCGCCAGCGCGCGCGGTCGAATTTGATCACGTTGACCAGGTTGTTCACTTTTTTGTCCGGCGGATAGTTCAGCCGCATCTCACCGCGCACTTTACTGAATGCGAGGTCGTAAGCCGGAAAATCGTAGTTGTCGGGCGGGATGGTCAGGACCAAGTCGAGATTCAATCCGGCCAGCGAGGAGAGCGAAACATTCTCCGCCTTGGTCTGGAAGGCAAGCGGCAAGCCCACTTGCGACCTGCCGCCAACCGCGATGATCAACCGCCCGAAATTCACTTCGAGTGTCTTCACTTTCCATCCTTTGGTCGCCTCGACGGGCTCGGGAGGCGTCTCAGCGGGGGCGTCCGCGCGTTGCATGTATTCGAAGAGCGCTTCGCCCACGTAGATGGTCGGACCGAGCACCGTGAGTTGCTCGATTTCATTGCGGGCGAGGCCGGCGAGAGAAAATTTGGCGAAGAGCGTCCGCACCGTGACCGCGCGCTTGAGCGGATCGTAGGGCGAAAGGATTTGCACGTCGGCGAATTCGACTTGGTGGATTTTTTCCGTCAGGTCGCGCGCCGCAGCACCGAGACCCACGTCGCGCAGGGCGGAGTTCACCTTGAAAGAAACTTCGGGCAGAGCGCCGATCGATTCACCCGTGCTGATTTGGAGATCGACCAGGTCGAGCGACTGCAAAACGAAGGCCCCGCTGTCGGCCGGCTGCGGAGTCCGGGACGGGGCAGACGGTGCCGAGGCGAGCGCCTTCAGTCCCGGGCCGGCGAGGAGCCATCCGCGATCGACGCGCAAGCCCTGCAATTTTCGGTCGACCAGTCCGCCGATGGAGACCCGCGCCTCGGCCCGCCCCGCGCCAAAGAGCGGAGTCGGCGCGCCCTCATGGTGCATGGCGACATAAGCGCGGCTCAGGTCGAGCTTGTGCTCTTGCTCGGGCGCCGACGGGCCGACGCGTTGCAGGACCCCGTCGACATTGACGGAAATATCCAAGGCCGGTTCGCCAAATTTTTCGAGCCAGACGTGGCCGCCGAGAATGATCACCTCCGCGACTTCCCACGGAAAACCGCCGCTCCCGCCGCCGGAGGAAAAATGATCGAGTGCGGCTTTGTCCAGCAAGAGAACAGGGTTGATCATAACAAGCGAACCAAAGCGCCCGCTTCGCCATTCTTTGCCCAGGCCGAGGGCGATTTCCTTGGCGGTGAAAAGCGGCTTCTTCCCGCGGCGCAAAAACACTTCGACATTGCGCAAACGCAACTCGCCTTCGTGGAAGGACGTGCCGGAAAGTTTCAATCGCAAGGCGGGATCGACAGTGCGCACGGCGAAACGCAGCAGCGCGGACGGACCGATCCATGAGCCGAACGACCAGCCCGCAGCGAGAAAGAGCGCGGCAATAGCCAAGGTCACCACCCAACCGCGACCGCGCCGACGCACCGGTTTCTTGGGCGCGCCGTCAGCCATTTGCCGTCCGGCCCAAACGCGCGCGCACGTCCTCGCGGAAACGATCGACCGCCACCAAGGCAAAATCGGAAATCGAAAGATGCGGATCGGCCACGAGCGGGGTCAGATCCATGGCCAAGGTCACCATGGCCGCGCTATCGGCCGCATGCGGATCGTCGAAGGTGGCCTGGGCGCGCCGGCGGCCGATGACGGCCAGATCGTAGCGCTTGCCGCCTTCAATCTGACTGCGAAACACGGCGTTGAGCGCGGAGGCGAATTTCTCGTCGGTGCCGCAATCGAGGCGGTGGCGGTCGCTTCCGCAAAGCCAATCAAGATCGCGCCACACCTCGCAACCGTAAACTTTTTGCGGCTGGTGGTCGG
>JBILUI010000133.1:0-5914 GCA_044371145.1 Chthoniobacterales bacterium | reverse complement strand
CCATGCTTCGGACAGCGGTATCCGCGTCAGCGACGCCGAGGCGGAAAGCATCGGCAAAAAAATCTGGCGCAACGAGTGCGCGGGGACGAAAGACGGCCTGACATCCTGGAACAAGGGGGAGGATTTCCCCTCGCTCGGCATCGGCCATTTCATTTGGTATCCGGCCGGCAAACGCGGGCCGTTCAAGGAAAGTTTTCCCGGCTTGAAAGAATTTCTGCAGTCGCAAGGCGTCCGCCTGCCCGAGTGGTTGGTCGCTGCCAAAGCCTGTCCTTGGCCCGACCGCGCGTCCTTCATGGCCGATTTCAATGGAGCCAAGCTCGCAGGACTTCGCGGTCTCTTGGCATCGACTGTCGGCCAACAGGCGCGTTATGCCGCGCTTCGTCTCGAAGCTGCTTTGCCCAAGATGCTCGAGGCGGCACCCGCCGCCGAGCGGGACAAAATTCGCACCGAATTTTACCGCGTGGCCAATTCGCCCGGCGGCCTCTACGCACTGATGGATTACGTGAACTTCAAAGGTGAGGGGACCTCGCCCACCGAGCGCTACCAAGGCGAGGGATGGGGCTTGCTCCAAGTCCTCGCCGGCATGTCGGACAGCGGCTCACCCACCGCCGCTTTCTCCAAAAGCGCCGACCGCGTCCTCACCCGCCGCGTCGAACTGTCTCCTTCCGCCCGTGGCGAAAAACGCTGGCTCCCCGGTTGGCGCAACCGCCTCGCCACTTACATCCCCTGAGGCGTAATATCGCCCCAACGTTTCGGTAGGGGTGGCCAACCCAGCCGACCGCCGCCTCAATCATGTCCTCCGTCACCCGCGACCAAGTTGTCGAAGTTCTCGAGCGCATCGCCCTCTTGCTCGAACTCCAGGGCGAAAATCCCTTCAAAGTCCGCGCCTACCACAATGGCGCCCGCGCCCTCGAAATGCTCGAAGGCGACCTCGGCACTCTCGTGCGCGAGGACCAATTGAACGGCATCCCCGGCATCGGCGAGGCCCTCCGCGAAAAGATCACCACCCTCGTCACCACCGGAAAGCTTCCCTACTACGAAGACCTCCGCGCCCAATTTCCCCCGAAACTTTTCGAACTCTTCGACGTCTCCGGACTCGGCCCGAAAAAGATCAAGGCCCTCTACGAAAAGCTCAAGGTCGCCTCTCTGGCCGACCTCGAGAAGGCGTGCAAGGAAGACAAGGTGGCCGGACTCGACGGCTTCGGGGCCAAGACGCAGGAAAAACTTCTTCACGTTCTCGCCACGCTCGAGCAGGGCGCTGGACGCCATCTCGCGTCCGTCGCCGCCCACGCCTCGGCCACCTTGCTCGACGATCTGCGCGCGCATCCGGACACCATCCGGCTCTCCCCCGGAGGTAGTGCGCGCCGCCGCAATGAAACGGTTCACGATGTCGACATCATCGTTTCGACGAAAAACCCCGCCGCCATCTCGCAAGCGTTTCGCGAACACCCGCTGGTCGCCAGCGTCCTCGCCGCGGGCGACACCAAATCCAGCGTCATGCTGAGCAACGGTCTCCAAGCCGACCTGCGCGTCGTCTCCGACGAAGAATACCCCTTCGCCCTGATGTATTTCACCGGCAGCAAAGAGCACAATATCGTCCTCCGCGGTCTCGCGCAGGACCGCGGTTGGACGCTCAACGAATACCGCCTCGCCCCGGTGAAAAAAGCCGCGGCGAAAATCCCGAAAATCCGCGAGGAGCGCGATCTCTATCAGTTGTTCGGCTTCGATTACATCGAGCCCGAACTCCGCGAAAACCGCGGTGAGTTCGAGGCGGCCGCCAAGCACAAGCTCCCCGATCTGGTCAAACTCGAGCAACTCAAAGGCACCTTCCACAACCACACCCGAGCCAGCGACGGACGCAACACGCTGGCCGAAATGGCCGCGGCCGCGCAGGAACTCGGTCTCGAATACCTCGGCATCGCCGACCACAGCAAAGCCTCCTTCCAAGCCAACGGACTCGATCCCGCGCGGTTGAAAAAGCAAATTTCCGAAATCAAATCCCTCAACAAGGGCTTCGACGATTTTCGCGTCTTCAGTGGCACGGAATGCGACATCCTGAAGGACGGAACACTCGACTTCAGCGACAGCGTTCTTGCCCAACTCGACTATGTCGTAGCCAGCGTCCATTCTTCATTCACCCTCGGCGAAGCCGAAATGACCAAGCGTCTCATCCGCGCCATGGAAAATCCCCATGTCACCATGCTCGGGCACATGACCGGTCGCCTTCTTCTCAAGCGCGAGTCTTACGCGGTGAATATTCCCGCCATCCTCGACGCCGCGGCGGAAACAGGAACTTTCATCGAGCTCAACGCCGACCCGCACCGCCTCGATATGGACTGGCGTTGGTGGCGCTTGGCCAAAGAGAAGGGTGTCAAATGCGTTATCAATCCCGACGCCCACTCGACCGAAGGATTGCAAAATCTCTACTTTGGTATCGGCGCCGCGCGCAAAGGCTGGCTGACCAAAGACGATGTGGTGAACTGCCTGTCTCTGAAAAAAGTCATCCCCGTGTTGGAGGCCAAAAGGAACCGATGAAAAAGAAAACTTCTGGAGGCCGTCCGTCCCCAGCTGCGGCCACGCCCCACCGCTCGCGAGGACGCTCGTCCTCCATGGCTCTAAATTCCTGGATCAAATGCACCCGCTCCCTGATCGAAAAATCCCTCCGTGCGTCTGTTCCCGCGGCGGCGACAAAGCCGGCAACCATCCATCGCGCCATGCGTTACAGTCTCCTCTCCGGGGGCAAGCGCCTGCGCCCGCTCCTATGCTGTGCCGCCTCCGAAGCCTGCGGCGGCACCGCGCGCCTGGCCTTGCCCGCTGCTTGCTCCGTCGAAATGGTTCATGCCTACTCCCTCATCCATGACGACCTCCCGTGCATGGACGACGACGATCTACGCCGCGGCAAACCGACATCGCACATCGTCTTCGGCGAGGGGATGGCCGTCTTGGCCGGTGATGCTCTGCTCACCGAGGCCTTCGCCGTTCTGGCCCAAGCCAAACCGACTGCGCGCCACGTAGCGTCGGATCTCGTGACCGAACTGGCTCGCGCCGCCGGATCCCGAGGACTCATCGCCGGACAAGTTGCCGACCTCGAAGCCGAAGGGTGCAAGCCCTCCGAGCCCGCGCTCTACTTCATCCACGCAGCCAAAACCGGCATGCTCCTCCGCGCATCGCTCAAGCTCGGTGCCATGTGCGCGGGCGCGACCAAAGCGCAGCTCGCCGCTCTCGACCGCTTCGGTTTCGCCCTCGGTCTCGCTTTTCAGATCCAAGACGACATCCTCGATGCCACACAGAGTGCCAAGAAACTGGGCAAGACCGCCGGCAAAGACGCGGCAGCGGGCAAAATGACATTTCCCGCGCTCTACGGATTGGAGCGCGCTCGCGAGTTGGCTGCGCAGTGGACGGACGAAGCGATCGCTTCGTTGCGTCCGTTCGGGCCGTGCGGCGATAAGTTGCGTGCGCTCGCCCTGCTAATTCTGCGCCGCGACCGGTGACCGGCTCTCAGCCGGCCGCACCGTCCCACCGCCCGCCAGCACTTCGTCGCAGGCGGCAATCACTTTGTCCGCGGGGATTTCGCGCATCAGCTCGGTGTCGAGCATTCGAGCGGCCCGCTCCTCACCGATCCACGCCTGTGGTCGAACGACGAGGCTTCGTACCCGCCAAGGATACCACTCGAAGACTTTCGATCCGCCAAAGAGCGCGACGGTCGGACACTGGCACGCCGCGGCGAGGTGCATCGCTGCCGTGTCAACGCCGACGAACAGCTTCGCCCGCGCCAATAACCACGCGAGCTGGGACCAGTCGGTCGTTCCATCGGTCGAGACAGCTGCGGGCCCGAGTGCGTCGCAGAGGCGGCGGTTGAGAGCGCGCTCCCCGTCGTCCGGCCCGCAACTGAGCACGATGCGCGGAACTCGTTGCAGCAAAACGCGCCCTGCCTCAATCCATTTTTCCTCGGCCCATCCCTTGCGCGCCCAGCGCGTCCCCGCATGAACCACGGCAAAATCACCGAGGTTTTCCGGCGGTTTCCAAACGCGCATCGCTGCGGGGTCGAACCGGAACGGCGGGATTTCCGCGGGCAAGGGAAGGACATCGCCCACTGTCAAATAATCCCGCTCGATCTCGTGACGGCCGCGGCGCGTGGTGAGTGAAGGCCGGTTGAAGGCCGCCTTCCACCAGACGGGAAACTGGCTTGAAGTTGTGTTAGCGGTGCGGCCCCGCGCCCCGCTCAGCAGCGTCATCCATCTTCCGCGGTCGCCCCCGCTCAACTCGAAGGCGTGCTCGAAGCGTGCGCTCCGCAACTCCCCGAGCAAACGGCGGTCCGCGCCTCGGTGTTTGTCGCGGGCCGCCCCGTGCTCCGGAATCATCGCTGTTCGCAGTTGGTCGATATGCGGACACCCGGCCAGAATTCCCTCGCTGCCTCGGCGCACCACGACCCAGATCTCGCAGCGCGGCAGCGCTTGTTTTACCGCAGCCAAGGTCGGCGTGAGCAACAGCGCGTCGCCGATGTGGCGCAATTTGAGGAAGAGAAGGCGCATTTGCCGGGCGCATTACCCGGGCTTACCAGAACCGGACGCCGAAAATAATGAATCCTTTCGGTTTGCCTTCGTCGTTCGGATCCCAAGAGGTGAGATAGCGACCATCGCCGTAGCCTTTCGGGGCGAGCGGATTGATCAATTGCCACGGTTGGCGCGATTGGAATGCCGCGGCGACAACACCCTCGATGGCCGAGTCCGGATCGAGCGGGGTGACGGGTCTAGGCGCGGGTGGCCTGATCTCGCGGCGCGGTTGCGCCGGAGCGACGAAATCTTGCGCGAGTGCTGGCATCGCCAGCGCGAGGAGGAAAAAAGCGGCAACTCCGCGACTCATTGGCCCGAGTTTAGAGGCGCCCGACCCTGCGGCAACACCGAAAATCGCCTCGCCATAAGGGGCACCCGGAAACGATCATAACTGGTCATATGGACTACTTATCCCAAGCCCGCAAGGTCATCGGCACCGAAGCCGACGAATTGCGCCGTATGGCCGACCGTCTCGACGGCGAGGCCTTCGGACGGGCGATCGGGCTGATGATGGACTGTCTGGCCGGACGCGGAAAAATCGTCGTTTGCGGGGTGGGGAAGTCGGGCCATATCGGCGACAAAATCGCCGCGACCTTGACTAGCACCGGATCCACCGCCGTGGTCCTCAATTCTCTCAATGCCCTGCACGGCGACCTCGGTCTCGTCGCCGACGGCGATGTTGTTCTGGCCATCAGTTACGGCGGCGAGACGGCCGAACTTCTCAACATTCTTCCTCCCCTCGCGCGCTTCGACGTGAAACTGATTGCCATCACCGGCCAGCCCAAGTCCACGCTCGGCCAAGCCGCCGATGTTTGCCTCGACGTCTCGGTGGAGCAAGAGGCATGTCCGCTCAACCTCGCGCCGACCAGCAGCACCACCGCCATGCTCGCGCTCGGCGATGCGCTCGCCATGGTCCTGCTCGAAGCGCGCGGGTTCAACCAAGAAGACTTCGCGCGGTTCCATCCGGGTGGAACCCTCGGGCGCGCTCTGCTTTACCGCGTCAACCAGATCATGCGCAAAGGCGCGCAGGTTGCCGTCTGCACCGAGAACGACAAGGTTCTCGATGTGCTCAAAAAAATGACCGAGTGTCGCGCCGGCGCATCGGCCATTGTCGGCGCCGATGGCAAGCTTTCCGGCGTCTTTACCCACGGCGATCTTGCCCGGCACTATCAGTCGCATCCGGATCTCGGCTCGCAGCCGGTGCGCGGATTCATGACCGCATCCCCGGTCACCATCGGCGGGGACAAGCTTGCCGCCGAAGCCCTCCACGTGCTAAAGACCCACCACATCGACGATCTGATCGTGGTGGACGGCGAAAACCGTCCGATTGGCATCATCGATTCCCAAGATCTTTCGCGTCT
>JBILUI010000067.1:0-12233 GCA_044371145.1 Chthoniobacterales bacterium | reverse complement strand
TTTCTATGCCCGCAGCCAACGACCTCCGCAAGGGACAAGCCATCAAATACAACAACGACACTTACATCGTGTTGGAAGTCCATCACCGCACCCCCGGCAACCTCCGCGCCTTTGTCCAGGCTATCATCCGCAGCATCAAGACCGGCAAATCGAGCGATGTCCGTTTCAGCTCGACGGAGAAAGTCGAACTCGTCGACCTCCAGCGCCGCCCGCTCGAGTTCAGTTACAAAGACCATGAGGGCTACCACTTCATGGATCCCGAATCCTACGAGACGATCGAACTCGACGAGGCGCTTCTCTCCGCGGCCAAGGATTACCTCGTGGAGAATCTCAAGATCGACGTCCTCTACGCCGAGGGCAAAGCGGTCGAAGTCGAGGTCCCTGCGTCGGTGACTCTCAAAGTTATCGAATCTCCCGAGGGCTTGCGCGGCGATACGGCAAGCAATGTGCAAAAACCCGCCACGCTCGAGTCCGGCCTCGTCGTCAACGTCCCGCTCTTCATCAAGGAAGGTGAGATGGTGAAGATCGACACGCGCACCGGCGCCTACATGGGCCGCGCCTGAGGCGCGGCGCACGGAGATGCCGAAACCCTCCCGCCGCAAACCGCCGCGGGACAACCGTCTCAACGCCTCCTACGCCGCGACCGGCGACGCCGTCACCGTGCCGGTGCGGTGGGTCAAATTTTTCGTCGGACTTTTTCTTCTGCCCATCTGCTACGTGCTGACGGCAGCGTTCTTCAGCGCGCTGATCGATGCCTTCACTTCGCAAATTGCCGGCCGTCCGCATTTTTGGATGACGCCTCAGTTCTGGTTCTTCGGCCTCGGACTGCTCTGCTGGCTCATCATTTATTTCGGGTTACCCAAATGGGTAACTGCCTACGTCTTCGGACACGAATTGACCCACGCCCTCGTCGTCCTGCTGTTGGGTGGCCGCGTCTCCCAATTCAGCGTGGGACGCGACGGCGGGCACATTGTTTCGTCCAAAATCAACACGTGGATCGCCCTCGCGCCGTATTTCATCCCGATCTACAGCGTCTTCGTCATCGCAATCTACGGCGTGGTTGCCGCCAATGTCGACTTGGCCCCGCACCGCAATCTGGCCGATGGCATCCTTTATTTCTTTCTCGGTGCCACCTGGTGCTTCCATGCCTGCTTCACGATTTCCATGATTCCGAAGGGTCAGAGTGATCTGCACTACGGCGGCACCTTTTTTTCCCTCACCGTCATCTACCTGATGAACCTGCTGGTTCTCTCGTTGTTGCTCATCCTTGCCACCCCCTACGTCAGCTTCGCCAGCTTCGGGCGCGAAATCCTCGCCCAGGCCGCTTCGTTTGCCGCCGAGGTTGCGCTCTGGGTTGATATCGCGCGGCGCGCTTGGTTCCCCTGAACGCGCCTTCCCTCCGGCGCGGCATTCTGGTTTCCTTGGCCCATGGCAAAAACGGTCTGGCACAAGATCAAAGATTACACCGATCTGAAGTTCGAGAAGACGGATGACGGGATTGCCAAGATCACGATCAGCCGTCCCGAAGTCCGTAACGCCTTCCGTCCGCAGACCGTGGAGGAAATGAAGGATGCCTTCGATCATTGCCGTGACGATGCCTCGATCGGCGTGGTCGTTCTCACGGGCGAGGGGGACAAAGCATTTTGCTCCGGTGGTGACCAGAAAGTGCGCGGCGACGGCGGCTACATCGGTGCCGACGGCGTCCCGCGGCTCAACATTCTCGACGTGCAAAAACAAATCCGCAGCCTGCCCAAGCCTGTCGTGGCCATGGTGGCCGGATATGCCATCGGCGGCGGTCACGTGCTGCACGTGGTCTGCGATCTCACCATCGCCGCGGACAATGCCTGCTTCGGTCAGACCGGTCCGCGGGTTGGATCTTTCGACGGCGGCCTCGGCGCCAGCTACCTCGCGCGCGTCGTCGGACAAAAACGCGCCCGCGAAATTTGGTTTCTCTGCCGCCAATACGATGCGCAGCAAGCTTTCGACATGGGCTTGGTCAACAAGGTTGTCCCGCTCGCGCAGCTCGAGGAGGAGACGCTCGCGTGGTGCCGCGAAATCCTTGAGTTGTCGCCCATGGCGCTGCGCTGCCTCAAATCCGCCCTCAACGCCGATTGCGACGGACAGATGGGACTGCTCGACCTCGCGGGTAACGCCACGCTGCTCTACTACCTCAGCGAAGAAGCGAAAGAGGGTAAGCAGGCTTTCATCGAAAAACGGAAGCCGGATTTTTCGAAGTATCCGCGGTTTCCGTAGTTTTTCCAAAAAACCGCAGAGAGCGCAGAGAGACTTACTTGTAGCGGCGGACAGCCGAGGCTTGGCGAGACAGGTCGCCTTGGCGACCAACTGATATGTCCGCCGGAACATCAACGGAAAGAGGCGCCGACGGTCGTAGACCGCCGCTACAACCGCACAAAGTTTCTCGAATTCTCCCCCTCTGTGTCCTCTGCGCTCTCTGCGGTTTCCAAAAAAACCTTCAGAGTAGGTCCGCGCCTACGCTAGGGTCTTAGCTACATGTCCAGCAGCACCGGCCAACTTTTTCGCATCGCCACGTGGGGGGAATCCCATGGGGGTGGCGTCGGCGTTGTCATTGATGGCTGCCTTCCGCAACTCGACCTGACCGAGGCCGACATCCAAAAGGAACTCGACCGCCGTCGCCCAGGTCAGAGCGATATCGTCACCCCGCGCAAAGAGGCGGACCGCTGCGAAATTTTGTCCGGCGTTTTCCAAGGCAAAAGTCTCGGCACGCCGATCGCCATCCTTGTCCGCAACGAGGACGCGCGTCCCGAAGCCTACAGCGAAATGGAGACGGCTTTCCGTCCGTCCCATGCCGACTTCACCTATCAGGCCAAATACGGCATTCGCAATTGGCAGGGCGGGGGACGTGCCTCCGCGCGCGAAACGATCGGACGCGTCGCTGCCGGCGTTGTCGCCCGCAAAGTCCTCGAGGCGTTGCATCCGGGCATCGACGTGCTCGCTTGGGTCAACCGCGTTCACCAAATCGAAGCGCTGGTTGATGTTTCCGCGGTGACCCGCGAAGCGATCGAGGCCAATGCGGTGCGTTGTCCCGATGCCGCCATCGCGGAACGCATGATCGCCCGCATCAAAGAAGCGCGTTCCGACGGCG
Source organism: Chthoniobacterales bacterium (assembly GCA_044371145.1). Lineage (GTDB taxonomy): Bacteria > Verrucomicrobiota > Verrucomicrobiia > Chthoniobacterales > JACTMZ01 > JACTMZ01. The sequence goes on along the minus strand of JBILUI010000067.1, from coordinate 9,109 downwards.
ATTCGGTCGGCGGACTTATCGAATGCGTGGTGCGAGGCTGCCCACCGGGCCTCGGCGAACCAGCCTTCGACAAACTTGAGGCCGATCTGGCCAAGGCCATGCTTAGCCTGCCCGCGACCAAAGGCTTTGAAATCGGCTCCGGCTTCGAGGGAACCAAGCTGACCGGACGCGAACATAACGATGCTTTCGAAATGCGCGAAGGCCGCACCCGCACTGCAACGAATCGTTCCGGTGGCGTGCAGGGCGGCATCAGCAATGGCGAAGAAATCACCTTCCGCGTCGCCTTCAAGCCGACGGCCACGATCGCCAGCAAACAGCAGACGGTCACCGCCGCTGGCGAAAACACCGAACTCGCCGCCCGCGGACGCCACGACCCGTGCGTCATCCCCCGCGCCGTGCCGATTGTCGAAGCCATGGTCTGGCTCGTCCTGGCCGATCATGCGTTGCGTCAACGGGCGCAATCTGCCGCGAAATGAGCGGGTGGCTTTGGCTCGCGGCCGGGCTTTATCTCCTTTTCGAAATCTGGCGCGGGTGGCGGCGCGGGGTCATGCGGCACGGGATGAGTGTGCTGGCCTTGATCGTGGCCGGCGGGGTCGGGTGGATCTTTGCTTGGATGACCGGATTCGCTTCCGACCGGATCATTCCCTTGCCGTATCCCGGTGGACGGCTGATTTTCGGGCTTGTCGCCGCGCTCGCGTTTTATTTCGCGGCCGTGGCACTCTCGTCGATGCTCTTTAAAAAGACAGCACAACAGCCGGCCGGGATTGTGCGGTTGTTTTACGGGGCAGGCGGGGGGCTTTTTGGACTGATCTTCGGTCTGCTGATCCTCTGGGGTGGCATCTCGATTTTCCGAACGCTCGGAGCGGTGGCCGAGGCGCGGCAAGTGGCGCCGGGCGACGAGCAGCTTGTTGCCATCAAGGAATCGCTGGAGGAGGGAGCGACCGGTAGCCTCGTCGAGCAGGTCGACATCGTGCCGTCGAACATCTACGCGCTCATCACCAAACTGCTCCGCGTCACGCAATCACCCGAGGCCACTGCGCGATTCTTCGCTTATCCGCAGACGCAGCAGTTTCTCACCCAACCGAAGATCGTGGAATTGTTCACCGATCCCGCGGTGGCCGGGGCGGCCTCGGAGGGCAACTATTTTTCTCTCCTGACCAGTCCTAAACTGGCCGAGATCGCCTCCGATCCCGAGGTGCAGAAGTCCTTCAGCGGATTCGATCTGGAAAAAGCGCTCGACTATGCCCTGCAGGAATCGGCACCTTCGCCCGCTCCCACGCCATGAGTCAGGAATACATCGCCACCATCGGACTCGAGGTCCACGTCCAGCTGAAGACGCGCAGTAAAATGTTCTGCGCCTGCCCGGTGGAATACGGCGCTACGCCGAATACGCATACTTGTCCCACCTGTCTCGGTCTGCCCGGTGCCTTGCCCGTGATGAACGAGGAGGCGCTGAAGCTGACCATCCTCACCGGCCTGATGCTCGGGTGCAAAATCGCGGAGGTCTGCAAGTTCGACCGCAAGAGCTACTACTACCCGGACATGCCGAAGAACTACCAGATCTCGCAATACGACATGCCGCTTTGCCTCGGCGGCGGCGTGCCGCTGCACGATCTGGCTTATCCGAAGGATGCGCAGAAAACCATTGCGACGAAGGGCAAGGTCATCCGCCTGACTCGCATCCACCTCGAGGAGGATGTGGCCAAAAGTTTTCACCTGGAAAGCTCCTCCGGCATCGATTTCAACCGCGCCGGAACGCCGCTCATGGAAATTGTTTCCGAAGCCGACATCGCCGGCCCGGAAGAGGCCTTTGCCTATCTGACATCGCTCAAACAGCATCTTCTCTACGCCGGGGTTTCCGACGCCGACATGGAGAAGGGTCAGATGCGCTGTGATGTGAACGTGTCGGTGCGTCCGGTCGGAACCGAAAAATTTGGGACTAAGATCGAGTTGAAGAATCTCAACACGATCAGCGGCGTTCGCCGTGCGCTGGCCTACGAGATCGACCGCCAGATCGGCGTTGTCCGCAGCGGCGGTGCGCTCCAGCAGGAAACCCGCCGCTGGGATGATGATTTGGGCGAGACGCAGCTCATGCGCATCAAAGAATCGGCCCACGACTACCGTTACTTCCCCGATCCGGATCTCATGCCGGTGAAAACGGACAAGCTTCTCGCCGCGGCCAAGGAGATGCTGCCCGAGACACCCGCGTTGAAGCGCGCAAGCTACGAGAAGGATTTCAGCGTGAGCGAATACGATGCCGCCGTTCTGGCCGACAATCTCGAGTTAGGCGCATACTTCGAGCAAGCCGCCGCCGGCTCGCCGCGCGCCAAGCAGATTGCCAACTGGATCCTCAACGATCTGCAGAGCGCGCTCTCTTCCTCGGACAAAACTATCGCCGATTGCCCGATCAAACCGGCGCAACTCGACGCGCTGGTCGCCTTGGTGGCCGGCGGACAGATCAACGGCAAGCAGGCCAAGGAAGTGTTCGCCGATATGTTTGCCACCGGACGCGATCCGTCGGCCATCGTCGAAGAGAAGGGCCTTAAGCAGGAAAGCGACGCCGGAGCCATCGGAGCGCTCTGCGATGAAGTGATCGCCGCCAATCCGCAGTCCGTGGCCGACTACAAAGCGGGCAAAGAAGCCGCGCTCAATTTCCTCAAGGGCCAGGTGATGAAACTCTCCAAAGGCAAAGCTAATCCCGCGATGGTCGGAGATTTACTGGCGCAAAAGTTGGGCTAGGAGTTTCGAACAAACGGTAACGAAGGGGCGGGAGAGTAAGGTGGATCGCGCCGTCCCGGCGCGATGTTTCAGTTCGGAAATCGCGGTGGGACATCGCGATCCACCTTGAGCAGGCCTCTAGGCTGGAGGCAAACTTCAGCCTATGAACTTTTGCGGGCGATGGTTTGTGGGATTCGGGATTTTTCTGATCCTTTGCGGGATGGCGGGGTATTTATCGAACCCGGCGGGGGCAAAAACGGCGTTGATTTCAGGTGGGACCTTCGGAGGGCTCTCGGCGTTCTGGGGAGTGCTCATGCTAAAAGGCTTCGCCTGGGCCAAGGCCGCGGCGTGGGTCAGCACGATCGTTCTCGTAGCGGCTTTCGCTTGGCGTTCGGCAGCCGGATGGATGGCTTACGCCGAGGGGCAGCCCAAACTGTTTGCCGCGTCGTTGATCACGACGATGCTTGCTACTTCGCTAGCCTCCTTGCTCGTCCTTTGGCGGGCCAAGGCCTGAGATCAGTCGTCGTCCCCGTCGTCGTCTTTGCCGGCGGCGCGGCGCCACTCGCGCAGGGCTTTGCGTGCATTCGAGTCGGATCCGCTCATCTCGGACCGGCCATCCTTGGTGATGAGATTGCCTTGGTCGTCGATGATGATGAGCGAGGGGATTCCGCGGATGCCGTATTTGGCCCCGAGTTCCTGACGCAGCGGGGAATCGAAAGGAATGGCCGGCCATTCCATGTCATAGTCCTTCATGTAACCCTGTTGGTCTTCGCCGCTGCGGTCGCTGCTGACGAAAACCACCTCAAATTTTTCGTCGTTGCGGTCGCGGAACTTGACCAGCTCCGGGGTGAACATCTTGCACGGTCCGCACCATTCGGCGGAGAAATAGAGTCCGATGACTTTGCCCTCGAGCGAGGAAGTTTCGACTTTGTCGCCTTTGGCGTCGACCAACTCGGTGCCGAGGAGCTCTTCGAGCGAGGCAAAGGAGGTGAGGGGCAAAAGAAGCAGGAGGGAGAGCAGGGTTTTCATCGGCAAAAGTGTTCATTTTTTGGCCATCGGTTCACAGCAATAATTTCGGGTTACTAAGTTGTCCATCGCCGGGACGCTTGGCAGTGGCGCCCCGCAGACCTAAAAGAGGGGCATGCTGAAGGTTCTGCCTTACTTGGTTTTTGCCCTCGTCAGCGGCCTCGCCTCAGCCGCACCGGTCAAGATCGGTGCGGTCTATGCGAACGCCGGATTCCTGAAGCCGCTCGATGATGCCTCCTGGCGCGGGACGCTGGCGGCTGCTGCGGTGGCTAATCGCTCCGGGCAGGAGGTCGAGTTGATCCACGCGCCTTACGACAGCACACCGGCCTCCGCGGCACAGGCGGTCAAGGTCGTCCTGCAGAACCATCCCGATGTGGCTGGCTTCGTCGGAATTTCCGATACCGGCGTCGCTCTGGCCGCGGGTCGCGAGGCGGTCAAGGCGGGCAAGGTCTTCGTCACCTCCGGGGCAACGTCCCCGCTTTTGCCGAGGCAACTCGGACCGCGTTTCTTTCTCGCGTGCTTTGGCGACAATGTCCAAGCGGCCGCCGCGGCGCAGTGGTTGCGCGTTGCGAAAAATATCTCCAAGGTCGTGGTCATCTACAACTCCGCGCAAAACTACACGCGCCTCTTGCAGCGGTATTTTTCCGATGCTTTTGAAAAAGCGGGTGGTGTGGTCGAGGAAACCATGTCCTACCGCGGCAACGAACCGGTCGGGTTGCCGCGCGATCTCGGGTCCTGCCAAGCGATCTTCCTCGCGGCCGAGTCGGCCAAAGAGGCGGGGCGTATCATCGCCAAGATGCGCGCGGCCGGATTCAAGGGTCCGATCGTGGGCGGTGACGGATACGACGATCCGTCTTACTGGACGGGCGAGCCTCTGGCGGAGAAGGTCTATTTCACCACGCACGCATATCCGGCGCAGGGCGCGCCGACCGCCGCTTTGTCGGCCTTCCGCTCGTCCTATCGGGGCACACCCGACGACTTCGGGGGGCTTGGGTTCGATGCCCTGCGCGTTTTGCTCGCCGCCAATCCCGCCCAAGGAGGCGACTTGGCCAAACGCCTTCAGGCCGGTGCGCCCGTCGCGGGTGTTACCGGAACGATCTCGTACCAAGGAGGCAACCGGGTCCCGTCGAAGCCGGTCTCGCTCGTCGCGGCCGAGCGCCCGCGGCAAACACTGACCCAGATCACGCCATCCTACGTTCCCGCACCCTGACCGTGACAGGCTTGCTCCGGAGAATTTTCCGTCTCGCGGCTATCGCCGCTTTTCTTCCCATCACGCTGCCCGCTTATCTGGTATTCGGGGTGCGCGGCGCAAGAGACGGCGCCCCTCCCGGCGTGCGATGGTTGCAATGGATGCTGCGTTGCTCGCTCTCCATCGTGGGCGGACGACTGAGCGTCATCGGCGTGCCCCCGCGCAGCGGATTGATCGTCAGCAACCATCTTTCCTACGTCGATATCGCCGCACTCGGTTCCTCCTGTCCGTGCAGCTTTGTTTCAAAAGCCGAGGTGGGCGCCTGGCCGTTCATCGGTTGGGCCGCCGGGCTGGCCGGAACAGTTTTCGTGCGTCGGGCGCACCGCAGTGAAGTTTCGGGGCAGGTGGAGGACATCAAAAATGCCTTGGGGCGCGGCGTGCCGGTCGTGTTGTTCCCCGAGGGTACGAGCACGGACGGATCGCAGGTGCTGCCGTTCCGCAGCGCGTTGCTGCAGGCCGCGCTCGAGACTGGTTGCGATGTGACCCCGGTCGCGCTGCGCTACCGGGCTAATTCCTCCGGCGACACGGTGAAGGACATTTGCTGGTGGGGCGGCGTCGGCTTCCTTCCCCACCTTTGGCGCTTCCTCGCGCTGCGCTCGTTCGAGGCTACGGTTGCTTTCGGCCCGAGCAGGCTTTCCACGGGCGACAGAAAGAGCGAGGCGGTTCGTCTTCGGACGGAGACGCTTTCGTTGCTCACGGAGATAAGTTCCTCTCGCTCCACTTAGGCACGACAGCCAGCCTTCTGGGACCATTTAGAATTTGCGCGACTATTGAATCGATAGCTATTGTCTGGTTTGTGCGTTTGATCCAAAAATTGGTTCCCCTTTGCTGCTGCTGCTTCTCTCTACACCTGTTTGCTTGGTCGGCAAATGCGGATGACGGGGTGCCAGATAGTTTCTTTGCGACAGGTGTCTCGGCAAAGCCGGTGCGTGCTGTTGCTGTCCAAGCGGACGGGAGGATCCTTCTGGGAGGCATGTTCACGGATATCGGTGGGTTCCCGACCCGAAGTGTTGCGCGACTTAATCCGGACGGAACTGTGGACAAAGATTTTTACGCGGCAATCTCGGGTTCGACCCCTGCCGTGCATGCGCTTGCGGTTCAGCTGGACGGCAAAATTCTGATTGGTGGCGTATTCTCGTCAGTAGACGGAACAGAGCGTGGCAACTTGGCGCGTTTGAATTCCGACGGTTCTTTGGACAGGGAATTCTCCACAAGCGGCCTCGGGGCCAACGGGAAAGTGAATGCGCTCGCTTTGCAGCCGGATGGAAAAGTTCTTCTCGCCGGAAGCTTTACCCGCGTTGCCGGCATGCCCCGTGGTTACGTGGCCCGACTGAACGCGGACGGATCACTCGACAAAACTTTTGGGGAGCACCTTGGTGCAAATTGGTATGTGAGTGATATAGCTTTGCAGCCGGACGGCAAGGTTCTCGTCTGCGGTAATTTCACGAGGTTCAACAGCACTAAGCCGAACAGAACACGCATCGCCAGGTTGAACAGTGATGGGTCGCTGGACGGAAGCTTCGCGGAGGGTTTTGGCGGGGCCAACGGGAATGTGGTTTCGCTCGCCTTGCGCCCGGACGGCAAGATTCTGATCGGTGGTGTGTTCTCGTCGGTTGACCGAGCGACTCGGAGCAACGTTGCTCGCTTGAACCCCGACGGATCTATTGACCCCGTTTTTGCATCCGGGCTCGCCGGAGCGAACGGTGAGGTATCGGCGATGCTGCCTTTAGGAGATGGCAAAGTCCTCATCGGTGGCAAGTTTACCGCTATCAACTCTGCTACGATGGGTCGCATTGCGCGCCTCGATGAAGAGGGGCGGGTAGACGCTTCGTTTGGTGAGGATCCGCGAGCCGACAGCTACGTGGCCGCTCTGAGTCGCCAAAGCGATGGCAAAATCCTCGTGGTCGGGGATTTCACGAGCATTCGCAGTTTGCCAAGACAGCGTGTTGCGCGACTCGGTTCGGGCTCCTTGCCTCCCGACACCCAGCGACCGTCTATTGCTCTATTGGGAGACAACCCGATGACCGTTGCGTTCGGGTCGGTCTTTTCCGACCCCGGCGCACTCGTGACCGATGATGTCGACAGTCCTCGCACTATTCAGGGCACGGGGCTTGTCGACACTTCAACGCCGGGGTCATACACGCGCGTCTACAGCGCCGCGGATGCTGCCGGTAACACAGCCGTTCCAGTTAACCGCACGGTGATAGTTGTCCCTAGCGGGGATGACGTGTGGGACTTCACCTACGAAATGCGGCACGTGGGCGAGTCGGCGGCGGACGCCTATCTCCACTCCAGTGTCAACGCGCGGAAATATTCTGAGTGGCAATCTTCACCTGTGACATATTGGGGGCCGACCCAAAATGGCACGGAAGCGCAGGTCACCTTCCGCTTTCCTTTCGGCGGGAATGCAGAGCGGATTTCCGTGCGTTCCGAATTGGCGTCGTTCAACTTTGATTGGGGCAGGCAAAACGGCTGGTTCGGTTCTGGCACCGGATCTTCTTCGCTTTGGGCTTCGAGGGACGGCCAATCTTGGACGTTGATCAAAGACAACCCTACTCCTGCAACGTGGGTGGATTCTTACGCGTCATTCGATGGTGATCTGCCTGCGTCTCTGCTTGGGGGTCGGGAGATCTGGCTGCAAGTCCGGATGACGGTGCAGGGTGCGCTGAATTCTTCTTACACCACAGCGCAGTTTGCGCGTTCTTCCGCTGCCAACTTGCAACCAGTTTTCGCCGTTCGCGCAAAATATGCGAAGGCGGATTCCGACATCTTGCAAATCCAGCCCGGCGATAGTTCGCTCAATGGCGCCTCAACTTTGGACGTAGGTTCCTATGTTCTTGAGAGTTTTGGAAAAACATTCCAGCCGGGTCCTTTCACCGGCCGAGGCCTGTTCATTCCGGCGAAGGGACAGTTGCCAATCAAAGTGACCGGCTTCAGTCAGGCGCCGGAATCCGTGCAAGCCTATCTTCCAGCAACCGAAACGGATCCTGTTGAGTTCGATTTCGGGCCCTCTGGAGTGCGCGCTTTTGCTTTCCGGGCAGGCGGTCCGGTTTTGACGGCTATTTTCGATCCCTCGCGAATCTTTCCCACCTACATCCTCACGGCCGTGTCGGATCGCGGCGATACTCACCGCTTCTTCGGCGCAGGAGGGATGGCGATCCGCGCGGAGCGCGGATCAATCCGGAAGATCTCGATCTCGGCCTCCTATGCCCGGACGCTATCCGCAGACGTTTCTGTCGGCGGGATACAGTTCGCGCCGGATACCACCTCTCTCCTCAACGAGATTGAGGGGGGCATCTCCTCTGTGTCTGCCGTCCCGTTGACTCCGTCACAAGCCGCGCAGCCCCGTATTTTGCTTGTCGGTGAAAATGTCATGACCGTGTCTCTGGGTTCGGCTTTCGCCGATCCCGGGGCGGTGCTCAAAGACGATTCCGACCCAGACAGGAATGTTTATGCGTCGGGCTCCGTGAATACCGCGCTGGTCGGCAGCTACACACTTACTTACGAAGCTGCGGACAGTTCCCGCGCCGCTGCAATTCCTGTGTCTCGTGTGGTCAATGTCGTTGGTCAGCCCGCTCCCTCGATAATCTCCGTGGGGGTTCGTCCTCATAGAGTGACCATCCCGGCTGGCGCATCGGCACGCAAAGTCACCATTCTGATCGCCAACAATACAACCGGAACCGTGCAGGACGTGTTGCGTGTTGAGAGTGGTTCGAGTTCGGTTGTTGTTCCCGATGAAATTCCATTTAGCGCGCGTGGCAAGTCTCGTGATGTATCCCCGCCAAGAACAAGTCGAGTAGAGCTGCCGATTTCCGCGCCTACCGGTAAGTCAGGGGAAACTACAGTTACTGTCCGCTGTGGCGGAATGATGGTCCGCTTTACAGTGGCGGTTAAATAGAGGACCTCATCGGCCTCGCAGAACAGTCTTATCGTCAGCAACCATCTTTCCTGCATCGATATCGCCGCACTCGGTTCCTCCTGTCCGTGCAGCTTCGTGTCCAAAGCCGAGGTGGGTGCCTGGCCGTTCATCGGTTGGGCCGCCGGGCTGGCCGGAACAGTTTTCGTGCGTCGGGCGCACCGCAGTGAAGTTTCGGGGCAGGTGGAGGACATCAAAAA
>JBILUI010000039.1:0-18217 GCA_044371145.1 Chthoniobacterales bacterium | reverse complement strand
CCATAATGGGCGGTGCGACCACATCAAACGCTCCCGTGAATCCTCCGATGACGATTCCCGCCACGCCGGCGATGAGAACGAGATAGAGAAAGTATCCTCCGAGGTAACCGCGCGGTTGCAAAAGAAGCCAGAGCGGTGCGATCGAAGCCAAAAAGCAATAGGCGATGAGGATGTAATTCCAAAGCCGCTGCGGATTGCCTCCCGCCAGACCCGAAAGATCGAGCGGCGCCACCGGACCGAGCCAGATCGCGGCGAAGACGAGCGGCAGAAAAACGAGTTTCGCCTGGAGAGCCGACATTCCGGTGAAGCGCAGCGCGAGGCCCATGAGCAAGGCCAGCGCCAGATAGACAATCGACGAAGTGGCCACCGCCGGACCCGGCGCCGCGCCGCCCGCCGAGGCCGCCGCCTGGACAAAGGTTCCCGCCGTCACGTCGGTGAACGCGATGAGCACGTAAACCAGCGAGACCCAGATGAAGAGGAGAAAGAGCGAGAAGGAGCGGCCGTTCATGTATTGCCGCACCACCTCCGCGATCGACCGGCCGCCGTGCCGCACTGAGGCGATCAACGTGGTGAAATCATGGATGCCGCCGATGAACACCGACCCGACGAGAATCCAGATCCACGTGGGAAACCATCCGAAGAGCGTTCCGGCGAGGATGGGACCGACAATCGGTCCGGCTGCGGCGATGGCCGAGAAGTGCTGCGGCAGCAGATACGATTTCTTGGCCGCTTCGAAATCGAGACCGTCACGGTGTTCATGCGCCGGCGTCTGGGCCGCCGAATCGAGTGCGAAATAAGCCGTGAGCTTCCGCCCGAGAATGCGATACGCGAAAAAGAAGAAGATCCCGGAGGAAAGTAGAAAGGCAATGAGCCACATAAATCGATCAACAGCGGTCGCGCGTAGAAGGAAAGCACGAACGTTTTCGTCACGGTTGCGTAGCGGAATGCCCGCGCAGTGCCAAGCCTTCCCGACGGCAAAGGCTGGGCACGATGTGATTTCAGTGTTCCTTTTTCACGCTCCCGAAGCGGAAACGTGATACAATTCCGTCTGTCCCCTCCCCGTGAAACCTCCCCGACCAATGGCTCTGCTCCCGCTCGCGAAGGTGCCGGCATGAAGAACCGTTCCGACCAAGCGCGCGCCGCGAGACTGCGGCGCATCGCGGTGGTGCGCACCGCGCATCAGGATTTGGAAATCTGGAAGTCCCCGTTGTCCGTGGAATTCCGCGTGGCCGGTGCTGTGCACGCCTTCCATCACCGGCGCCGTTTTCTCACCGGACTGGTCTGGGACATGCTGGCGGCCGCCGCGCTTTTGGGCAAAAGACACGAACCGCGCTCGCTGCTCATGCTCGGCCTGGCCGGCGGCACGACCCTGCGCATTCTGCGTCACCTCCTGCCCGCATGCCGCTTCACTGCGGTCGATATCGACGGCGAAATTGTCCGTCTGGCCCGCCGCCACATGGCACTCGACCGGATCGGCGTCGATGTCATCGTCGGCGATGCCTACGAATGGCTGCGCACCAACCGCCGAACTTTCGATATGGTCATCGACGACATCTATCTGGCCGGGCGCACCGATGTGTTCCGTCCGCAGGCGATGGACGGACGCCTCTTGCAAAACCTGCGCCGCTGCGTCGCGCCGGGCGGTGTGTTGGCCGTGAACCTCGTCACCGGCGCCGGCCACCGCACCACGCAGTCGGCAACGCGCGGCATCTTGCGCGATGGCTTTGCCGAAGTGCGCTCGGTCACATCGCCCGCCGCGATGAACGAAGTGCTTGTGGCCGGCGACAGCGTGGCAACGGTCCGACGCTTGCGGGAGCGCAAAGACGCATTCCGGGAAGCCAGTGACCGCGCTTACTGGAAGAAAATCTCCGTGCGCCGCATCCGTTGACTGCTCACCACGAGCGGCTTTGGCGGGTATGAAGGTTCGAAGGTGGGAAGGTGGGAAAGTTGAAAAGACTAAGAGACTAAAAGACCAAGAGACTAAGAGCCGAGCGGAGCGAGACAGCCTGAGGCGCAGCCGAGGGCAAACGAACAGATTTTCAAGGGTTCGAGAACAACCCGTGACTGTGGGGAGCGGACTCACTAGAGTCTCCGGATGGAGAGGCATACTTTCGCCAGTCTCGGGCTTTCGCCGGAGATTCTCAAAGCGGTGGACAAATTGGGTTTCGAGGAAGCGTCTCCGATCCAAGCGGCGGCCATTCCCGAATTGCTGGCCGGCCGGGATGTGGTCGGGCAATCGCAAACCGGATCGGGAAAAACGGCGGCCTTCGCCATTCCGGCCATCGAGAAAACCGATCCGGCACTGCATGCGGTGCAGGTGCTGGTGCTTTGTCCCACGCGCGAGTTGGCCACGCAGGTAGCCGGCGAGGTGCACAAGCTTTCCGCGGGCAAACGCGGTGTGCATGCCGTGCCGGTCTACGGCGGATCGTCTTTCGAGCGTCAGGCGCAGGAACTCAAACGCGGCGCGCAGATCGTGCTGGGCACGCCGGGCCGGATCATCGATCACCTCGAACGGGGCACGCTCAAGCTCGACCGCTTGCGTTTCATCGTCCTCGACGAGGCGGACCGCATGTTGGACATGGGTTTCCGCGACGACATCAAAAAGATCCTCGATGCCATGCCCGACGACCGGCAGACGGCATTTTTCTCGGCCACGGTTTCTCCCGCCATCCGCAAGCTGATCGACCGCTACGCGCGCGATCCGGTCACGTTGAAGATCGACCAGAAGAAGGTCGACGCGCCCGATATCACGCAGTGGTATTACGAAACGCCGCCGCGGATGAAATTCGACGCGCTCCTACGGTTGATCGATTTCCATACTTACAGGTCGGGCATCATTTTCTGCAACACGCAGCGCACGGTGGACGAATTGGCCGACGACCTGCAGGCGCAGGGCATACCGTCCGACCGTCTGCACGGCGGCATCGCGCAGGCGCAGCGCACGCGCGTGATGAACAAATTCAAAGCGGGCGGATTCGATTTTCTCGTGGCGACAGACGTGGCGGGGCGCGGGATCGACGTGGATGATCTGGAATTGGTCGTGAATTTCGACCTGCCCTACGATCCGGAAGATTACGTGCACCGCATCGGGCGCACCGGACGAGCGGGCAAGCAGGGGGTGGCCATTTCGCTGGTGACGGGGCGGGACGTGCACAAGATCCGCTTTCTCGAGAAGTTCACCCATTCAACCATCCGTCGCGGGAAACTCCCCACGGCGGGAGAAATCGGCGAGAAGCGCACCGATGCGTTGCTCGAGCGCGTGCGGCAGACGATCGAATCGGGCAGCGCCCAGGCGCAGATGGTTCATGTCGACCGTTTATTGGAAGAAGGTGCGGACTCGACCGAAGTGGCCGCCGCGCTGCTGCATATTCTCGGCGGTGGAGAGACCTCCGCGCACGCGGCGCAACCGGCGGTGTCAGCGAAGACGGCGCCCGCGCGCGAAGCGTCCAGCGAGGACCATGCGCCGACCCCTGACGAACCACCGCGCAAGGCGAAGCCGGGCAAAGCGTGGCTGAGGGTGGGACTCGGACGCGATGCGGTGAAGAATCCGCGCGACATTGTCGAATTGCTGGTCGAAGCGGCGGGCCTTCACGCGCGTGAGGTGGGCTTCATCGCTTTGGGCGACGAGGCGAGCTACGCCGAGGTTCCCTTTGATTTCACCAAAGGTCTCTCGCCTTCGGGCAATGTGCTGCAGGGCTCGCGCGGCGAGGTCACCATCTGGCCGGTAGCGGGTTTGCCGAAAAAGAAGCGGCGTTGATCCGCGTTCAGCGGTCGGCCAGGGCTTTGATTTCCGCCAGGGTGACCGTGCCGCTTTTGTCGGCGTCAATCTTGTCGAAGTTGGCCGCGACGCGCGGCATGCCGGCTTGGGCTTCGGCCAAGGTGAGCCGGCCATCGTGATTGGTATCCGCCGCGGCAAAGTGCTCGTCGATTTGTTCGTCGCGCGAAGTTTCCGCACCGGCGGGCAAAGCCAGCGCGATAACGAAAGCAGCGGCGAGGGTTTTGCCACGCGGGGAGAGGATGGATTTCATGAGCATCGGATGAATCTCGCGCAGGTTTGGCCGAAGTAAAGGTGGAAGGTCGGAAGGTTTGAAGGGGAGGGAATTTTAGATTGGAAATTTGAGATTGGAGAAGGTTGGTCTTACCACTGGCGATGGCAATAGCGGTGTCAGCAAGGCGCTGCGGGGCGAAATCCAAGAGCGCGACTCGGTTATTTGTTGGCAAAGCGCGTCCAGCGGACTATCGGGAAAGAACATGGCCCTTAAAGCATACGCCTTATTTCTACTGATTACGGTTGCCGCCGCAGGGAAATCCATGCCATCGCTCACGGTCGGTGAGGTCACCTACGGGAACGTGACGCTGAAGAAAGAGTATCCGCGCAGCTTCTTGATCAATCACGACGGCGGGACGGCATTTATCGAGCGGGGCGCACTGAGCGAGGAGCAGATCGCGCAATTGCTCGGTGGCGGGAGTGAAGCAGTGGCTGCGGAGAGACACTCAGCGCAACCCAGCACGGAGCAGGACTACAAACAAGCAAAGGACCTTCTCAAGCAGGATGACAACGGCACGAACTGGACGCAGGCAGTCGATTTGATGCGGCGCGCGGCGGAAGCCGGATATCCGGCGGCGCAATACGAGTGGGGCAGGTTTCTCATCGACTCATTTTGCGTGGAGCAGGATGTGAAAAAAGGTGAGGAATTCCTGCGCCAGGCGGCAAACGCCGGCGAAGGGCGCGCTATTTTTGAACTTCTAAAAACCGAGAACGACGACCGGAAAATGAGGGAGACATTGAAGAAAGCCTCCGACGCCGGCGATTCGATTATGATGATTCATCACGCTCGCTTGCTTATGAGCGGAACGGCTGCGGAACGAGCGGAGAGCCGCGCCTTAGTGGACAAGGCTTTCTCCAGCGGTGACGCCATGGCAATGACCACCGCGGCAGAAATGTTCGGACTCTGGGCTCGCGATCCAAAGGCTATGGAAGTGCTCGGGATGACCGAGGAGGAGATGCATGCCAAGGCAGTGGAAGGATTGAGGGTCGGCTGCAAAGAGCGGGTGCTGCCCGCCTATCCCATACTGGCGCAGAGACTCGCCGATGGAGTGGGTATGGAGAAAAACGAGGAGGAGAGCAAAAAGTTGTTGGCGGAATTTAAACGGCTTGCCGGACAAAGAATCGCAAGAGGCTCGATCGGGGCGCGCCTCGCCCTTATGAACGGCCTGCGAGTTTCCGCCACAGCTAGCGATCAGGACGAAACATTGCGGATAGCAACGGAGATCCTCGACGAGTCGGACTATCCTTTCCATCACACGGTCGCGGCGCTTTCGGGTGCGCGTGCTGTGGAGGGAAAGCAAGCCGACAAGGCGGAGGGATTGCGGAATGCCCTTGATTGGCTCAAGGACCGCCAGAAAGAAATCGGCGGGGACAGCCTGCGGCCGTTTATCTCGAACTACGAGCAAAGGCTGGCCAACGCGTCAGGCCAGTAGCGAGGGCGCGGAGTATCGTCGGAGGAGGGAATTTCAGATTGGAGATTTGAGATTGGAGAAAGTTGGCGGTTGCAGGACGGGGGCGCGGGAGGGATGCCAGGGGTTGGCGGTGAAGGAGGCGGACTCGAGCGAGTCGGCAGTGGAGAGAGCCATTGCGATGACATCTCGGAGGGTGAGGCCTTCGCAGGTTGGAGGAAGGTCGGTCAGCAATTCGGCGGAGCGGCGGAACAGGCGGGCGGCGGGACGGAGGCGTTGGCCGTGGATGCGGTGCGAAGGTTCGCGGAAATGGTGTTGCAGATGCACGTGGCCGCCGGCGAATTGGATGAGGGCTTTGTAAAAGATGTAGCGCTCGCCTTCGGCATCGAGCCAGATGTGTTCGAGCACGTCGTGGGCTTCGTAATATTCCTGCGCGTTGAAGAGGCGGAAATATTCGAGGTAGCACGGATGGAATCCGCCTTCGTGCCCCCTCCCCGCCACGCGGGCGGCGATGCGCGCGTGCTTGCCCATGGCGATCAGGCCGCGTCGAGCGCGGCGTGGTCGATGGTCTTGAGGCGTTTGTCCTTCGAATCGAGTTGCGGGATGCAGTCGATGAGCGCGCGGGTGTAGGCGTGCTTGGGCGAACGGAGCACATCGGCGGTCGGACCCTGCTCGACGATCTTGCCGCGATACATGACAAGAACGCGCGAGGCGAATCCGGAGACGATGCCGAAGTTGTGCGTGATGAGGATCACGGCCATGCCGAAGCGCTCTTTAAGCGTGGAGAGCAATTCCATGATCTGCGCCTGAATGGTGACGTCGAGCGCGGTGGTCGGCTCGTCGGCCACGAGGATGTCCGGCTGGCAAGCGAGCGCCATGGCGATCATGACGCGTTGTTGCATGCCGCCGCTCAATTGGTGCGGATAGTCGTGCATGCGCTTGGCCGCATCGACGATGCCGACGGCATCGAGCCAGCGTACGACCTCGGCGTCGACATCGGTGACGTCGGGCCGGTGCAGGCGCACGGCTTCCGCGATCTGGCTGTGCACGGTGTAGACCGGATTGAGCGAGGTGCTCGGTTCCTGGAAGATGTAGGCGATCTTGCCGCCGCGGAGTTTGCGCAATTGCGCGGCATCCATGGTCAGGACGTTCCTGCCTTCAAATTCGATTTCGCCCCGTTTGATCACGGCGGGCGGGACAGGAAGCAAGCGTGTGAGAGCAAGCGCGGTAACGCTTTTGCCGCTGCCGCTTTCGCCGACAATGGCCAGCGTTTCACCCGCAGAGAGATCGAAGGTCGCACCTTTGACCGCCTCAATGGTGCGGTCCTCGAGGACAAAGTCGATGCAAAGATCGCGGACTTGGAGAAGTGGTTTGCTCATTGTCTTTCGGAACGGGTTTCGACCGCCTGGCGCAGCGCGTCGCCGGTCAGGTAAAACGACAGTGCCGCGAGGAGAATGGCAAGCCCGGGGAACAAAATCAGCCACCAAGCATCGAGGATGTAGGTTTTGCCGTCGGCGATGATGTTGCCCCACGTGGCCTGCGGCGGTTGCACGCCGAAGCCGAGGAAACTCAAGCCGGCTTCGGCCAGGATCGCCTCGGGCACGCCGAGCACAGCAGTAACGAGGATGGGCGCGGCAGCGTTGGGCAGGATGTGGCGGAAGATGATTTTCCATCCGCGCTGGCCGAGGGCGCGCGCGGCCTGCACATAGGATGATTCGCGCAAGGTGAGGAATTCGGCGCGGACGAGGCGCGCGGTGCCGGTCCAGCTGACCAGACCGATGACGAAGATGATGTTGAAGATGCTGGGGCCGAGCAGGGCCACGGCAGTGAGGATGAGGAAAAACGTAGGGAAACACATGAGGGCATCGACCGCACGCATGATGAGGTTGTCGACCCATTTTCCAAAGTATCCGGCGACAGCACCAACGACCACGCCGATGAAAAGCGACACGAACACGGCGACGAACCCGACGGTGAGCGAAATGTAAGCGCCATTGAGCAGGCGGCTGAGCACGTCGCGTCCGAGGTTGTCGGTGCCGAGCCAGTTGGTCGAGTTGGGCGGGAGAAGTTTGCGCTCGAGATTGGTCGCGTCGGGATCCATGGGGAACGGGATACCGAGGCGGTCGAAGACGAAGAAAACAAGAGCGACAATGGCCAAGATCACAACCATGACGAGCGCGGCCACGCCGACTTTGTTGCGGCAAAAACGGCGCCAGACGCGTCCGCCGGGTGTGGCGGGCGCAATCTCGATCGGTTCCGGTGCGGTGGTGATCATTCGAGTCTGACCCTCGGATCGACGACGGCGTAAAGCAGGTCGGCGATCAGGTTGCCGATGAGGACGAGGGCGGCGGTGACGAAGTTGAGCGCGACGAGCGTGGGATAATCCCGCTCGAGCACGGCCTCGTAGCCGAGGCGTCCCATGCCGGGATAAGCGAAAATGTTTTCGATGATGACCGCGCCGCCGATCAACGCGGGAAGCAGCATGCCGATGCCGGTGATGAGCGGGCGGATGGAATTGCGCAGGGCGTGGCGGTAGAAAACGGCGTTCTCGTCGAGGCCCTTGGCACGCGCGGTGCGGATGTAATCCTCACGCATGGTTTCGATCATGCTGGCGCGGACGAAGCGCGACTGCACGGCGATGCCGCCGATGGCGAGGATGGAGGCCGGCATCATGACGTGCCACCAGCGATCGAGTAAAACCTGCGCGCCATTGGTGAAGGCGACACCGATGGTGTGCGTGCCGAGAATCGGCACGGCGGCCCAGTCGACCAGCACGATGGCCACGAGGTAGGAAACCCAGAAGCTGGGCAGCGCGATGAAGATGAAGGCGATGATGCTGGTGATGACATCGGGCGGCCGTCCGGCGTGGCGCGCGCCGTAGATCCCGAGCATCAGACCGAAGCTGAGGGAGAGCGCGAGCGCGCCGATATTGAGCAGGAGGGTGGCGGGGAGCCGCTCGGCGATTTTTTCGAGGACGGGACGCTCGTCTTTGATGCTGCGCAGATCTCCGGTGAAAAGATCGCGCATGATGAACGCGTATTGTTCGTGCAGCGGGCGATCGAGGTGGAATTTTTCGCGGAAGACGCGTTTCACCTCCTCGGAGACTTTCGGGTTGAGTTCACCCCACGGATACGGGCTGCCCGGCGTGAGGGTGATGATGAAAAAAGAAATGATGCTGATGAAAAACAGCAAGACGGCCGAGACGAGGAGGCGACGGATGATGAAGGCGGTCATGGGTGGCCGAGGGTACTAAGGCACGAAAGTGGGAAAGTGAGGGAATTTCAGATTGGAGATCCGAGATTGGAGATTGGGTATTGAGAAAGTTTGTGGGAGGGCGGGAAGGTCAGAACGTGGGGAGAGCTTCAGATTTGGGATTGGAGACTGTCGGCGGATATTCCGGGCGGTAAAACCACTCGAGGTAGTGCGACCAGCCGGCTTTGGTCATGGTCACCGGCTCGTCGATCCAGTTGCCGTCGGGGCCCGGGCGATAGACGCGGAAAGCGTTTTTCCACATGACTGAGGTGCCCTCGGGCACGAAGAGGAACATGTAGGGCTGGTCGTCGTAGATGAGTTGCTGAAGCTCGCCGCAGAGTTTGATGATAGTGTCGCGGTCGAATTCCTCGCGGATGGCCTGGAGGAGTCGGTCGGCTTCGGGATTTTTGTAGGCGACCATATTCAACTGCTCGGGGCCGGTCTGCGAGGAGTGCCAGATCTGGAATTGGTCGAACCCCTGCCCCAGCGCCCACCCGAGCACGACGGCGTCGAACTCGCCTTTGTTGACGAAATTTTTGAGGAAGACGGCCCATTCATACATCTCGACATTCACTTCGATGCCGATGGCTTTGAGGTCGGCCTGCACGAGAGTGGCGATATCGCTGCGGATGGCGTTGCCGTTGTTGGTGATGAGGGTGAAGGAAAAGCGCTGTCCGTCTTTCTCGAGGATTCCATCGGGCCCGAGTTTCCATCCGGCCTCGGCGAGCAGATCGCGCGCTTTTTGCGGATCGTAGACGAGCGGTTGGACGTCCGGGTTGAAGAACCACATCTCGGGCGTGAAGACACCCGTGCTCTGCACGCCGTAGCCGTAGAGCACATAGCGGATCATCTGGCCGATGTTGACCGCGTGAGCCAGCGCTTGGCGGACGCGCAGATCCTGGAACATGGGGCGGCGGAGATTCCAACCGATGTAGTTGTAGGAATTGCTCGGCGCGGAGAAGAGAGTGAAGCGGTCGTCCTTGCGGAAACTGCCGACGGCCCACGGGTCGACGCCCCAGAAATCAATCTGCCGCGTCTCGAAAGCGAGGCGCAGGGTGAGCGGATCGGGCAGCACGCGGAAGACAATGCCATCCAAGTGCGGGCGGCCGCGGAAGTAATCGTCGTTGCGCACCACGCGGACAAACTGGTTCGTTTTCCACTCGGCGAACTTGAACGGGCCGGTGCCGACGGGTGCGCGGTTGAATTTGAGCGGCCATTGGTCGGGCGCGAGAGTCTCGAGAATATGCGCGGGGATGATGCTCATCATCCAACTCTCGAGCGCGGGAGAAAAGGGACGGCGGTAAACGACGCGCACGGTGCGCTCGTCGGGCGCGTCGAGGGAAAGGACGAGCTCGTAATCGGATTTGCGCGGCGACGCGACGCGATCGTCCATCAGCGCGTTGTAGGTGAAGCGCACATCGCGCGAGGTGAAAGGCGCGCCATCCTGCCAGCGCACGCCGTCGCGCAAACGGAAGGTCACTTCGGGCTCGGCGAGGAAGGGAGGCGCGACAATGTCTTCGAGAACGAGACCTTTGTCGCCGACGCGCGTGACGAGGAATTTTTGCAACTCGGCGCGCACTGTTTCAGCGTCGCCGAGAAAAACGAGTTCGCCGAGGTTGCCGTTGGACCACGTGCGCACGATGCGCGCGGCGGGATTTTCCGCGGCAAAATCTTTGAGCGCATCGCCCAAAGGTTTGGGCGCGGTGATGCCGAGGGTTGTCGCCGGGAGCGGCGCGATGCCTAACATGGCGGCGAGTTTCTCCGAATCGGCTACGCCGGGCAGCGTGAGATCGAGGATGAGTTTATCTCCCTCGACGGTGTATTTCTCGAGATGGAGCGCGGCGCGGTCGACAAGTTTCGATTCCATATTGGCCGCGGCCTGGATTGCGTCCGCCGCGCTGGCGAAGAAAAAAGTGCTGCGTTGCCGCATGGACCAGGACTCGGCGAGGTCGCCCTCAATGACGAGGTCCGCGCTGTATTTGAGGAGGCCGTTGAAAATAACACCGGTGACGGAACCTGCGGCGGAGTCGGCGGCCTGGAGCGGGTTCAGGGTGGTCGGCTCGCCAATGCTGCCTATGTACATCTCGTTTTTTTTGTCGGACGAGATGCGGGAAACGGTCCAAAGGGCCAGCGCCGTCACCGCGGTGAGGAAAAGGGGAACACCGATAATCAAGGTCCGCACGCGGGGCATCCGGCGCATTTTCCCCGCCGAATGCCGCACAGCGAGTCAAAATGCCGCGCCGGGCGCCGGGTTTTGCCTTTGCAGGCGGCGACCCGGCCGATTTATGCTCCGCGATCCCATGGTCACGGCTGTGCAGGAAAAAACGGGGGCGGGCAAAAGTGTCGACGCCGATCTGGCAAGGCGCGCATTCCGCACCATGCTGGTGGCGCGTGCCACGGAGGAGAAGCTCGCGGCGCTTTACCGCGCCGGCATGATCAAGGGCGGCGTCTTTTTGGGCAAAGGCCAGGAAGCACTGAGCACGGCGTCGGCCATCTTCCTGAAAAAGGGCGACATTTTCGGTCCGCTCATCCGCGACCAGGCGGGGCGTCTCGCCTTCGGCGACACGGTGCTCGACACGCTGCGCACGTATCTCGGTTCGGCCAAGGGACCGATGCGCGGCCGCGACGGCAACATCCATCGCGGACGACCGAAGGAAGGCTACTATGCGATGATCAGCCATCTCGGCGCGCTCATTCCGGTGGTGGCGGGCGGACTTTACGCGCGAAGGTTGCGCGGGGAAACGGGCGTGGTCGGCGTGACTTCAATCGGTGACGGCGCGACTTCGACCGGTGCTTTCCACGAGGGCGTGAATCTCGCCGCGGTCGAGCGTCTGCCTCTCGTCGTCGTGGTGGCGAACAACCAATACGCTTATTCGACGCCGAACAACCGGCAGTTCGCCTGCGCCGACCTGCTGGACAAAGCGGCGGGCTACGGCATCGCGGGATTCAAATGCGACGGAACCGACCCGGCTGCGTGTCTCGAAACCTTGCATCTCGCGGTGCAGGCGGCGCGCGAGGGACACGGACCGCAACTCGTCGTGGCCACGCTGCTGCGGCTCGTCGGACACGGCGAGCACGACGACGCAGGCTATGTCGATCCGGGCCTGCGCAAGGCCAATGTCGGACGCGATTGCCTCGACGTCGGCGCCACGCAACTCATCGAAGCCGGAATCGCCACGGCAGCCGACATCGCGGCGTGGACAAAAGAAGCGCAGGCCGAGGTCGAGGCAGCGCTGAACAAAGCGCAACGGGAAAAGGGTCCGGACCCGGACACGGAGGACTGGCAGGCCATCTCGACAGAACGCCTTGTCGAGGGGCAATACGACACGGAGGACGAATGAGCGTCACGTATCTCGAGGCCATCCGGGCCGCACAGGAAAAAGCGCTCTCCGACGATCCGCGTGTTTTCATCTACGGGCAGGACGTCGGCGCGTTCGGCGGCGCATTCAAGGCGACGAAAAATTTGGCGGCGGAATTTCCGGGGCGCGTCATGGATTCACCGCTGAGCGAGGACGCGATCGTCGGCATGGCTATCGGCGCGGCGATCGAGGGCGCGCGGCCCATCGTGGAAATGCAGTTCGCCGATTTTTCGACCGTCGGCTTCAACCAGATCGTCAACCAGGCGGCGACGCTTTACTACCGCACGGATGTCCCCTGCCCGATCGTGGTGCGTCTGCCCAGCGGCGGCACGCTCGGCGCGGGCCCGTTCCACAGCCAAAGCATGGAGGCGATTTATTCGCACTACCCGGGACTGGTGGTCATGACCCCCGCCACGGTGGAAGACGCCTACAGCATGCTGCTCGAGGCGGTGGCGATCGACGACCCTGTCATTTTCTGCGAGCACAAACTGCTCTATTACCACCTCAAAGCGGACAAACTTCCCGACGCTGCGCAACCCGCGGGCAAAGCGCGCATCGCGCGCGCCGGTCGCGACGCGACCGTGGTGACCTACAGCGCGATGCTGCACGAATCGCTGCAGGCCGCGGAGGAACTGGTCGAGGAAGGCTGGCAGATCGAAGTGATCGACCTGCGCACGGTGAAACCGCTCGACACCGACACCGTGCTCGCCTCGGTGGCGCGCACCGGACGCCTCCTTGTCGTGGGCGAAGCTTGGCCGTGGGGCGGAGTGACGGCGGAAGTGATTTCGCGCATCGCGACCGAGGGTTTCGGACTGCTCGACGCCGCGCCGATGCGTCTCAACGCCAAGGACACACCCGTTCCGTATCATCCCGATTTGTGGGCGGCGCACCGACCGACCGCCTCGGCCGTCGCCGCGCGGCTGCGCAAACTTCTCACCCAATAATTTTATGGCCCGCATTCCTCTCCTCATGCCGCAGCTCGGCGAATCCATCGCCGAGGCCACCATCGTCCGGCTCATCGCGCAACCCGGCGACGATGTGGCCGGAGACACGGATGTGATGGAGGTGGAAACAAACAAAGCGGTCATGGGCGTGGTCGCGCCCTGCAACGGCAAGCTGTCCGAATTGCGCGCGAAGGAAGGCGAGAGCTACGCGGTCGGCGCAACGCTCGGATATTTGGAGGTCTCCGACGAGGACGCCGAGCGCATGGGATATCTGGAGCCGGAGGAAGCCGCGTCGAACGGACAGCCCACCGGATCGATGCCGGCCGGTGCGCCGGAAAAACCGAAAAAGCAGCGCAAGGCCAAGCCCGAGATCAAGCACTCGGACAAACCCGAACCCGTGATCAAGGGTCTGCCCGTTCCGGCGCACGCGGGCGGCGCGGCCTATTTGTCGCCGCGCATGAAGGCGCGCATGACGGAACTCGGACTGAGCGCGGCCGACCTTGCGGGCGTGGCCGGCAGCGGCGCGGGCGGGCGCGTCACGATCGAGGATTTCGAGCGCTTCATGGAAAATCTCGTGGAGCAAAAGATCACCGAGGCTTCGTCTATGCGCGTGGCCGTGGCCGACGCTATGCGCCGCAGTTGGACGCGACCGCTGGCCACCGTGGTGTTGCCCGTTGAACTCGACAAAATGCTCGCGCACCGCAAGGCCTCCGCGGAAAAAGCGGGCGTTTCGCTCTACGCACTGCGTGCGTTGGCCGTTGCCCTTTCCGAAAACAGCGCGCCGGCCGGCCGCCTCATCGGCAGCCAAGTGATCCACCCCAGCTCGATCGACATCGGTTTTGCGGTGGAAGCGGAGGACGGTGTGCTCGTGCCGGTCATCCGCCACGCGGACAAACACAAGCTGAGCGAAATGGTGCCGATGTATGCGCGTCTCGTCGAACTCGCACGCCAGCGCAGGCTCACGCCGGCGGACATGGGACAATGCATTTCCACCGTGACGAATTACGGGACCTTCGGCCTCACCTTGGCCACACCGATCCCGCTGCCCGAGCAAACCGTGCTCCTTGGACTCGGCGCGGGGCGCATCGAACCGAAGTGGGACAAGGAGAAAGCCCAGTTTCTTCCGGTGACCGTGGCGCAATTCACGCTCAGCTTCGATCACCGTGTGCTCGACGGCGGCGCCGCCGGACGTCTACTCACACGCATTTCCGAACTGCTCAACAATCCGGAGCAGCTTTGACCAAGCAGAGGCGGCGGGAAGCCGTTTTTGCTTTTATCAGGCAAATCCCTGCGCGACGCGCTGCAGTTCGCGCTGGAATGCCATGACGTCGGTTTCGCTCGGACGGTAACCGGGCTTGCCGGGAACCAAACCAAGGCGCCCCGTCTGATCGAGCATCCACTCGGCAGTTTCGCCGTCGGAGAAAGTGACTTTGCCGCTGGCCAGCGCTTGGGGCTTGGTGATGCGGTCCATCGTGACATTCACTCCGCCCACCGGCGCGGCACCCTCGCGCTGCATCTCGCCTTCCTGCTTCGCGGCGGCCAGACGATCGGCGGCCTCGGATTGTTTCGGCTCTTCCTCCTTGATCTGAAGTTTCAGGTCGTCGACCAAAAAACGGACATCCATATACGTCATCGTGATCTGGAGTTCGTCCTTCAGCCTCCTCTGCACATCGGAAAGAGAGGCGCCGTCCGCGATCCAGGCGGACACCGCCTTTTTGTGTTCATCGGTCAAAGCCATGGATGCAAATTAGCTGCTTTCCCGCCGCGTGGAAAGAGGCGGGCTTGCCACCGCTCCCTAAATATCCAAGTTAGAGCGTATGGCAGCAAGGGAGCCACAAAGGGAATGTCCGCCATTCCAGCTTCTCCCCGCGGCGGAACGCGCGCGCCTTTTCGGGGTTGATTACGCCATCGTACCCCAGCCCGACGGAGGCGTGCTGTATGTCTCGCGCGTGGCGTGGCGGTGGCTCGATTATCTGCTGCCCGATAGATGGTGGGATGCGCAATCGCTGGCCGTGCGGGGCGAGCGTCTGACCGGCAGCACGGGCACGGTTTACCGCGTGCGCAGTGCGCCGCAGGAAATGCCGCCGCGCGATCTCGTCGTGAAGTTTTCCCGCGTCGCGCAGGATGTCCCGCTGTTCATTCCCGACAAATTCCTCGATTCGCTGCCGGGCAACGCGGTGGCCGACGCGAGATTTCTTTCGCCTTTCGCCGAGTTCGGCCTGCTCCACGAATTGCGCGCGAACATTTTGAACCACGGACCGCACCGCCTGCGCACCAAAATGCCCCTCGCGGTGTATTCGCCGCCGCAGCGGTATCCGCTCTGGCAGACAGGGCGGCACGCGGACATCTTCCGCGCGCACCAGCAAGCCATAGCGCACGATCAGTTCGAGAACGGATTGGCGCAGGTGCAGATCGATATCGAGCGCGACTATCTGGAAATCTTTGCATGGATCGACGGCATCGACGCGGAAGAGGCCTTCCGGCGCGGCATGATCGACGAGGAACTGCTTGTTCTGCTCTCGCGCTCGAGCAATCACGCGCTTTCGCGTCTGGGCTACCGCGTGCTGGACAACAAGCCGCGCCATCTCATCGTACGCCCGCGTCTCGACGGCGCGCTCCTGCAACGCGACGGCAAGATCATCTACACGATGATCGACTTCGAGTTGCTGCAGCGCCACGAGGACACGGCGCAGCAGGCGAGAAGCTAGCGGGCTTTCTCAACGCCGCGATCCCATGAACATGCGCAGCACATACCAGAACATCATGGCGATGCCGGCGAAGAGTTGGATCGATGCGGCCACGTCGGCGTTGGTCGGGAAGCCGCGCATGATGTTCGACGTCGTGTAAAGCACCGAACCCGCGGCCAGCACGATCATGGCCACGGAAAACCAGGTGCCGAGATTGAAACCGAAGAGCACGGCGCAAATGATGACCGCCAGTCCGAACAATCCGCCCCAAATGAGAAATGAGCGGAGAAAAGAAAAGTCACGACCGGTGGTCACGACCACGGCAGTGAGCAGGAGAAATCCGCCGATCGTCACCTGCGCCGCGCTGGTAATGACGCCCGGAGCAGCGCTATCCGCCGCGGCTAGCAGCGGAACGGTGATCAGCGCCTGAAGGAGCACATAAAGAACAAAACCGACGTATTGCAACGGTCGGGCCACCGTCGGCACGGCGATGAGCGTGGCAACCCACGAAAGGAGCATGAATCCGCCGAGCACGACGAGCCAGGAAACGCCGGAAAAAAGCTGGAGCACAGTGTTGGCGATGCCGCTCTTGAAGAACCAGATTTCCAAGCCGACAAAAAGGAGCACAGCGAGGATGAGGTGCGCGTAGACGCGGGTGAGGAAGGAGCTTTGCTCTCGCGCGGCGAGGTCGGCCACGGGGACGGTGTAGGGGTTTGCCATGGCCGGAAGATCGCCTAGCCGCCGGCCGGGGGCACGCTTTTGTTTTTGGCCCGCGGATGAAATTGCCGGTGGGCCTGCTGGAGTTGGCGCGAATTGACATGCGTGTAAATTTGCGTGGTGGAAATGTCGGCGTGCCCGAGCATTTCCTGGATGATGCGCAGGTCGGCCCCGCCGCCGAGAAGATGCGTGGCGAAGGAATGTCTCAGCATGTGCGGGTGGACTTCTTTGTCCAATCCGGCGCGTTTGCCCAACGCGACGAGCAGTTGCCAGATGCGCTGGTTGGTCAACTTGCGCCCGCGCACGGAAAGAAAAACTTCGCCGCCGGTTTTTTTGCCGACCAGCGCAGGGCGACCCGAGTCAAGGTAGCGCTGCACGGCATCCCTCGCCCGCGCGCCGACCGGAACAAGGCGCTGCTTGTTGCCCTTGCCAACCACACGGATGAAACCGGCCTCGAGATTGAGATTCTCCAGGCGCGCGCCGCACAACTCGGACACGCGCAGCCCGCTGGCGTAAAGCAACTCGACGATAGCGCGGTCGCGCATCTCCAACGGCGTCTTGCCTGCGGCGGCGGCGATGAGACGTTCCACTTCGGGCGCGGAAAGCGTGTCGGGCAGGTAGCGTTCGATTTTCGGGACGGGCAGAAACTCGGTCGGGTCTTTCGGGAGTTTCCCGCGCTGCACCAGATGGCGGAAAAAAATACGCAGAGCCACGGCGTGAAGTTTGACCGTCGCGGCGGAGGCGCCGCCGCGTTTGCGCCAGCCGAGGAACTCGCCGATGAGTTCGGGCTCAACCGCATCCGGAGCGGCGATCTTTTTCTTTTCCGCCGCCCACTTGGCGAAGTGCTCGAGCGAGGAGCGCGTGCTCAGCTGGTAGTTGTCGGAAAGCCCGCGCTCCGTGGCGAGATAAAGGATAAAATGGTCGATTTCCGCGTTCACGCGGGTCTCCGCCCGAGCGCCAGACGCTCGTAGGCCTCGCGATATTTGGCGGCGGTCTGCGCGATTATGTCAGGCGGAAGATGCGGGGCGGGCGGTTGGCGATTCCATCCGGATTGAAGCAACCAATCGCGCACGAATTGTTTGTCGAAACTGGGCGGGTGCTTGCCCGGTTCCCATTGGTCGGCCGGCCAGAAGCGCGAGGAATCGGGAGTGAGGCACTCGTCAATGAGGAGCAATTCATCATCGACCAGACCGAATTCGAGTTTGGTGTCGGCGATGATGACGCCGGCGTGCTCGGCGTGCGCGCGTCCGTGATCGTAAACCTCAAGACTCTCCTCGCGGACCTGATGAGCAAGGTCGTCGCCGAGAAGACTGCGGCATTGTTCCCAAGTGATCGGCTCGTCGTGTCCGCTCGCCGCCTTGGTTGTGGGTGTGAAGAGCGGTTGCGGCAACTTCGATGCCTCGCGCAATCCGCGCGGCACCTCATGTCCGCCGACCGTGCCGCGTTCGCGGTATTCCTCCCACGCCGCGCCGGCGAGGTATCCGCGCACGATGCATTCGACGGGGAGCGGTTTGGTGCGCCGGACCAACGTGGCGCGGCCGGACAATGCCGCGGCGAAGTTTTTCAACTCGGCGGGAAACGCTTTCGGGTCCACCGTGATGAAATGGTTCGGCACAAAATCAAGCCGTTGGAACCAGAAGGCGGAAAGCGCGGTGAGCACCACGCCCTTGCCGGGGATTGGGTCAGGCAGCACGCAGTCGAAAGCGGACAGTCGGTCGGAGGCAACCAGAAGAGCCCGATCGCCCGACGCGTAGACCTCGCGGACTTTGCCGCGGCGGAGTAGTTCCCAGCCAGGGAGTTG
>JBILUI010000038.1:0-18251 GCA_044371145.1 Chthoniobacterales bacterium | reverse complement strand
GGAGGCAGGCGCGAAATACGCCAATGACGTCAAAGAACTCATCGAATACGCCACCCCGGGCAAGATCGCCGGATTCATCGCGGAATCCATCCAGGGCGTCGGCGGATTCGTCGAATTCCCGCCGGGCTACCTCAAGCACGTTTACGGTTACGTGCGTGCCGCGGGCGGCGTTTGCATCGCGGACGAAGTCCAGACCGGCTTCGGCCGCACCGGCACACATTTCTGGGGCTTCGAGACGCAGGGGGTCATTCCGGACATCGTCACCATGGCCAAAGGCATCGGCAACGGCTGTCCCCTCGCCGCGGTGGTCACCACGCCGGAAATCGCCCAAGCTCTGGTCGGAAAAGTCCACTTCAACACCTTCGGCGGCAATCCCGTGGTCAGCGCCATGGGCAAAGCCGTTCTCGAGGTCATCGAAAAAGACAACCTCCAAGCCAACTCCCTCAAGATGGGGAACTACATCCTGGCCGGACTGAACAAGCTGAAGGAAAAACACAAAATCATCGGCGACGTGCGCGGCAAAGGCCTCATGCTCGGCATCGAACTGGTCAAAGACCGCAAAACGAAAGAGCCCGCCACTGCCGAGTGCGCACAGGTGCTGGAGACGGCACGCGACCTCGGACTCCTGCTGGGCAAAGGCGGACTACGCGGACAAGTCATCCGTTTCGCCCCGCCGATGTGCATCACGCAGGCCGACGCCGATTTCCTGCTCGAGGTCCTCGACCAAAGCTTCAGCCGGCTCGGCTGATCTCTCCCCGACGTGAGCGACGTGCTGGAGGAGTTGCTCGAAGCGCGGCGCGCCGGAAAACCGTGCGCGCTCGCCACGGTCGCCGCAACCACCGGCTCGGTGCCCCGCCATCCGGGCGCCAAGATGATCGTCTATGCAGACAGTTCCATTTCCGGAACCGTGGGCGGCGGAAAATTCGAAGCGCTGGTCATTGCCGAAGCTCTGGGTTGCATCGCAAGAAAAGAACCTCTCTTGAAGACATGGCCTTTGCGCGAAGACCAGCCGGACAGCTTCGGTGCGATTTGCGGCGGCGAAGTTACTGTCTTGATCGAACCGCAGGTCCCCGCCCACCGGCTGCTCATCGTCGGCGGCGGGCATTGCTCCCAATCCATCGCCAAGCTTGCCGCAGAATGCGGATTTTTCGTCACGGCGCTCGAGGATCGCGAGGATATCCTCGCCCGGTGCGATGCGGCTCACGAGAGGCAGACTGATCAGGCACCCGGCTACATCGCATCGCGCCCATGGGACAAGAACGACGCCATGGTCATCGTCAGCCGCCATTACGATATCGACCGCGAGGCCCTCGCAGCCGCATTGAAGAAGGGCGGTATGGGTTATCTCGGGATGATCGGAAGCCGCCGCAAAGTCCTCCAGGTCTTCGACCGACTCAAAGCCGACGGCTACACGACCGACCAGCTTGCAGGTGTTTACGCCCCCATCGGCCTCGACATCGGCTCCGACTCCCCCGCAGAAATCGCCGTCAGCGTGGTGGCGGAAATCCTCATGGTCCTACGCGGAAAGTCGGGCCGACCATTGAAGATTTAGCCGGGAACTGTCAGATACACCTTGCTGATGAACTCCCTCGACCCGAGAGCAAAGCGATTTCGCGGCGCCGACAAATCCCTGCAGCAGGCCCGTCTCGCTTTGCAGGGCGCCCGGATCGCCCTCGCCGACCTGCCGCACAGCAGGATCTCGGCGCTATCCGCCGCACTGGAATCGATCGACAAAGCGAACCGCGAAATCGACAATGCTGCCGCTTCGCTCGACGAGGCACGTTTGGAATCAACAGAGGACTAAATCATGCAACTCGGAATGATCGGACTCGGCCGCATGGGCGCGAACATCGTGCGCCGTCTCATGCGCAACGGACACACCTGCGTCGTTTACGATACGCATCCCGATGCGGTCGCCGCCTTGGTCAAAGAAGGGGCAATCGGCGCCTCATCGCTCGAAGAATTCGCAGCAAAACTCGAAAAGCCCCGCGCGGCTTGGATCATGGTCCCCGCCGGCGTGACCGACAAAGTCGTCCAATCTCTTGTCCCGCATTTCGAAGAGGACGACACCATCATCGACGGCGGGAACTCCTACTTCCGGGATGACCGGCGCCGCGCGCGCGAATTAAAACCCAAGGGCATCCACTACATCGACTGCGGCACGAGCGGCGGCGTATGGGGACTGGAGCGCGGCTACTGCCTGATGATCGGAGGAGAGAAGCAGCCGGTGCAGCATCTGGATCCGATCTTCAAGACCATCGCACCTGGACGCGGCGATCTCCCGCGCACGCTTGGACGCGAGAAACTCGGCGGCACGGCGGAGGACGGCTATCTGCATTGCGGCCCGGCCGGCGCCGGGCACTTCGTCAAGATGGTCCACAATGGGGTCGAATACGGCATGATGGCCGCGTTGGCCGAGGGATTCGATATTTTGAAGAATGCCGATGCTGACATCCAACCGATCACGCATGATGCCGAGACCGCGCCGCGGATGGGCAACGACCTGGACTACAAACTGCCCATCGGCGAAATCGCGGAGTTGTGGCGCCGCGGCAGCGTGGTGCAATCGTGGTTACTCGACCTCATCGCCATTTCCATGGCGGAAGATCCGAATTTGAAGAAGTTTTCCGGCCGCGTGTCGGATTCCGGCGAGGGCCGTTGGACGATCATGGCCGCGATCGAGGAGGGCGTCCCCGCCGACGTGCTCAGTGCCGCGCTCTACGCGCGCTTCCGTTCTCAGGAACCTGCTTTCTCAGACAAGGTGTGCTCGGCCATGCGCTACCAGTTCGGCGGCCACCACGAGAAACCGGCCGGCGGATAGCTCCTCTACTCCGGCTTGGCAATCAGCCCGTTGACGTAGCGGATGGCCGGCCCGAGCACCGGGAGGTGGCCGTAGATCCCGGCAGCGGGATTCCAAAAGTCTTGGTGCAGGACGATGCGCCCCTGTTCGTCGAAGCGCAGTTGTGAGACGCCTTCAGTGACGATCGGCTTCCCACCAGCCAGGTTTTTCGTCCGGAATTCGAGCGTCCAACGCACATAGCAGTCCGCACCGGACACAGCCACGTCCTGCGTCGTTCCTTTGATCATTTCCGATCCACGTGCTGTCTTGATCAGGTATTTTTCGATCGCGTCGATACCCACCTCAGTGGCCACAGTGTCGTTTAACCACGCGTCCGGCGCGTATGTCTCGCGAACGCGGCTGCGGACATTTTCCTCGCTCAGGTCGGCGTAAAGCGCGGTGAACCGTTCGGTGGCGCGGCGTCCCTGCTCCGGATTGCCGAAAGAGACGCCTGGACGCTGTTCCAAGGCGGCGCGGTATTCACGGGTAGCGTCAAGGGGTCCTCCGGAACAAGCGGTGAGAAGAACAAGCGGGACAAGGAGAAGCTTTCTCATGCGTCATTCTTGTCCTCCGCGGAGTCGGAGACAACATTTACCGCGAGCATACGGTCAAACACCGGACGGTTCACTGCGTAGGACGGATATGGCACGTCGGCGTCCTTGGGAACAAAGCGCCAGTGCTTGTAGGCCCAGAGCCAAGCCTCGGGCTGGCGGCGCACCTGCGGCTCGAAGAAGTCCCAGCACTTCTGCACGATTTCCTCTTCTGTTGCATCGGGGGAGAAATAAATCGGGTTGTGCGCGATGGTGCGGTAGCGACCATCCGGCAGAGGAACACTTTCGATCGGGATGATGGGCAGCCCCGTGTGCTTCTGCAGCATGGCGTGGAGTTTGGTCGACGGACGCCAGCGATCGAAAGAGCACAACGGAACGGCGGGCAGTTTGGGGTGCAACTGCAGGTCGATGAGCACGCCGATATTTCCGCCATTCTTGAGGTGCTTGAGCGTGATGAGCATCGAACGCTGTTGCTGGATGATGCGATGGCCGCTTAGCGAACGCAGACGGTCGAAGACAGGACCAAGCAAGGGATTTTCGAACTGCTGCGTCACGATGCATCCGGGCAGGCGCTCGAAGGCCCCGGCGATGCTCAGCCACTCGAAGTTGCCGTAGTGGAGGCAGACGAAAATGCCGCCGTTGTGTTTTTTATTCAGCGCCCTCGCCTGGTCCCATCCCTCCATGACCATGGAGTCTCGGTAGTTCTCCGCGGTGAAATTCCGCGCCCAGAAAAGCTCGAGCATGCTGCGGGCGAATTGGGCAGCCGATGCACGAGCGATGCGCCGCAACTCGGCCTCGCTTTTCTCCGCGCCGAAGACGCAGCGGAGATTGTCCATGGCCACGGCACGCCCCCGCCGGTCGAGTGCGAACATGGCGCGTCCGAGCAGGCTGGAAAGTCCGCGCAATACGGACAACGGAAGCAAGGGCACCACCCGTGAAACGACCCAGAGCCCGGCGAACTCGAGACGGAAGCGGATGCGCTGCGCGAGCGGGCGGCTACCCCAAGGCTCGATGCTCCCGAGATTGGCCACGTTGTGTCAGGCCGCTTGGTCGTCCTCCAGGCGGGGGAAAACCGGTGTGGGCTCGCCAACGCGATGGCCGCCGGCGACCACACCCCAAACGGGCTCAAGGTTCCCGGCAAAACCGAGTTGGGTGAGGATCTGGTCAGCGGAAGATGGCATGACCGGATGGGCCAAGGCCGCGGCGAGCCGGGCCGCCTCGACCAGAACGCAAAGCACCTCGTCGAGCCGCGCGGCTTGGGATGGATCCTTGGCCAGTTTCCAAGGCGCGGAACTTTCCACGAATCCGTTGGCTGCGGCAACCAGTTCCCAGACGGCTTCCAAGGCTGAATGGACCTGATAGCTCTCCATGGCCGCATCGAAGCGGCGCGCAGCCTCCGAACCGAGCGCTTCGAGAGCGACAGCGTCTTCGGATTTATCAGCGGGTGCGCCAGCCAAGACACCATCGCGATAACGCCGCGCCATGCTCACCGTGCGGTTGACCAAGTTGCCGAGGTCGTTGGCCAAGTCCGCATTGTAGCGCGCGCGCAGACGTTGTTCATTGAAGTCGGCATCTTGTCCGGTGGCGATGTCACGCATGAGGTAGTAGCGGAGCGCATCGCGGCCGTAGCGGTCAGCCAACGCATTGGGATCGACCACATTGCCCGCGCTCTTGCTCACCTTGGCACCGCCGAGATTCCACCATCCGTGGACGAGCAGCTTGGGCATCACTTCAAATCCCGCGGCCTTGAGCATGATCGGCCAATAAATGCCGTGGGCGGGGATGAGGATGTCCTTGCCGATGATGTGCGCGTCACAAGGCCAGAGCCCTTCGAAATCGGGCAGTTTGGCCTCCGCGGCGGCGCGGTAACCGGCGAACGTGACGTAGTTCATCAACGCGTCGAACCAGACATAGGTGACAAAGTCGCGATCGAACGGCAGTTCGATACCCCAGCCCAAGCGCGACTTCGGACGCGAAATACACAAGTCCCCCGCCTCCTTGGCCACGGCATTGGCCAGTTCGTTACCGCGGAAGGACGGAAAAACAAAGTCGGGATTCTTTGCGATGTATTCCGCGAGCCACGGACGGTATTTGGAGAGACGGAAATACCAGTTTTCTTCCTCGATGAAGACGACTTCGCCCCACTCGGGACCGAACTCGCGTTGCTCGTTGCGCTCTTTGTCGGTGAGGAATTGCTCCTGGCGCACGCTGTAGTAACCGCTGTGCCGCGCTTTGTAGACATCGCCTTGGTCATGGAGCTGCTGCAGGACCAATTGCACCGCCGCAATATGGCGCGGGTCGGTTGTCTCGGCCCATCCGTCATAGGCAATGCCAAGCTTTTCCCAGAGAGCTTTGAACTTTGCGGTGATGTCGCGCGCGAACTCCGCTGGAGCCACGCCAGCTTTCTCGGCCGACTGTTGCACCTTTTGCCCGTGCTGGTCCACCCCGGTGAGGAAAAAGACGGGACGGCCGCGCTCGCGGTGCCATCGGGCGATAACATCGGCCAGCACTTTCTCGTAGGCGTGGCCGATGTGCGGCGGCGCATTCGTATAGTCGATCGCCGTGGTGATGAAGAATGGCTTCACTGGATTGGATGAATGATCGCGCCGGAGCGACGCCGACCCAATGTCAAAATAAGGCGCCCCTGCCTATCACATCGCCGGGCGGAGCATCTCCAACCCGGATTGGCGACGCGCATCGGCCAACCACTGCGCGAACATGAGCATCTTTTTGCCTTGGAGTGCGCCGGACTCGATCATGGGACGCCGCTCGGCAAGTTCCTTTTCCTCGGGCTTCGCCCTTTTCGCGACGTAAGCGGCAAATCCGCCGCCGCCCGGTCGCGCCTGAAAGTCGCCGAGGCTGCCCTCGGGCAAATCGGCTACGGCAATGGCGATCTCGCGCTGGTCGGGTTTGAGTTCGCGGTCAAAAACACTGAGCCCTTTCATCTCGCTCGTTTTGAGGCCGGCGTCTTTCGCCGCATCGGCGATGGAGCTTCCCGAGGAAAGTTTGGCGCGAATCTCCGGGAGGGCGGATGCGGCTTTGTCGGCAACCGCGCGATCCCGCTTTTGCGCGATCAACTCCGCCCGGAGGTCGGCGCGCGCTTCATCGAATTCCAGCTGCCGCGGATCCTTGACCGAAGCAACCTCGACAACCGCGTAACCTTTCTCGCCGAGCTCGACAATCTCGTAGTTGCCCGGCTGGGAAGACAGACGAAAAGCGACGGCTTTGCCCGCGGCGATGACATCCGCGTCCTGATCGAGCAGCTTCCCGTCGGCTTCTCCCTTGGCATCGAAGAACGGCGTGACATGCACATCGGTCTTTTTGGATTCGCCGAAGCTGTCCATGCTGCGCCCACTGTCGGCCAGAGCTTGGGCAAAATCGTTCGTCTCGGAGGCGACCTTCTGCAGCGCCTGCACCCGCTCCTTGCCTTTCTTTTTGGCGTCCTCCTCGGAGAGAGCGAACGCCGCGTAACGCAAGGTGCGCATCTCCGGGGCCTGCAAGGATTGCTTGCGTTCGTCGTAAGCTTTGCGCAACTCCTCGTCGGAAACCTCGACCTCTTTGCCCAAGACTGCTGGATCGAACTCGACGAGGACAACATCGGCAGGCGCCATGCGGGCGAGCGCCGGTTCGATGTCGCCGGGCAGCACGACAGCCGGCGATTCGACCAGTGCTTTCAACTCCTGCAGGCGAAGCGAATCGCGGACAACATCTTCCAGTTGGCGCTCGGTGAAACCGCGCGGGGCGAGTTGTTGCTGCACAAATTCGGAGTATTTCGCCGGATCGAACTGACCGTCTTTTTGGAAGACAGGCATGCTGCGAATCTTGTCGATGACAGCCTGCGTCCCCGGTTCAATATCCAAAGCCGCCGCCTCATGCTGCAGGACCATGAGATTCCAGATGAAGTTCGAGGCGGCTTCTTCTTCGCTTTGCGCCTGCCCCGCCAGATCCCGGACCAGGTCGAACTGCCCCAAAGCAAGGGCGAGTTGGTAGTTGCGCACCGCCTTCTCCACGTCGACTTGCATCACATTGCGGCCGTAGATCTTGGCCACCATGTTCGAGCCCACCCTGTCCATCTCGGGGGTGTTATACAAAAAAGCGAAAGCGACGATGGTGAGGAAGGCGATAACCAGCATGAGCCAACGCTGGTGTTTGCGAATCGTGGTAAACATCGGATCGGGGTATTGAAAAAGGTGAGCGATTGGCTTAAGTCATCAGGTTCATGAAAGCAAGCCCCCTCCCCGCAGCGCTCTTGGCTGCCGCCGTGCTTTTCGGGGCGGGCCCGCAGCAGGCTCCGGCGGCCGACACGGTCATCCGCAAAAACGGTCAAACTCTCGAAGGCAACATCATCGGCAGCGGGAACGGCAACCTGCGGATCAAGATGGACGAGGCGACCATTTCGGTGCCGCTGGCCGACGTGAAGCAGCTGCGCATGCAGGCCCCGGCGGAGTTCACCGCGGCCGCCGCTCAACTCTCGCGCGGCGATGCCAAGGGCGCCCTCGCCGCCCTGGAAAAACTCAACCAAACCTATGCAGGCCTTCCCGCCGCCTGGTCCGAACGCGCCGCCGTCATGCTCGGCGACGCCAAGTTGGCCGCCGGAGACAAAGAAGGAGCGAAAGCGGCCTACGAGCTATTCAGCAAGACCTACCCGGCCTCCGTCGCCTTGGCCAATCTCGGCATGGCGCGTCTGGCCGTCGAATCCGGCGACATGCCCGCTGCGTCCAAACTTCTCGAGCCTCTGGCCGCCAAGTCGGCCAAAACCGCACTGCCGACGGACGCCGACGGTCCCGCATTTTCGCAAGCCTTCTATTTGCTCGGCCGCATCGACGAGGAGGCCGGCGACAAAAGCGGTGCGCTGGAAAACTACTTAAAAGCTTCCGCTCTTTTTCCTTTCGACCAGAATGCCGTGGCCGATGCCAAAAAACGCGCCGACGCGCTGCGCACGGCCAACCCCGGATTGATCGTTCCCTAACAACCAACACGACCCGCAACCATGATTCGCAAACTTCCGACCTTCTTCCTTGCCGCGTTCTTTGCGCTGGCCGCCATCCCTGCCCGCGCCGCGGAGGAAGGAGCGGCCCCGGAAAGCACCTCGATCATCGAGATGATCCTGCACGGCGGTCCGCTCATCATCATGATCTGGCTCGCCATCGTGGCGACGTCGATGATCATGGTGACCTTCATCATCCAGTTGTTCCTTCAAGTGCGGCGCCAAAGCATGGCCCCCACAGCGCTGGTCACAGCGCTCGACGAATCGCTCAAGGCAGGCAACTACCAAGAGGCTTGGGAAACCTGCAAAGCCAACCCGAAAACCTACATCGCCTCGGTGTTGGGCGGTGCGCTCGAGCGCATCGGCCGTGGCAAAGACGCCACCGAGGCCTCGATCATCGAACTCGGCATCCGCGAGTCGCAGGCATTCAAAACGCGCAACAGCTACCTCTCGGTCATCGGGGTCATCTCGCCGATGATCGGACTGCTCGGCACGGTCATTGGCATGATGGGCGCATTCGCCGTCCTCGGACAATCGGGCGTTTCGGACCCGCGCAAACTGGCTCTGAGCATCGGCGAAGTGCTCCTCGCTACGGCGAGCGGTCTCTTCATCGCCATTCCCGCCTTCATTTTCTACTACTACTTCCGCAACCGCATCAGCGACGCCACGGTCTACGCCGACAGCGAGTTGAATCACCTCGTCGAAGACATACCGTTTGATGAAGTGCGCGGCATGCGCATCGGCGAAAACTTCAGCGCGGGCGACGGACTGACTGCCGGCGGAACGCCGGGAGCGAAGGTTTCCCACAAGGTTTCCATGCAGCTGACGACCAATTGCCCCGTGTGTCAGGCTTCCATCGTTCCGGGCCACAATCCCTGCCCCGGCTGCGGCACCACCTTGGACTGGCAGCAGTAACACCATGTCCGAAGGGGCCCCGACACGCGGCAAGAAAAGGCGGCGGCAACCTGAACCGGAAGCCGATCCGGAATTCCAGATCGCGCCGATGATCGACATCCTGCTCGTTCTCCTCGTCTTTTTCATGTCGATCAGTTCGACCGAGGTGCTCCAATCCAACCGGGACATCAAACTGCCCGTGGCCAAAGACGCCAAAGACGCGAAGGAAAACCCAGGGCAGATCATCGTCAACCTCGCGTTCAACCAGATCAACAATGTTGCCTCCATCAGCGTGAACGAGGTCGACTACGCCTCCCCGGCCGACCTCGTGCCCATGCTACAGAACCACATCCAAAAAAATCCGATGGTGCGCGTGCTCATACGTGCGGATAAAGACGTGCGCTATTCGGTGACGAAAAGCCTGCTCGAGGCGGTGGGGAAGGCGGGCATTGCCAATGTGACTTTTTCCGTAGTGGACAAAGATGCGCCACCCGCCGCCTCTTCCTGATCCCTTGCATCCGGAGACAAACCGAACGAACAATAACGAACCATGGGTGGATCCGTAGGCTCAGAAGACGGCGATGTCGGTTTCCAGATCGCGCCGATGGTGGACGTTGTCTTCGTCCTCCTCCTCTTCTTCATGGCTTCGGCCGGATCGCAGGTCGTCGAGCGCGAACTGAACATCAGCCTGCCCAGCGGCCGCGGGGCCAAAGCGGCCGGGCCCCCGCCCACCCCGGTCATCATCGACATCAGTCCGGAGGGCGTCGTCTCGATGAACAACAAAATCTTCGACACGCCGGCGAGCAAAGAAATGCCAGAGCTCCGCGCCCGACTGAAAGAAAACATCGACCGCTTCGGCGACAAGGACCCTGTCATCATCCGCCCCGCAGACAACGCGCGGCAGGAACGCATCATCGACGTGCTCAACTCCGCCGCCGCAGCCGGCGTGAAGAATCTGACCTTCAGCTGACCCGCGCGGTCAGGCGGACGCCGGCTGCGGATCGGGAATAGCGGGCTCGGCGCCGGTGCTACCGCGCAGTAATTCCAGATAGGACGGGTCGCGCACCTCGCGCAGTTTGCGTGTGGCATCCTCCAAGCGCCGCGGCAGACCAAGGCGTTCGGCCTCGGCCGAATAGCTGGGATTTTTGAGGAAGCGCTCGAGGTAGGACGCGTGGCGATCCCAGAGCCGGATGTCCACGCGCTGCTTGGCCTCGAGGCGCGCGCGATACCAATCGCTGGCCAGGACGGACTCCCGCGTGAACATGGCGCGGACCTCTGGATCGCCCAGCGTTTTGCCATCCCAATGGTCGTCGCGCATGATGTGCAGGAGCACTTTGAGCGGAGGGCAGGCCCACTCGATGCTGCCATCCTCGAAATAGAGCGCCGCGACGCGCTTCTGCGTGGCGACCACGTTCTCCATGCCCTCGACAAACAGGTCCATGCCCTGCAACTCGGGTTTCAGCATTTCCTCGGTCAGGACGACATGCGGATGGTTGAAGACCCGACCGAAGAACGTGTTGACGAATTTCTTGGTGATCCGGCTGCCCAGCCGGCTGGCCAGAACCTTGCGTCCCTCGTGATCGAAATCCCGCAGTGGCTCGAGGTAGCTGTGCTCACGCAGGAACTCCGACGACCTCTCCTCCAGCGTCATGCGGCACCACACCTCGGGAACAAGCAAGCTGATATCATGGTCGACGCGGCAATGTGGACCGACATACCCGGCCGCGGTGACGAAGCCCTCGTAGCCGCTGATCGCATACGAGACGAAAGCAGAATTCAAATCATAGATCGGCGGTAGGGCATTAAACGGGCCTTTGGTCAGCGCCCCCTCGGAACCCGCCCCCGTGGTCGAGGGGGACTTGCCCGTCATGCTGCAGATGAATTCCATGAAGAGTTCAGGCAGCTCCATGTGGTGGATGGGATTGTAGACGGCCAGCGAACGGATGCCGGCCCCGCGGTCCGGCGGATTGTTCCGCCGTCCGGACAACACCGCATTGACTGGCGTGAGCGCGGGCTGGTCAGCGCGCAAACCGCGCGATAGGCGGATTCCGACATCGGCGAGGTAGCGCCCGCGCGGATCGAGAAGGTCCGGGCGCGTCTGAAGATAACGCGGGTTCTTCGTAGGACGACCATCGACTAGGCGCGGATTGGCATTGGAGACGAAATACGCGGGCGTCCCCACCTCTACATAGCCCTCGATCATCTTCTGCATCGGCCGCGTGTATTGGTAGAAGCCGATGGCATCCTCAAGTATGTCCCGTGCTTCGGCCACGGTGAGCGGCTGGTAGTTGGAAAAGAAATTCCCCCCGTGGGCGAAGTCGAACTCGGTCACCTTGTCATAGCCGCGGTGGATGGCGTCATCCGGACGCTGGAACAGCCGGTATTCGCAATTGCGCACGAACTTCACGCCGGAAAGCTTCTCGGTTTGCCGCTCGAGCAGTCCGGCCACGCGCTCGCGCGGCACGACGGTCGAGGCTGTGATGTCGTCTTCCATCTGGATTTTCACCGCAGGGAAAAAATCTTTGCGCAGACCGAAGGTGCGCCATGAGTCATGTGTGTCGAAACCGACGCGGAGGAAGTTCGCCACCAGCTTGCGCGCGTGGAATCGCAGTTCGTTGGCCGGCAGGCCGTTCACGATATCCACGCTGAAATTTTCCCGCCAATGTTCGCCCCATTCTGGGCGGTAAAAGCGTTTGAGGACGAACACCAGCTCTTTGATGTGCTGCGGGATACTTTCCAGCCACGCGTTGTGTCCTTCGTTGAACGAGGGCGAAGGCGTGAGCAGCTTGATGACCGAACCGAGCGAACGATGCGGACTGAGAATGAGCCGGTGGTCTTTGCCGTTGCGGGAAGGGTCGGCGTAACGGTCGGCGTAATCACGCCGCAGCAGCTCATCCACGCGATCGAAGTCGGCGCGAAAGTCCGCGACGAAGATCGGGCCCTGCAGGATGGCGTCCGAAATGGGTTTGGAAATTTCCGATTTGCCCCCGCCCGATACCGTGCAGGGCTTGTGGCAAAGCGTGCCCTCTGCCACCGTGCCGACGAGGCGCCAGGCGCGCCCCTCCGAGGGCTTCTCCATGTGGATTTTGTATCCGCAGGGCAGCACGTAGCAGTGCCCCAGCCGGAGAGGAATTTCTTTGCGGCTGCCATCCGGCAAATCCCACGAAACCTTTTGCGCGAGGAGTTGGAAACGCGATTTCTCCGAAACGTAAAAGACACTCGGGAAGCGGCGATCGACCGCGTAGCCGTCCGCATGTCGCTCCACACTATCGCCAAGCAAAGCCATGGCCTCGTCGAAGGTGTGGTGATGCGAGAGCGGCAGATCCGCGGTCTCGACTTGCTCGGCCAAATCGTAGCTCGGAAAAATGAGCGCCCCGCCCGCGTGCTCCTCCTCGGCGTTGCCGAAAAGGTTGGCCGCCATGCCAAGCTGGGTTTTTACCTCCTTTTTGCAGTAGCCGAAGTAGTTGTCGGAAATCACCGTGACGACAACGCCGTTCTCGTCGCGCGCCGTGATCTTGAACGCCGTGCCGTCGTTGTAGATTTCGTCCGGCGATTTCCAGCACATCCCGTCGCGGCGCTGGCGCCCGGTGGCATCATCCCATTTTGGAAGTCCCAATTCCGCCTTGGTCAACTTGTTCAAATGCGGCGCGAGAATGACGCAACCGGTGTTGCCCGTCCAATGCTCGGTATCGAGCGCGGAGTCGTTTTCCGGCAGATGCGGGTCTCCCGCGTTGCCGAAGATGCTCTCGACGAAGTCGAGATTGCAGACCAGACCACCGGGAACAAAGAAGCGCACCTCCATCGACTTCTCCGGAGCGACGCCCGGCACCTCTGGGCAGACCACCGGCCGAAGCAGCAGGGAAACAAAACATTCAGCCACCTCGGGCAGCGTCGAAGTGAAGGGCAAACGTAGGAGTTCGGGCGGCGGACTCAATGCGGCGGCGAGCAAGCGGCCGAAAACCGCCTTGGGCACCGCCTTTTTGTCGGCCGGGACAGGAAGCCCGCCCTCGGTGACGTGGAAAATGCCCTCGGTGGTGCGACGGTCGCTTTTCGGATTGTGCAGCACGCCCTGCCGCACGCGGTAGGAATTGATGATATCCGAGGAAAATTCGTCACGGTCCGGCGGCAAC
The DNA here is from genome assembly GCA_044371145.1 of Chthoniobacterales bacterium. GTDB lineage: Bacteria > Verrucomicrobiota > Verrucomicrobiia > Chthoniobacterales > JACTMZ01 > JACTMZ01. The sequence continues at coordinate 4,850 of JBILUI010000038.1, read as the reverse complement.
GAGAGAAGGCGGGCCAAACCGTGCCGGTCGAGGACGAAGGTGTGGCTCGGCAACCGCGGCACTTCCACCGCGTCCTGCAGGTAGTCGTAGAGAAAATTTTGGATGCGCTGATCGACCGGGCAAAGGTAACGCGCGAGCAAGCGGTCGCGCTCGCGGTTGATGGCCATAAGCCCGCCGACCAGGTCGGCTAACTCGCTCTCGCGTTCGAGCGGAAAGATGGGACAACCGATGTCGCGCAGTTTGAGATTAGCGTAGTAAACGAGGCGCCGCTGCTCCTCCTCGTCCACCACCCCGCCCGGCGCTCCGCGCAAAAGGCCGATTTTCTTTTTTTGTTCGCTGTCCGTCATTCTCGCCTGTCGCTTTGCCAAACGGGCAGATTACGTGCCGCGTGACGTCGCGGGCAAGCCATCGGCGATTGACGGATGCCCGGGCAACGGGCACAGACTGCGGTATGGCCGAGCAACCACCCGTTCCCGCCGGCGCGGCGGAGAAAATGACGGCGATGTCGCTGTCGCTGGGCGCGGGGCTCCTGCTGCTGGTGCTGAAAGCCGCGGCCTACTGGCAAACCGGATCGACCGCCATCTTGAGCGACCTGGGCGAAAGCGTCGCCCACATGGCGGCGGTTGCCTTTGCCGCCTACAGCTTGTGGCTCAGCTTGCGACCGGCGGACGCAAGGCATCTTTACGGACACTCGAAGGTCGGCTTTTTCTCGGCCGGTTTTGAGGGCGCCATGATCATCGTCGCCGCGCTCTACATCCTCTACGAAGCGGTCAAAGCCGCGATCAATGGTCCGCGATTGGAGCATGTGCCGATCGGCTTGGCGCTCACCACCATCGCCGCGGTGCTCAACGGTGCGCTGGGTTGGCACCTCGTGCGCACGGGACGCAACCGCGGCTCGATCATTCTCGAGGCCAACGGACACCACGTGCTGACCGACTGCTGGACGAGCCTCGGCGTGCTCGTTGCGCTCGGACTCGTGCAAATGACCGGCTGGCTTTATTGGGATCCGATCTTCGCTGCGCTTGCCGCGGCGAACATTTTGCGCTCCGGCCTGCAACTTATCCGGCGAAGCGTGAGCGGATTGATGGACGAAGCCGATCCGGATACCAACGACCAGATCGAAAGAATTGTCGACGAGGAGACAAGGCGGCGCGGCATCGCCTTCCACAATCTCCGTCATCGCAATATCGGAGACGCGCACTGGGTTGAAATGCATCTCGAATTCCCCACCGACATCCTGCTGCGCGACGCCCACCGGGCGGCCACGGAAATCGAGGAAGCCGTGGAGGGCCGCATCCGCCCGGCCGCGCAGGTCATCACGCACTTGGAGTGCGTGGGTGACCACGACGGCGAGGACCGCAGCTAGGCTCGTTCGCGTGCCGCCGCGAGATATTCGCGCGAAAGCCGCACGTAACGCAGAGCCCACATTTTGATCTCGTCCTGCTCCGCCTCGGACAAAGTGCGGACTACTTTGGCCGGTGTGCCGAGCACGAGCGAACCCGGAGGAATTTCCATGCCCTGCTTGACGGTGGCATTTGCCCCGATGATCGAGCGCGTCCCGACACGCGCGCCGTCGAGCACGATCGCTCCCATGCCGACAAGAACCTCGTCCTCCACCGTGCAGGCATGGACGATCGCCTTGTGCCCCACGGTAACGAGCCGCCCGATAACGGCCGGCAACTCATCGGCCACGTGGACCACAGCGCCATCCTGCACATTGGACTGCGGCCCGACGACCACGCGGGCCACATCACCCCGGAGCACCGCCTGATGCCAGACACTGGCTTCGGGACCGATCTCGACGTTGGCCACCACTGTGGCACCGGACGCAATGTAGGCATCCGGGGCGATGCGGGGAGCGGTGCGGATGTTCCGGGTGATGGTCTCGGCGAATTTCTCCATGGGACCGAATGTCTGGCGGCTCATGCTCCCAACGGGCTCTTTCCCGCGACCGGTGTCAAACCGAAAACCGCAAAAATCGTTTCCGGCAAGCTTGGCGATTGACAGCTCTGCCCGGCAGGAAGAAAACCTCAATCAGGCCGCAGCAGTTCACGGGGCAGGCAACGTCAGCAAGGCAAAAACATGAACAAGATCAAACTCATCGAGACCGTCCAAAAAGACCTCAAAGGCAGCAAGGCGGACGCCGAACGCGCCGTCAACGCCGTGATCAACGGAATCAAAACCCATCTCAAGAAAAGCAAGGCCATGCAGCTGGTCGGCTTCGGCACGTTCCGCGTGGTGAATCGCAAAGCGCGTATGGGCGTGAATCCGAAGACAGGCGAGCGCATCCAGATCAAAGCGTCGAAAGCCGTCAAGTTCGGCGCGGGCAAAGATCTCAAGGGCAGTCTCTAAAACAATTTCCCCCTCCAAGGAGCCAACCCGTTGCGCCCGCGCGTAACGGGTTGGCTTATTTTCGGCCCGGTTTTTTTTGGTCGAGACGCACGCGCGTTTGATCCAGAGTGACGCCCATGAAGAAACACATCCGCGTGGCCGTGACCGGCGCTGCCGGGCAAATCGGCTATTCCATCCTTCCCCGCATCGCCAGCGGACAAGTCTTCGGGGCCGACCAGCCGGTTGTTCTCCATCTCATCGAGATCGAGGCGGCCTTGCCCGCCCTCCAAGGCGTGGCCATGGAGCTGCAGGACGGCGCCTTTCCTCTTCTTGAGGGTATCGAGACAACCAGCGACCTCGACCGCGGTTTCGACGGTGTGAGCTGGGCCCTGCTCATCGGCAGCGTGCCGCGCAAAGCCGGGATGGAACGCAAGGAACTGCTCGGCATCAATGGGAAGATTTTCGTCGGCCAAGGCAAAGCGATCGAAAAAAACGCCGCTTCCGACGTGCGGGTCCTCGTGGTGGGCAATCCGTGCAACACGAATTGCCTCATCGCCATGAGCAATGCGCCAGCCGTGCCGCGCGACCGCTGGTTCGCCATGATGCGACTCGACGAGAACCGCGCGAAATCGCAACTCGCACAAAAAGCCGGCGTGCCGTGGCGCGAGGTGACGAACATGGCGATCTGGGGCAACCACTCCAATACGCAGTTTCCCGATTTTTTCAACGCGCGCATCGGCGGCCGCCCCGCCCCGGAAGTCATCAAAGACACCGCGTGGCTCGAGGGCGATTTTATCAAGACCGTGCAGGAGCGCGGCGCAGCCATCATCAAGGCGCGCGGATTGTCATCCGCCTTCTCCGCAGCCCACGCGGCGATTGAAACGGTCCGCAGTCTCACTGCGAACACACCAGAGGGCGACTGGCACAGCGTGGCGCTGCGCTCGGATGGTTCCTACGGAATCGAGGAGGGCCTGATCTGCGGGCTACCCGTCAGTAGCAAAGACCAGAGGGCTTCCATCGTCGAAGGCATTTCCCACAATACGTTCGCCCGCGAACGGATCGACAAATCGGTCAACGAGTTGAAGGAAGAGCGGGCCATGGTGGCTGACCTGCTCCCGAGATAACTCAGGCCACAGCTTCGGCCTTGCGGGGCTTTTTGGCGCGGCGCGGCTTTTTGCGCAACGTGATCTCCGACTTGTGGAAAGCGAGGATGAACATCGGCGGGATATTCGCCAGGAAGTATTCCACCTCGCAGCCCGGAAACATCCGCGCATGCCCCTTTAGTTCCATGGAGACCTGATAGACGATAAACATGCCTTCGCGCGAAAGACCGTCGTGCACGGAGTGCAGGATTACTTTTTTGGCCTTCGGTTCGATGTAGCTGAACGGAATACCGGAAATGACGTAATCCGCATGGTTCAGGCCGAGTTTGTGCAATTCGTCGCGGAAAAGAGCGGCATCTGATTGGTAAACCAGAACGCGAGGATCGTCGCGAAATTGCCTGCGAAGGTGCTCGGCGAGGTGCGGATCAAGTTCGAAGACCAGCAGCTTGGCCTCGGGGGCCATCCGGCGGGCGATCTGGCGCGTGTAGCACCCCTCGCCTCCACCGAACTCGACAAATACGCGGGCGGTTTCGAAGTCCATGCGTTCGAGGACACGCTTCACCATGCCCTTGGAGCTGGGCACGACGTAGGCGATTTTCATCGGGTCGGCCAGAAAGCGGCGGAAGAGCAAGGTGGCACTCATGCGAGCCGGTATGGTAGGAGTGCCCGGCATGGTCAAGCAAGCGCAAGGTGGCGACGAAACCGCCAAAAGAAAAGCAGGGTCCGTCGGGTTCGCCACCTGCACGGCGCTTGTGGTGGCCAACATGGTGGGCACGGGCATATTCACCAGTCTCGGTTTCCAATTAGCCGAGATTCCCTCGCAACCGGCCATTCTTCTCATCTGGGCCCTGGGCGGACTCCTCGCTCTCTGTGGCGCGTTTTGTTACGCGGAACTTTCCGCCGCGCTGCCGCGTTCTGGTGGTGAATATCATTTTTTGGGGAAGATTTATCATCCGGCAGTCGGATTCATGGCCGGCATCGTCTCCATGGTGGCGGGGTTCGCCGCACCGGTGGCTGCGAGCGCCATGGCCTTCGGTTCTTACGCGCAGGGGGTGTGGCCGGAGCTTTCGCCGCGCACTGCCTCGGTTGCCGTGGTTGTCCTTGTCATGTTGGTTCACTTGCGCAGCCTCAAAGTGAGCAGCGTTTTCCAGGTGGTCTTCACGCTTCTCAAAATCGGTTTGGTTCTCTTCCTGACTTACGCGCTTTTCGGGCGACCGGCCGTCGCGGCTGCGCCCGCAGCAACATGGAGCAGCTACGTGCTCACCGCGCCATTCGCCGTGTCGCTGATGTTCACGCTCTACGCCTACTCCGGCTGGAACGCGGCCACCTATATTCTCGGAGAGGTGCGCACGCCCGGCCGCGTCATCCCCGCCGCGTTGACCGTGGGCACGCTGCTTGTCGCGGCCATGTATCTCG
>JBILUI010000148.1:0-5179 GCA_044371145.1 Chthoniobacterales bacterium | reverse complement strand
CTTGTGCGTAGACCTTTGGCGTGAGCGCAAAAAGGAGTGTGCTGGCTAGAAACAATAGGGGTTTCCTCATTGTTCGCATATACAAGATACCACTCCTGAGGGAAAGTCGTAACCGCCGCCACGCATCTTTTTCAGTCAGGCGCATGGGCTAGAAGGGTTGCGGAGAGCCATTGTCTCCTTGAGCAAACGGCTTAGCGGCAAGAGCTTTCTCAACGCACAAAGCGAAGATGGACGCATTGACAGCTATCAGCACCATTACATGCCAGAAACTGTGCTGGTGATGAAGCCACGTTCCCGCACCCCAAGTGTTACCAAGAACAATGGCTGACGAGATAATCAACGAGAGCCTTCTCGGCAGAAACAAAATTAATGGCACGATGATCGCAATCCACAGCGCAGTGATGGCGAACAGCCCAAGCCAGTGGTTGCTCATAAACATATGGATGACTGGGTTGCCTTCTTTAGCTGTCCCAAGGCGTCCCTTCCAATACTCCTCTGCTTGGCCGTAGACGGTAACCGCTGTGTCGATGAGCATTGCGGCGAGTGGAGGGATACAGAGCCACACCCTGTCGTTGAGTCTTGGAAACTTCACTGGTTCAATAAGTGCTCGGCTGACGACGATCTTTATATCTCTCCCTTTGGCACCAGCGAGACCCGAAGAAGTTCTGCTCGCTGCGCCTTGGTGATTTTGCAGCGGGGGTATCTCTTGGATAGTGGAGGCATTTCGTTTAGGTGCATTGCGCTACCGCTGCAAACCTATCGATGATCCAGCGCCTTGCCAACTTGCGTGTGCTTTGAGTAGCTCTTTATGCGTGAACCTGAAATACGCTTTGTTTCTAGTGGCTACTGTTGCTTCTAATCTTTTGGCACAACAGCCCGAACTTCCTAAAAATATTGCTGAAGCCCGCGCCAAATATGAGGAAGAGAAAGAGCGGGCAATTCAATCGCTTCGTTCGCGCTACTTGCAGTTTCTGGAATCTGAAAAACGTGAAGCCACAAGCGGAGGCGACATTACAGAAGCCGTCTTGATCGACGAAGAGATTCAGAGAATCAAGCCAACGGAAGAAGTCCTTTGCGCATACATATGGACCAACCACCACGACACCCTTGAGTTCTTTCCGAACGGCAGAGCGAAACAACTTGGGGAAGGCTGGCCCGCAAAATCTTGGAGAAAAAGCACCGACGGCAATTCAATCATTATTGATTGGCAGAATGGCCGCGAAAGCACCTACGCATTCGTTGACGGAGAGCTAATCCACCCCGATCCCAACTGGGGCAAGCACACCAAGCGCCCTAAAGACTAGCATCGCCGAAGACTGAGCGTTAGAGTGAAGAAAGTTCTAGATCTCTTCGTCGGTGGGTTCGAAAAGGTGTATGGTCGTGGCGATATTCCCTATCTCGTCCTTACCCAGCCCCTCCGAAGCACCTGCTTCCTTCATGCGTGCCAATTCGTTGGCAATACGGAGAATCTCGTCGGGTGATATTGTTGTTTCGCCGTTCCGAAGCCAAATTCTGGCGACGAAGATCGGCTTTTTCTCTGTGCAACCGATTCATTTCCGGGGAGGTTGCCCTTGCTTTGACTGCGCCGAAGGCGACTGGCATATTTGCCAGCTGCAAACCTTCGGGGGTGTAGCTCAATGGTTAGAGCAGGCGGCTCATAATCGCTTGGTTCACGGTTCGAGTCCGTGCGCCCCCACCAGAAATCGAAATATATGCCCTCATTCGACATCGTTTCCGAAGTGGATCGCCAGGAAATCCTCAACGCCGTGGACCAAGCCCGCCGGGAGCTGGCCAGTCGTTTCGACTTCAAAGGCTCCGAGGCCAAAATGGAAATCGAGAAGGACGGCAACCTGCGCCTCACCGCCGAAGATGCCTCGCGACTCAAGGGCCTGCGCGAAATCGCGGTCAACAAGTTGGCCAAGCGCAACATCGACCTCCGCAACGTCGAACAAAAAAATCCGGATATCTCGCCACTCGGCCACGCGCGCCAGCTTTTCGTTTTCAAACAAGGACTGGAGGGCGACAAAGCGAAAGAAATTTCCAAATTTCTCAAAGCGTCCGGACTAAAAATTCAATCAACGTTGCAAGACCGCCAGATCCGTGTGACCGGCAAAAAACGCGACGACCTGCAAGAAGCCATCGCCGCCCTGCGGGCCAAGGATTTCGGAGTCTCGCTCGATTACACCAACTTCCGCGACTGAAGTCGGTCAGGCCTCGAGCACTTTCACGCCATAAACCGCGGCCAAGCGATCGCGGCTGACCAGACGCAAATCCTCGGCCAGTGCCTGAGCGATAAGCACTCTGTCGAATGGGTCGCGATGATGCCATGGAAAGCGTCCAGCCAACGTGGCATGGCTGCTGCGGATCGGTTGTTCGACAAACCGGGAGCGTTCCACAGCTTCGAGCCAGTTGTCCGGCAATTCGAGTTTGCCTTGGGAGCGCTTGATCTCCAACTCCCAGACCGAAGCCGGACTGAACCAAACATTGTTCGCCGCGGAACGGATCTCACGGGCGGCCGCCACGGACAATTTGTCCGGGGCAATCAAGGCCCAGAGCAGTGCGTGAGAGTCGAGAAGGAGCCTCACCAGATTACTCCGCGACCCGCGGCGCCGCGACGTTCTCCTCGCCGTAAAACCACTGCTCTACTTCTTCGTCCGGTGTCCAGCAGTCGGCGGACTCCTTCGCTTTGCCAGCAAGGAGGCCAAGCGGGCGATCACCACCCGCAGCAGCCACCGGCACCAACTGGATCATCGGCTTCCCGGCCTTCGCCACCACCACGGTCTCGCCGCCCACCGCTTCCTCGATGAGGCGAGACAGATGAGTCTTGGCTTGGTGTATGTTGAGCACTTTCACGAACTAAACTTAGTCTAGTTTGACTAGGTTTCAAGCAAGGACTTCGGACGCAATCAGGTCAAAAGCCGCCGCAGGATCGTCTGCCCGCGAGATCGGCCGCCCGATCACCAAATGCGTGGCCCCGCCGCGCACCACCTCCGCCGGGGTCGCGGTGCGCTTTTGGTCCCCGGCATCCGATCCGGCCGGACGCACGCCGGGAATAACAAGAAGCGTTTCATTGCCCAGTTCCGCGCGGAGCAACGGCAACTCAAGTGCACTGGCCACGAACCCGCGCACTCCCGAGGCATAGCCCATCTTGGCCAAGCGAACCACCTGCTCACCGACGCTGCCCGCCACACCGCACACCTCGAGCGTCGCTTGGTTGGAACTCGTCAGGACGGTGACACCGAGAATTTTCATCCGGTCTCCCGCCTCCGCTACGGCCGCCGCGCACATCTCCGGCCCGCCGCTGAGATGGATGGTGCAAAGATCGGCACCCAACTCGCGCGCCGAACGCACCGCCGACGCCACCGTGTTGGGGATGTCATGCAACTTCAGGTCCAGGAACACGCGGGCGCCATGTTGCTTCACCGCCTCAATTGCGGCCGGTCCCGCCGCGGTAAAAAGCTGCAGCCCGACCTTGTAAAACTTCGCGCGCCCGTCAAGCCGGTCCATCAGGCGTTTGGCCTCATCCAACGAAGCCTCATCGAGAGCCACAATAATTTCCGCTTTGCCGCCACCACCCGTGCCGTGAATCATGCTCCGAATGCAAATCGCCGCGCCGGCCAAAATCAATCTCAACCTGCGTGTGGTCGGGCAAAATGATGCGACCGGCTACCACGACATCGAGACATGGATGGCGCCGCTGACGCTGGCCGACGAACTTCGTGTCGAACTGACGGACGCGCCGGGCATTGCGCTGACTTGCAGCGATCCGGAGTTGGACAATGGCTCGGGCAATCTCGCGTGGCGCGCGGCGGAAATTTTTCTGCGCGAGACAGACACCACCGGCGGCGCGCGCATCGAATTGCACAAACGCATTCCCCACGGCGCCGGCCTCGGCGGGGGCAGCAGCGACGCCGCCGCCGTGCTCAAAGCGCTCAATGAACTGAGTGGTTGCCCCCTCGATGCATCCGCGCTGGAAAACCTCGGAGCGGAACTCGGATCGGATGTCCCGTTCTTTATCCGCGGTCAAGCGGCCATGGCGAGCGGACGCGGTGAAATCCTCGAAGCGCGCCCGCTCCCCGCTCCGTTCGATCTCCTCCTGCTCAAGCCGCCCTTCCCCGTCCCGACCGCCTGGGCTTACTCGGCTTACGCGGAGAAAAAGTTTTGCCCCGCGGAGTGGACCGCGCCCCAACTGCACGATGGTCTGGAAGTTTTCAATGACCTGGAGCGCGCAGTCTTCCGCAAATACCTTTTGCTGCCGGTGATCAAGGAATGGTTGCTCAAGCATTCGCTCGTCGCCGCAGCTGGCATGACAGGATCGGGTTCCTGCATGTTCGCCATCCTTCGTGACCCGCGCGGGACAGATCAGCTTGCTGCCGAAGCGAGAGTCGAATTCGGCGAAACTCTCTGGACCGCCGGCTGCCAGACTATCTAGCGACACTTCTCCCCTGGAGGGCAAGCGCCCCCGCGAACCGCCGCCTCGACCTCCAACATCTTCAGCATTGACCCCCCACACACCCTTGGCAACCTTCCCTGCTTAAGACGTTCCCATGCAAATCGCCGCCCACTACCCCCCTGGCTTCCGCGCCCGCCGCGGCCTGAACTGGGGCGCCCTCGGACTCATGTATGCCTCCTATTACATGTGCCGTTACAATTTCCGTTTTGCCGGCCCCGGCATGAACGAAGAATTCGGCTTCAAAGCGAGCGATCTCGCCATGCTCTGGGTCGTGTGGTCACTGGCCTACGGCACCGGACAACTCGTCAACGGACTCTTCACCGATCGTATCGGCGGCAAATGGTCCATGCTCATCGGCGCCGTCGGCACCATCGCGTGCAACTTCATCTTTGGCTTCTCCTCCTTCGTCGGCACATTCTCGACCTTCGCCCTCATCGCTCTGCTCAACGGCTGGTTCCAATCCTACGGCGCACCGGGGATGATCAAAATCAACGCCGCGTGGTTCCGCCGCACCGAACGCGGCACCTTCGCCGGTATTTTCGGCATCATGATCCAGTTGGGTCAGTTCGCCATCAACACACTCGCCCCGTTTCTCCTCGCCGGCTTCACCATCACCATTTGGGCCATCGGCACATGGGTAGTGGAGCCCGGACAATGGCGCGTCCTCTTCATCGTCCCGCCCTTCGTCACCGTGGCCGCCGCACTCTTCATGTTCTTCACGGTCAA
>JBILUI010000037.1:0-18295 GCA_044371145.1 Chthoniobacterales bacterium | reverse complement strand
CCACTGGGGGCCTGATTTTCTTCCCGCCATCGCCACGTGCCTCATTTACAATCTGGTCGCGGTGAAAACAAAGAGCCTCGCCTGCTGCGTCATCGCCCACGCGGTGACGAACCTCGGTCTAGGTCTCTACATCATGCAGACCAAACAATGGGGGTTCTGGTAAGCCGGCTGCGAAGCAGCCGGAGTTGGCAGTCGTCAGTTGACAGTTTTCAGTAGAGGACACCTTCTCACTCAGGTTTCAAACTCAAGTCTCATCCTTTTATTTCTCCCTCAACTCTCTTGAATCCCGGCATCGCACAGATCAACACGACGGTCGGGGATTTTGCCGGTAACACGGACAAAATCCTCCATGCTTACCGCGAACTGGTGAAGGCAGGCGCGGATTTTGTCGTCACCCCCGAACTGGCGGTCTGCGGCTATCCGCCCATGGATCTCGTTTTCCGTTCGGGCTTCATTGCAGCGGCTGAGCGGCATGTGAATGCACTCGCCGTGGACACCGGCAAAGTTCCGCTCATCGTCGGCACAGTCGAACCGAACACCGCACGCCACGGGCGTCCGTGCCGGAATAGCGCGGTGGTTTTGCAAAACGGGCGCCGCGTAGCCACCGCGCACAAATCGCTACTGCCCACTTACGACGTGTTCGACGAAGGCCGCTATTTCGAGCCGTCGGAAAAAGTCGCCGTGGCGGACATCGCCGGACACAAAGCCGGCATCACCATTTGCGAGGATCTCTGGACTCCGGATTATCTGCCGCGCGACTACTACGGTCGCAGTCCTATCGACGAATTGAAGACAGCCGGCATCGGACTCCTGCTCAATCTCAGCGCGTCGCCCTTCGAAGCGGGCAAGCCCGCACGTCGCCGCGCCATGCTCGGCGGCATCGCCAAAAATCTCGGCGTGCCCTTGGTCTACGCCAATCTCGTCGGCGGCAACGACCAGCTGGTTTTCGACGGTCATTCGCTCGCCTTCGACCGCGAAGGATCGGTCGTCGCACAGCTTGACGGATTCCGCGAAGAGAACGCTCTCGTCGCCATCCCCTCACCCAAGGGCATTGCCATCGCGCCCGATGACGATGTGCGAGATGTGCACGAAGCGCTCGTCATCGGACTGCGCGACTACTTGGCCAAGTGCGGATTCAAGCAAGTGGTCATCGGTCTGAGCGGCGGAATAGATTCCGCCGTCACCGCGGCCCTTGCCGTGGCTGCGCTGGGCAAGGACAACGTGCTCGGTGTGACCATGCCCGGGCCCTATTCATCCCAAGGCAGCGTCGACGACTCCATCGCTTTGGCCCGCAACCTTGGCGTCGAATGCCATACCGTTCCGATCGGCGGTGGATTCGAGGCCATGGAAAAGCAGATGGCCGATGTCTTCGCCGGAACACAGCCCGACATCACGGAAGAGAACCTGCAGGCCCGTCTGCGCGGCATCACGCTGATGGCCATCTCGAACAAATTCAACCGCATGGTCATCTCCACGGGCAACAAGAGCGAAATGGCCGTGGGATATTGCACCATTTACGGCGACATGGCGGGCGGGCTCGCTCTTCTTTCGGATGTGCCCAAGACGATGGTCTACGCCCTTGCGCGTTACATCAACCGCCATGGAGAGATCATCCCGCGCAACACGATCGACAAGGCGCCGAGCGCCGAGTTGCGCGCCGACCAGAAAGACCAGGACACGCTGCCGCCTTACGACGTGCTCGACGAAATCCTCAGGCTCTATGTCGAGGAACAACTCACCGCGGCGGAGATCGCCGGACGCGGGTTCGATGCGGACACCGTCCGCTGGGTTGCGCACAAGGTGGACATCAACGAATACAAACGGCAGCAGGCCGCGCCGGGAATCAAGGTGACCTCCAAGGCATTCGGCATCGGGCGCCGCGTGCCCATCGCGCAAAAATTCCGGGCCTGAGACAAATTCTCCTGACCAATTGTAGCGGCGGTCTGTGACCGCCGGTGCCTGAGTTTAGTATGCTCCGGCATTTTCGCCTACTCTCGGAGCGATCACTTACCCCAAAGAACTTTGTTCCGGCGGTCACAGACCGCCGCTACAATCGGGGACGATGCCGCTCTATCTCATCGCCTTCAGCGCGTTTCTCCTCGGGTCCATCCCCACCGGCTACCTTGTCGCGCGGGCCAAGGGCGTTGATATCCGTAAGCACGGCAGCGGAAATATCGGAGCGACCAATGTTTTCCGCACGCTGGGCAAGCCGCTCGGGGTTCTCGTTTTCTTAATAGATGCGCTGAAAGGTTTCAGCGCGGTCTGGCTGGCTAACCATTTCGGCGAGGCCTGCCCTTGGACCGGGATTGTCGCCGCTGTCGCGGCTATCGCCGGACACAACTACACGCCGTGGCTTGGCTTCAAGGGCGGTAAGGGCATTGCCACGTCCGCCGGTGTCCTCCTTGCGCTGATGCCTTGGGCCGTGCTGGTCATCGCCATCGTCTGGTTCGCCGTGTTCAAAATTTCGCGCTACGTCTCACTGGCTTCGATCTGCGCGGCGGCCGCCCTGCCGGTCGCGGTCGGGGCGCTTTGGTATGCGGGCTGCGGGGGGAACGGTCCGCTCCTGGGATTTGCCCTGATCATTTCCGCGCTCGCCATCTGGCGCCACCGCTCCAACATTGAAAGATTGCGCGCCGGCACCGAGTCGCGCTTCGAACCCAAAAAGAAATGAGTTTCCAAACAGCCTCGGTCATCGGCGCTGGCGGATGGGGCAGCGCGCTGGCGCAACTGCTCTCCTCGCGCGGCGGGCCCGTGACCATCTGGGCGCACGAACCGGCGCAAGCGGAGGAGATCAACACTTCGCACACCAACAGGCAGTTCCTTCCGGGCGTTGAGCTGAACAAATCTATCCGTGCCACTTCGTCCATGGAAGAGGCGGCGAGATGCGATCTCTGCGTGGTCGTGCCGCCGTCGAAATTCCTCCCCGCCGTGGCGCGTCAACTCGGCGCGGCCGGCATAAAATCCGGCGTTCCCCTTGTCTGCTGCACCAAAGGTCTGGCCCAGGACACGGGAAAACTTCTCACCGATGTGCTGACCGAAATTTTTCCGTTTAATCCCGTCGCGGCGCTGTCCGGACCGAACCACGCGGAGGAAGTGGCGCGCGGCACGCCGGCCGCGGCGGTAGTCGCGGCGGACGACCACAATCTGGCCGACCAGATCCGCGATTTTTTCAACACGCCGACCTTCCGCATTTATTCGGTCGATGATGTGGCCGGGGTCGAACTCGGCGGAGCCCTGAAAAATATCTACGCCATCGCCGCGGGAATTTCCGACGGACTCGGGTTGGGCGACAATGCCAAGGCGGCGCTGGTCACGCGATCATTGGCGGAACTGGTCCGGCTTGGCACCAGGCTCGGCGGACAGCGCGATACCTTTTACGGATTGAGCGGGCTCGGCGATTTGATCGTCACCTGCTTCAGCAAGCACAGCCGCAATCGCGGCGTCGGCGAGCGCTTGGGGCGCGGCGAGAAATGGCCGGACATCGAGAAATCGATGGTCATGGTGGCCGAAGGCGTGCCGACTGCCCGCACCGCGCACGCCGAAGCGCGCAAGCACGGGGTGGAAACCCCGCTGCTCGACACGGTTTACGCCGTGCTCTTCGAGAATCTTTCGCCGCGCGAAGGATTGCTGCGCCTGCTCGCGCGGGACACGAAAAGCGAAAAAGAGACCGCGTCATGATCCGCAAGCACGTGGCGAAAGCACGCCAGGGATGGCAAACGTGGACCGACTCCGACCACAGCTTGGCCGCGCTGCTCTTCTTCCTCGTCCTCTACGGGTTCTTCGTCTACCCGCTGGCCGGCAAGGACGGAAAAACCGAGCCGCTCGCCGCGTCTTCGTTTTCCATCGTGCTCGTCCTTGGCGTGATGGCCACGACGAAACACAAGGGCGCGCGCACAGGCATGGTCATTCTGGGCGCCGCGGCCCTTGCCTCGCACTGGCTGCACTTTTTCGTGCACGAGCACGTCATGCACGTCGTTTCCGCCGCGGCGGCCATCCTGTTTTTCGGTGTGCTCGCGGCACTCATCACGGCGCGCGTTTTCCGCGCGGGAAGCATCAACATCTTCCGCATCTACGGGGCCATCGCTGTGTATCTCGTCCTCGGCATCCTTTGGGGCGAAATTTATGTCCTCCTCTACTTAATTGAGCCCGCGGCCTTTTATTTCGACCCGGCGACGCAGCGCGGCGAGCCGCCCATCTCCGAACTGGTTTATTTCAGCTTCAGCACGCTGACCACGCTGGGCGTCGGCGACATCGTTCCGGTGCACCCTGTGGCACGTTCCATGGCAACGCTCGAAGCCCTCGTCGGACAGATTTACCCTGCGGTGTTGCTGGCCCGTCTGGTCACTCTTTACCAGAAGTGACGACATTCGCGGTTGCAACCCCCTCAGTGCGGGCCTAATTTTGCCTTTATGAACTTGCCGCTTGCCTTCACCGCTCCCGGATGGCCGGAGATTCTGTTCATTCTTCTCATTATCCTCGTGCTTTTCGGCGCCAAACGCCTGCCGGAACTGGCCAAGGGCCTGGGTCAAAGCCTCAATGAATTCAAGAAAGCCCGCGACGAGTTCGACCGCGAAGTGAAGAAAACGGCCGTCTCGCTCGAGGCGAAAGAGGCTCCGGACAAGGAACCGCACAAGCCGGCCTGATTTCGCGTGTCCGGACGGCACGCCAGCGCGGCCCTTCTTGCCGCAATAGTATTCGCCTTCAGCGGCTTGGTCTCATCCGCCTCCGCCAAAGCCGCCGACGTCACGTTTGTGGCGTGGAATGTGCGCAACTACATGATGTCGCCGGTCAAAAACCGCGACGGGCGTGTCACGACGCCAGCCAAACCGTCCGAGTCTGCGCAGGCCGTGGCGACAACATTGGCCCGCCTGAAACCTGATGTCGTCGGGCTGAGTGAGATCGGCACGCGCAAGGACCTCGAGAACTTGCAGCGCAGACTGAAGAGACTGGGCATCGATCTTCCGCACCGCACTTGGGTCGACGGCGCCGACCGCGACCGTCATCTCGCCCTGCTGAGCAGATTTCCTCTCCGCGCCGCGCATGACACCAAGTCCGGCTTTTTCCTCGGCGGACTTCCCCATTGCGTGCAACGCGGCTTCCTCGATGCCACGTTGGCCATCTGTCCCGGATTTGATCTGCGCATCCTCGGCGCGCATTTCAAATCCCGCCGCATTGTTCCGGAATTCGACCAAGCCGAGTTCCGCCGCAACGAATCCTTGCTGCTGCGCGCAAAAATCGACGGCATCCTGCGCGAGCAGCCGGAAACTCTGCTGTTGGTTTTCGGGGATCTGAATGACAACAAGAATTCACCTGCCGTTGCCGGCGTAGCCGGCCGCCGCGGCAAGGCGACATCCCTCGAGATTCTCGAGTTGGCGGACAAAGTCGGAGACCAATGGACTTACCACTGGTCGGAAAGCGACGAATACAGCAGGGTGGATTACGTCATGGCGAGCAAAGCCCTCGTTCCGCTCGTGCGAAAAAAGAAATCGATGGTCTATCGCGCGGCCCGATGGAACGAGGCGAGCGATCACCGTCCGCTCGTCGTGAAAATCGGACTTCCCCCCGCAGGCCAACGCCCGTGAAAACGCTCGTCTGCTCTTTCATCCTCATCGCCGCCTCTCCCGCGTTCGCGGAGAGCGCGGATGAAGCATGGACGACCATCGAAATGCTGCGCAAGGGCCCCGGCGTTCCGCCCGCGGATGCCGAGGAGCAAGTGGTTCGCGAAGCGCGTGGCCATCTCGCCAAGCAAGAGCAGGCGCTCAAGGATTTCCTCGCCGATTATCCGTCTGACCCGCGCCGCCATGAGGCAACCATCGAACTGGCCGGAGTCACCGCCGACATCGGCGTGTCGCTCTCCGACCGCAACCGCATCGAAGCGGCCATACGCAGCCTTGCCGGGGTGGAACGCGACAAATCGGCCCCCTCCAAAGCGCGTGCCGATGCCGCTTTCCAACGCATCACCACAACGATGCAGACGGTGAACATGGCCGCTTCGGCCCGGCCCGGCGAAACAGGCAACGCGCGCAACCTCATTTACGACTCGGCCGGCAATTTCGCCTCGCGCTATCCCGAAGACCGCCGCGCGGCGCGGTTGCTCGCCGTGGCGGCCACGCTTTTCGACGACATGCCGGAGCGCAAACGCAAAATTCTCGAACAGGCCTCGGTCATCGCGCGAGACGAACCGACGCGGCAGCGCATCGCTGACGACCTGAAGCGTCTCGCTCTGCTCGGAAAAGTCGGAGAGGTTTCGTTCGACACCATCCAAGGCGGCAACTTCTCGCTCGCGGAGCATAGAGGAAAGGTTGTCGTGCTCGTTTTCTGGGCCGGATGGTCGCCGCCTTCCGTGGCGAGCCTGGCGGAGTTGGCCAAAGACGCGGCGAACTGGCCACGAGATCGCGTCTCGCTTGCCACGGTCAGCCTCGACGAGAAAGAAGAGAATTGCACCGAAACCCTGCGTGTTCTCGGTATCACCGCCTGGCCCACGGCATGTTCGGGCAAGGTCTGGCAGGATCCGGTGGCGCGTACGCTGGCCATCAACGCACTTCCCACGGTCTTCGTTTACGACACCGAAGGAAAGCTGCGCTCGCTTAATGCCCGCGACAATTGCGGCGCTCTCGCGCGCAAGCTGATCACGGAAAAGCCGGCTACGCGCTGATCTCCCAGAATTTCCGCGCGGCCTGCGGCCAGCTGCGGTCTTCGACGCGCTTTCTTGCCGCGGCACCCATCGAACGGCGCAAATTTTCGTCGGCGCAAAGCTTGCGCACCGCGCCGCAGAGTGCGTCGAGATCGCCGCCGCGCGTGATGAATCCCTCTTCGCCGTCGGCCACCAACTCGTGCGGCCCGCCTTGGTCGGACACCACGCACGGCAGACCCGCGGCCTGCGCTTCGAGGATGACATTGCCGAAGGTGTCCGTCGTGCTGGGGAAAACGAAGATGTCAGCCGAGGCGTAGCCTTGGGCCAATTCCTCGCCGCTCAGATAGCCGGTGAAAATTCCCTCGGGAAAAGATTTTTGGAATTCCTCGGAATACGGACCGTGCCCCACGGCCAAACCGCGAACCGGAAGCCCCTCCTCGCGCAAGCGCCGCACCACCGAAACAAACAGATCGAGTTTCTTCTCCTTGGAGACCCGTCCGGCGTAGAGCAGTCCTATCTCGCCATTTTTGAGTCCGCGCTTTTTCCAGAAGTTTTCGTCGCGGCGCGAAGGATGGAACAACTCGGTGTCCAAACCGCGCGGCAGGATGTGGATGCGATCGCCCGGGATACCCCGCGCCTCGAGCGCTTTGCGGTAATCGCCCGAGTTCACGTAGACGATGTCCATCTGCTCGTAAAACCACTTCATGAAATTCCACGTGAGGGTTTCCATCCACGAATCGTCGGTGAGGATGCGGACATATTGCGGGAAATCCGTGTGATAGATGCTGCTCGTCTTGAGCCCGAGCACCTTGGCGGCGAGCAGCGCGCACAGGCCGATCGGGCCCGGCGTGCTGATGATCACCTCGGTGAATCCCTCCTGCTGCACATAGTCGATGATCTCGAGGACCGGCGGGAAGCTGAGTTTTTGCAACTCGTATTCCGGTAGTTCGAATTCGCCGACTGGTTGGAAATTCTTGATCGGGATATCGCTCGAAGCCACCTCGCCGCGCGACGTTGCCACAGTAAGATCGAATCCCTCGGCGCGCGCCGCCGCGGTCATTTTGCGGATGGTGGTCGACACCCCGTTGACGTCCTCCAGCGTGTCGGTGAACCAGATGCGCTTCTTGTTGCGAAGGTTGTCCGGAACATCGCCGCAGGTGCTCTGGCAAAGCGGACGCAGTTCCGAGCGGCCCGGTGAACGGAAGGCGTAGAAATACGGCGCGAGCCCGAGGGCGAGCGGCACGAGCGAACTGACGAATTGCAGACTCTCGATGAGACGTCCGGCCTGTAGTTGGGTGATGAATTGCGAAAAGAAACGGAAGGCCAACTGGTTGACAAGCAAGTTGGCTGTGAGAAACGCGCGGCGCTCCGGTTCAGTCACTCCATCGGTCGCCTTCTCGATGGCCGATCGCATGCCAGGTTTGCCCACCGCGTCGGCGAGTTCTTTCCACAAGGACGCATTGCCCGGTAGCGCGACTTCCCAAATCTTTCCCGTGGCGATGCCTTGCGCGAGAAAACCGAGCTTTTCCGTCAGGGTGAATCGCGTCGGGTCTTTGCCCTCCATGAAACGTCCGGCCATTTTCTCAAGCAGCGCGGCCGCGGGCTTCTGCGATCCCTGGGCCAAACGCCGGCCGGCGAATTCAAAGATGACGCTGTAAAGACTGTGAGCCATGACCAGCGGTCCGCCGCCCTGCCCGCCCGCACGGCATTTACCTTCGCGCAGCGCGGCAAGAAATTCCCGCGGTGTCTTCCCCTCCGCCTCGGTCCAGGCACGACCTTGGTAAATTCCGCCTTTGTCGTCCGATCCGCCGGTGAAGGATTTCTTCCAGGGCTCATCCCAAAGCGGATCGAGCTTCCGAGCCGAAGAGAAGCGATCGATATCGGACGGGGTCAGGCGTGACAGCGCAAACTCCGCCGTTTGACCAAGCAAGGGATCGCGCAGTCCGTTGATCGTTTCGAAATGATGGAAAAGCAAAACAAGCCGCTCCCAATGGTCGACAGAAAGACGTTCGTCGACCGGCCAGAAAGGATGCGCCACGGCGTGCGCGATGTTCTGCTCCTTGAGGTAGCGCGCCAGCTCGTAGATATCGCGCCGAAGCCGCTGGATCTCCGCGTGCTGCGCCTCGGAGATCCCCCAGGCGAGGATATGGACCTTCACATCATCCTCGGGGAAAGACGCGGTGATTTCCTCGCTGAGGAACGTTCCGGGCTCGCCGGCGATCTCCAGACATGCGTCGATCGTGTCGTGGTCGGTGAACGTTACAAAGTCGAAGCCCTTTTCTTTCAGTGACCGGTAGAGCTCCCTCGGCGCGGAGCAACTGGCGGGAAAATCCACCTTACGGAGCAGCCAATCCGTAGCCCGCGCGCTGTGACGCGTGTGAAGATGAAGGTCGGATCGGGCCATCAGATCCGGAGCCTAGACCGAACCGGTTACGATTTCACTTCCCGATTCACGGGCGCATTCCTGGTCGCAGCAACCCAGACACAGACGACAGCCAAAGAAAGGAGCCCGGCATAAAGGCCGAAACGCTCCGGGTAATCGGGAAAAGGAACAAAGGTTCCGTAGAGGGCGAGACCGGGCACCACCGTGGCCAAGGGAAAGACGATCCACCGCCACCACGGCTGGTTTCCTTTGTTGCAACGCATGAGGCGCAGCGCACCGATCGCCAGCGCCGCGTAGACGAGGACGAGCAGAAGGGCCTGCGCTGTCGCGGCGACAAAGAGCGTCTGATAGCGCTCGGATGGCGGAACAAGCACGCCGGCCGCAATCACTACCACGGCAACGACGAGCACCACAGCGGCGGCGTTTTGCGGCGCGCCGCGGCGATTGGTCGCAGCCAGCCAGGAGGGCAGGCGCCCATCCCGCGCCAGGGCATAGATACCGCGCAGGGCGGCAACCGTGAATCCGATGCACGTCGCGGTAAAATCGACGAGAACGGCCAGACGAATCCACAACGCGGCCCAAGGTCCGAGCAACTCGCCGCCCATGACGGCAAATCCATCGATCGCATCCCCCCAGCCCTTCGCCACGCGATCAGGCCCGTAATAGACCGTGCCCGCGTAGGAGCAAAACACAAGCAGCGCGGCGGCGGCAATAACGGTTGTGACCAAGGCGCGTGGAATGGCACGCCGCGGGTTGCTCGACTCCTCGGCGAGAGAGCCCGCCGTTTCGAATCCTCCGAAAAGCAGAATGCAAAAAAGCAACGCGCCGAACAAATCGCCGCCGTGCGGATTGTTCCACGAGAAGACCGACCATGTGTTGGCGGGGCCAGCGTGAATGATGGCCGCCGCACCGGTGAGGAGAAATGGAATGACCGAGACACCGACAATGAAGAGTTGCACCTCTGTGGCGAGAGAGGCTCCGCGCACGTTGAGCCACCACGCCGCCGTGCAAACGAGCAGCGCTGCGGCCCACCACGGAAAGTCGACGCCGAAGTAAAGTTGGGCGAACCGCGAGGCAAGGTCACCGACCGCGATAGTGAAACCGGCCGCTCCGGCGAAAAGCAGCGAGATGACGTAGACACCCAACGCCGCCAACCCCGCGGTCTTTCCCCAGGCCCGCGCCACGTAATCGCCCATCGCTCCCGCACCGCCCGTTTCCGATGCGTAGTAGGCGACAACAAGCGAAAACGCGATCATGCCAAGCGAAGCCAGAAGCACGGCGAGCGGCCCGATCGCGCCGGCCAATGAAGCGACAATGCCGAGAAACAAGGCGACATCGATTAGCGGCCCGATGCAGAAACACTGGCCGATGAGGTGCATCAGGCCGAGCCGCGCCGCGGAAAGTTTTCCGGCGGGC
The DNA here is from genome assembly GCA_044371145.1 of Chthoniobacterales bacterium. Lineage (GTDB taxonomy): Bacteria > Verrucomicrobiota > Verrucomicrobiia > Chthoniobacterales > JACTMZ01 > JACTMZ01. Next base: position 7,862 of record JBILUI010000037.1, on the reverse strand, counting down.
AACGACGCACGGGCCATGGACAAGAGCTACCAGATTTCCGCGCGGGCGGAAGAAATCAGACGATCATTCCCGCGGCGACAGTCTCGTGTGTTCCGGGATCGACAAGAACGAAGGAGCCCGTAAGACGGTTGCGGCGATAGCTATCGTGGAAAAGCGGCGTCGCGGTGCGCAGCGACACGCGACCGATGTCGTTCATGGCGAGCGTGGGGACGCCTTCTTTTTTGTGCAGCGTCTCGATGTCCACCTGGTAGCGCAGTTCCTGCACGATGGCCTTGGTTTCCTTGGTCGTGTGACGCAGGAGATATTTGCCGCGCGGTTCCATCGGTTTCTGCGAGAACCAGCAAACCATGGCCTCGACGTCCTGTCCCACGTTGGGCGGATTGTTCGTCTTGACCAGCATGTCACCGCGCGAAATGTCGATTTCGTCCTTCAGCGTCATGACGACCGACTGCGGGGCGAAGGCCTCGGAGATTTCCTTGCCCCCGGGGAGATAGATCTTGTCGATCGTGGTGGAGAAACCCGAGGGCATGACACTCACCGTGTCGCCCGGCTTGAACACGCCGCCGGCCACGCGTCCGGCATAACCGCGGAAGTCGTGGTGCTCCTTGGATTGCGGACGGATGATCCATTGCACGGGGAAGCGGGCATCGACGTGGTTCTCCGTGCCACCGGTGTAGACCGTCTCGAGATGGTAGAGGAGCGACGGACCCTTGAACCACGGCATTTTGTCGGACTTCTCGACCACGTTGTCACCATTCAGCGCGGAGAGCGGGATGGCCGTGATCTCGGCGACATCGTCGAGGCGCGAGGCGAACTTGTGGAAATCCTGCACGATGCGGTGGAAGACGGACTCGCTGTAGTCGACGAGGTCCATCTTGTTCACGGCGAGCGCGAGGTGGCGGATTTTGAGCAGGTTGGCCACGAAGGAGTGGCGCTTGGTCTGCTCGATGATGCCTTTGCGCGCGTCGATGAGAATGATGGCGAGGTCGGCGGTCGACGCGCCGGTAACCATGTTGCGCGTGTATTGGATGTGCCCGGGCGTGTCGGCGATGATGAATTTGCGGCGCGGCGTGGCGAAATAGCGGTAAGCGACATCGATGGTGATGCCTTGCTCGCGCTCGGCGCGCAATCCGTCGGTCAGCAGCGCGAGATTGACCACCGCATCACCGCGACGGCGTGAACTTTCCTCCACCGCGCTGAGCTGGTCCTCGAAAATGCTTTTCGAGTCGTAAAGCAGGCGTCCGATGAGCGTCGACTTGCCGTCGTCGACCGACCCGGCGGTGGCGAAACGGAGAAGGTCCATCAGAAATACCCCTCCTTCTTGCGGTCTTCCATGGCCGTCTCGGAACGCTTGTCGTCCGCGCGCGTGCCGCGCTCGGTCTGGCGGGCGGCAGCCACCTCGGCGATGACCTCGTCGAGGGTCGCGGCTCTCGATTCGACCGCGCCGGTGCAGGTCACGTCACCGATGGTTCGGAAGCGGACCACGCGGCGAGCGGGCCTCTCCGTCTCGAGCATGGTGATATGCGGCGACACGGCGAGGAGCGATCCGTTGCGTTCGAAAACATCGCGCTCATGCGCGAAATAGAGCGAAGGTAGATCAATCTCCTCGCGCTTGAGATACATCCAGACATCCATCTCGGTGAAATTGGAGAGCGGGAAAACGCGGAAGTGTTCCCCGGGATGGTGGCGTCCGTTGAAAAGATTCCAAAGTTCAGGCCGCTGGTTTTTCGGATCCCATTGTCCGAAGTCGTCGCGGTGGGAGAAGAAACGTTCCTTGGCGCGGGCTTTTTCCTCGTCGCGACGTCCGCCGCCGAGGCACGCGGTGAATTTGTGCTCCTCGATCGTATCGAGCAGCGTGACCGACTGCAGCGCGTTGCGCGAAGCGTAAGGGCCCTTCTCTTCCTTCACGCGACCCTTGTCGATCGAGTCCTGCACGCGACCGACGACCAGACGCGCGCCGAGTTTTTCCGCGAAGGAATCACGGTAAGCGATCGTCTCGTCGAAGTTGTGATCCGTATCGACGTGCAGCAGCGGGAAAGGAATCTTGGCCGGCCAAAAGGCTTTGGCCGCCAGATGGGCCATGACGATCGAATCCTTGCCGCCGGAAAAGAGAAGCGCGGCGTTTTGGAACTGCGCGGCTGTCTCGCGCAGGACGAAAATCGCTTCGGCCTCGATCTGGTCGAGATGGTCTAACTGATAGTGCGGCATGGGACGCGGTTTCCGAGCCCGGTTTTTCCGGTAGATTACTCCCCCCGGCGGCCGTCCGCGACGGACCGCCAATACCCGAGCAAATCGGCCGCACACTGATCGACGGAACGTGCCTCTGTGTCAAGCACAAGCGCCGCATTTTCAGGCTCCTCGAACCCGCTGTCCTTGCCGGTGAACTGACCGATCTTGCCCTCCTTGGCCTTGGCGTAGAGGCCTTTGGGGTCGCGCTCCGCACAGGTTTCAAATCCGGCCTTCACGTAGATCTCGTGGAAATCCGGCCCGATGATCTCCTCGGCCGCTGCGCGATGACGGCGCAACGGCGTGATGACCGAGACAAAGACAATGATCCCCTGCCCCGCGAGAAGTTTGGCCGTCTCGGCCACGCGCCGGACATTCTCCGTGCGGTCCTCGTCGGAAAATCCGAGATTGCTATTGAGGCCCGTGCGCAAGTTGTCGCCGTCGAGTATAACGGTCATGCGTCCATCGCCGTGGAGGACACGCTCCACTTCGTTGGCGATGGTCGACTTGCCCGAACCGGAGAGCCCGTAAAGCCAGAGCACAATACCTTTCTGGCGCAAAAGACTTTCCTTGGACGCCCGATCAAGGAAACGGCGGTGTTCCGGATGAATGTTGGTCATGAGCGGCGGCGTTTCACGCGGTAGGTTGCGGTGCGATCGCGCACATGAAAACCCAATTCGCGTTTCGGTGGGTCGGGTGGGGCCTGCAAAAGAGGAAGGAGCTTTTGATATAGATCGCGCAACCCGCGGTCATGAAGGAGGAGCGTTTTGTCGATCTCGGCGAGGCGACGGAGGATGACGTCGTTTCCCGCCAGCGCCTCGCGCTGACGAACAAAGGCACGCACGATAAAAACGCTCATCTTCACCGCCTCCGGACTGCGCAGGACATTGGCCACCATCAGCGCGCCGTGTTCGGTAAAGGCGTAGGGCCGGGCTGTCTGGTCACGTAATCTGACGCGGAACGAACCGGTCGCAATTTGCGACCGATCCATTTTATCACTTTGCTCCTTAAGTATTTGCGATGCATTCGCCCTAATCAATGTCCACTCTTTTGCGGTGATCCTAAAAACAAAATCCCCGGGGAAACGAACCTTGTTCCTTTTGACCTGCTCATTGAGGCGTTTGGTTGAAACGCCATAGATCGCGGCAAGATCGGCGTCGAGAATGACCGGAACGTCACGAATGCGACGGATGGGAATTTTCATCGGGCTCGCCATTGGCACCGCGTGCACCCGGTAGGACTCGAACCTACAACCAATTGATTAAGAGTCAACTGCTCTACCATTGAGCTACGGATGCGTTGCTCGTGCGGTCCATGCAAAGTGCAACCGGCCCCGCTCGGGCTCAAGGAAAAACCTTCACCAGGCAGGTGTTTTCCCTCTTCGCAGCGGTGGCACAGAAGGCGCATAATCGCGTCAAACCAATGGTTCCATTGAACGCCAGAATTCTATTTTTCCCGCTCGCCTCGCTGGCTTTGGGTGTCGCTTACCAAGCGGTGCATCCAGATGGACTGTGGACCCTCCGCACGGCGCAAAAAGCCTATGATGACGGCTTCGGGCGAGTCACTTGGACAGAAGCACAGACCAAGATTGCGTCCGGCGAATGGCTGCTGGTCGACGCGCGGGATGAAGACCAGTTTGCTGCGGAACACATCCCGGGTGCGGTGTCGCTCCCGGCCGCCTCCTACGAGGAGATGCTGCTTTTCTTTGCCGAGGAGCACGGGCGCGAAAAACCGGTCGTGATCTATTGCGGCACGGAGGACTGCGAGATGAGCGCGGAGCTGGCCATCAGGCTGCGCGACGAGGCGGGATTGAATGAAATCCGCATTCTCGAGGGCGGAATTCTCGCATGGAGGCGCGCGCAATGAGAACGGCGGCGGTTGTCTTTCTCCGCATTCTGATCGGCGGACTTTTCCTTTGGGCCGGTTTGTCGAAACTCGGATCACCGTTGCAGACCCTGGCCACCGTCTATTCGTATCAGATTGTCCTGCCCGATCTGCTCGCATCGCTGGTCGCGGCGGCGTTGCCTTGGATGGAAATCCTCCTCGGTGCCGCACTGCTCGCCGGTATCTGGCTTCCGGTGGCAACGGGATGGACCACCACCCTGCTGCTTTTCTTCAGCGTGATGACCGCGCAGGCTTGGTGGCGCGAATTGCCGATCGACTGCGGTTGCGTCGATCTGAGTGTTTTGCATCCTGCGCTGGCCGCATTGACAACGCCGGGCGGCGCAACCCTGCGCAATCTGGTGCTCCTCGTCTTGACCGCACTGCTCGCGGTGCTTACGAGAAAAAAGTCCGCGGCTTAGCGCGCGGCTTTGGCCTCGTCGGTTTCCGACGGCGCACCGCCGCGGGCCGCTTGGAGTTTGGCCGGTAGCTCCTTCGAGGAACCTTCCAGAGCAACCGCTTTCTCCCAAGAGGCAATGGCATCCGGACGGCGCCCGATTCTCTCATAAAGATCCCCGAGATGCTCGTATACCGTGGGGTCGGGATCTTCCTCCGAAAGCGCCACCGCACGCTCGAGATGCGGCAACGCCTCTTGGTAGCGGCCCTGCTGGTAAAGAACCCAGCCAAGGCTGTCGAGATACGCGGCATTGTCCGGTTCCTGCTCCAGCGCCCGGCGGATGAATTGCTCCGCTTCGGCGAGGTTCTGTCCCTTCTCCGCCCACATGTATCCGAGGTAATTGAGCGCGGGCGCGAATTTGTCATCAAGCACAAGACAGGCGCGAAAATGTTTCTCGGAGCTCGCGTGTTCGCCCGCGCGTTCGGCGGTCACCCCGTGCTGGAAGTGGAACTCGGCATTGAGGAAGGAAGGCTGGTATTTCGCGGCAAGGCCCGCCGCCATGTCGAAGGCGAGCAGCGCTTCTTTCCAGCGTCTGAGTTGTCCGAGAATCTGCCCCTCGTAGTAGGGCAACTCGGGAAGCCGCGAGAATTTTGCGCGCGCCTGCGAGAGCCACCAGACCGCGCGATCCTCGCTGCCGCTTTTGAGACAAAGTTCGACCAACTGGAGGTAAAGCCGCGGATCCTCGTCATTAAGAAGAAGGGCTTTCTCGAATTTCTGCAGGGCACCGGCATGGTCGCCGCGCTCGAGCAGGATGCGCCCGTGTTCGCGGTAAGCGGCAAGACTCGCGGGATTGTCCGCGACCACTGCCTCGAGCTCGCTCAACGCTTCTTCCTGCCGGCCGAGCGCATTGAGAGCAAAGGCCAATCGCTCGCGCGTCAGCGCATCCGACGGCTGCAGGACGAGGAGGCGCTGTGCGGAACTCACGGCATCCTCGAGGTGTCCGTAGGCAAAAAAGTAATTGTGGGCGCGCAGGAGCACGGCCGCGTCTTGGCGGCCCAACTCCGCGGCACGACGGTAATGGGCGAGCGCGGGCGCTTTCTCGTGCGGGACCGCGTCCGTGCTTTTTCCCCGGTCGTGCAATTCGCGCAGGTCTCCCAACCCGGCCCAGAATTCGGCATCTTTGTTCCCTTTGCGGCGTGCGGCCTGGTCGAGAATCGCCGCAGCCTCGGACATGCGACCATTGGCGCGGTAGATGCTGTAAAGGGTCTGGTAGGGATCGATGGAATCGGGCGCGGTGCGCAACGCCTGTTTGGCGTAGCGCTCGGCGGAATCGAATTTGCGCAACTTGACCACATAGATGCTGGCGATGCGCAGGGCGACGTCGGCCGACCGCGGGTTTCTGCTCAGCGTATCTTTGAGCACGGAGAGCGCCTCGGGCACTTCTTCGCGACCGAGATGGATGGTGGCGAGCCCTTGCGCCACGGTGATGTTGGAGGGGTCGAGATCGAGCGCGCGGCGTTTGTGTTTTTCAGCCTTCCCGGGTTCGGACTCCTCGGCCAAGGCTGCGGCGGCCACATGGGCCATGACTTCGACCCGCTTGCTGGCCGAAGGCGGCAGCGAGAGCTCCGCCGGCGCCGGGTCTTCGTCGCCGACCGCGGAGTCGGAGACCAACGCGCGGCACGGGGTCGGCCCAGCCCAAGAAAACAGGGCGCAAAGGGACAGACTGGCAGCGGCAAACCGCGACCGGAAACCCGCGAACATGGGGCCAAAGATAGCCTTTAGCTCTTGTAGCGCAAACGCTTCTTGTGACGGTTGAGCTTCATGCGCTTGCGGCGCTTGTGCTTGGCGATTTTCGCCTTCCGCCTCTTTTTGATGGATCCCATGTGTTGCTTCAGTAAACCAATTTGTTGAGGGGATACTCTATGATCCCCTCAGCCCCGAGCGCCTTGAGTTGAGGGATGATTTCACGGACGACTTTCTCGTCGATGACCGTCTCGACTGCGACCCAACCGTCTTGCGCCAACGGGGAAACAGTAGGATTCCGGAGAGCGGGCAAACGCTCAAGCAAATTCTCCAGACTCGCCTTGGGGAGGTTCATTTTGACCCCGACCTTGTCGCGGGCCGCCAGGGCACCCTGCAAGAGAAGGAGAATACGGTCCATTTTGCCGCGCTTCCATTCGTCCGAATAGGCCTCGCGGTTGGCGATGAAAACAGGATAAGACTCCATGATCGTCTCGACGATACGGAGCTTGTTGGCGCGCAGCGACGAGCCGGTCTCGGTAATGTCGACGATGGCATCGACCAAATCGGGCACTTTCACTTCGGTCGCACCCCAGCTGAATTCCACTTCGGCATCGACGCCGCGGCGCCGGAAAAATTCCTTGGTCAACCCGACCGCTTCGGTCGCCACGCGTTTGCCGGCGAGGTCTTCCACCTTTTGCACGGGCGAGTCCTCGGGCACGACGACAACCCAGCGCGTCGGCGCGGCGCTCACTTTGCTGTAAGGAAGATCGCAGAGGGACGCCACGTCGGAATTGTTCTCCGCCACCCAGTCGCGCCCTGTGATGCCGCAATCCAGAAAACCGTCTTCGACGTAGCGGCTGATTTCCTGCGCGCGCAGCAACCGCACCGTCAGCTCGGGGTCGTCAACCGAGGGACGGTAGGAGCGCCCCGCGCCGGAAATGAGGAAGCCCGCCTTGGCGAAAAGGGCCAAGGTTTGCTCCATCAGACTTCCCGAAGGCAGGCCGATCTTGAGGCGTTTATCTTCCATACGCGGGAGGGGCGAACGTAGAAGAGCCCGCCGGACGGTCAAGCCCTAAGCCCGGCCGTGCGGGTTTGCATCGGGCGCCGCTCCCCTTAATCTTCCAGGTGGAGATGCGCCGTCCCTCGGTCATGGAAACACTGGATGAAGCCACGCCGAGGTCCGACTCGTGGGCCCGCTGGATTCTCCTCGCACTCCTCCTCTCGCTCGCCATCCACGCGGCCTTCCTCTGGTGGGCGCACGAATACCAGGTGAAAACTTTCAGCGACTCGTATTACGACCAGATCGTGCCGCGCGCCTTCAAAGTCGACCGCGTCGAGATCGACTCGCGCCTGCTCGACGACGGCGAAACCACCGCGCCCGAGGAGGAAACAAAACGCCCCGCGCCCGTCCCGGTTGATCTGCCGGCGGAAAGCATCGCGCAGGAGAAAGCCGACGTCGTGGCCAGACCCACCAAACCCGGGCAGCTCGGCATCACCGAGGAAAAGGCGCCGGACATCGGCCTGGCCGCCGCCGATTCGTTGGCCACATTGAAAGCTGCGACCGCCGCCTCGCTCGACGAGGACCTCGACTCAATGCGCGAAGCATTGCTCGCCG
>JBILUI010000146.1:0-5243 GCA_044371145.1 Chthoniobacterales bacterium | reverse complement strand
GGAAAACGATCCAGAAGACCCGCCGCAAGAGTTTGGCCCGTTGGCGCCAGATGAGAGATGCCCCCAAAGGCACGCCTGCTGTCCCGGCCAAGATGAAGCCGGCCTCCAGGGGCACGGACCATGCAAAATCCGTGGCGGATGCGGGGGCTTTCCAGCCGGGGAACATGATGGTGCGAATCAAAAGAAGGGCAAAGTCAGTAAGGATTCCGCCCACGGCGACGAGGTAAAACAGAATCCAGCAGGCTGCTGCCCAGGCTACGGCAAGGGAAATGCCGGCAATGATGCGGCCGGCGCTTGAGCGGTTGGTGGTTGGCATTCTTCGAAGAGAAACTTTGAGGAAAAAACCAACGGAGCGAGCGGTGGGCGATCGTTCGGCGCGATGTTTACTGCGGCTTGATGCGCACGGTGCCGGCGCAGACATCGCCTTCTTGCACGCCGTCGATCCAGACCTGAAGCGTCTTGATGCGCTCCTGCGTCAATTCGGCCAGATACATCGCTTCGCAGGATGGTAGAATGCTTCCGTAGTAACCCGGTTCCCGGTCGGGGTATTTCATCTTGAGTTGGGCGTCGCGGAAGGCGATCCAGCAGCGCTGTGCTTCCTTGAGGCTCGCGATGAATGCTTCGTCATCCGCGTAATTCGAGAGAATTTCCTGATAGATGGAGTTGAGTTGCTTGTCCGCGGCTTGGAATTCGCCGGCCGTTTCCGCGTTCATTTCGCCCTGGGTTTGGGCGCGCGCGAGGGGTGCCGCGAAGAGCGCGAAGACGGCAAGAGTCATGACGGTGCGTTTCATAGGAGCGTTATCCATACGCCTCGCCGACCGACCTGTCGATTGCCGTTCATCCTTGTGCGCGAGGGGCGGTCGTCCACACTGCGACCATGCGCAAGCGGGTCTGGGCGGCCATAGTTCTCACTTTGCTTCTCCTTTGCGCTTTGGCTGCTTCTCTCATGCTCGTCATCATAACGCCGTTTCTCTTCGATGACCCCTTCTCGGCGGAACTCACGGCGACTTGGGTGATGGCAGGCGCAGTGCTGTCGGCTCCGGTGATGTGCGTGCTCGCACTGGCAGGCGTCTGGATCGCCGCGTTTCCCGCCGGTCGCAGTGCTTGGTGGTATGCCTCGCTCGCCCTGCCTTTGCTCAGCGCGCTGGCTTTCTGGATCGCCGGTTCCCTTCGCCCCGGATTTTTCTGACTCGCTTCAGCCGGGCAAATTCGAAGCGAACGCGTAGACGCCGGCGATGACGAGCGCAACGCCGATGGCGAGCAGGCCGGCGAAGAGGCGGAGCATGAGCTTGCGCCGGGTTGTCCAAAAGCAGGCCAGGCCGAGCGGAAGACCTGCCAGCCCGGCGAGGATTTGGCCGCCGAGGACGAGAAGGACCATTTTGGTTTGCGCCGACGCGGAGGTATCGCCTGCGTCGTTGGCCATGAGTGTGCCCATGAGGGACACGGAAGCGATGACGACGGCTCCAGCGATCCAGAGGAGGGCAAAAGCGGAGCCGAGGAGGACGCGGAGGGCGTTGGCAGTGCGGGGGTTCAAGCTCCCGGCGGTTTGTCCTCGAACGGCACGACCGGCGCGTCGCGCCAGAGGGATTCGAGATCGTAGAAGTCGCGTTTGTCCCGCTGGAAGATGTGGATGATCACGCCGTGGTAATCGAGCACGACCCACTGGCTGGCGGGGAAACCGTCGGCGTGCGCGTTCAGCCCGAGATTGTCGCGCATTTTTTCGCGGATCTCGGTGCCGATGGCTTTGAGGTGCGGTTCACTCGTGCCGGTGCAGATGACGAAATAATCGGCGAAGCTCGAGACTTTGCGCAGATCGAGGATGCGGATGTTTTCGGCTTTTTTGTCCGAAGCGGCGTGCGCGGCGGCCAAGGCGATGGTTTCGGGATCGGGTGTCACGCGTGGCGGTAAAAACCTTGGGCCGTGATGTAATCGCAGACGCTGCCCGGGGTCAAATAGCGTATGCTGCGGCCGGCGGCCACGCGGGCGCGGATATCGGTCGAGGAGATGTCGACGAGGCGCCGGACCACGGGCCATTGGTGCGAAGCGGCGGCGCCCGCCCGATCGAGCACGGCGATCTGCGCGAGCCTGCGGATTTCCTCCGGTTCGCGCCAAGTATCGAACTTCGCCACATTATCCGCGCCGATGAGCAAAACGAGTTCGTCCTTCCGATGCGCGGTGCGTAACTCGCGCAGGGTGTCGACCGTGTAACTCGGCGGCGGTCGGTGCAGTTCGATGTCGCTGAGTTCGAAACCGTCCTCGCCGGCGATGGCCAAGCGAACCATGGAGAGGCGCTCCTCTCCCGTGGTGGAAAAATCGCCTGTTTTGTGAGGCGAAGCATGGGCGGGAACAAAAATCACGCGATCCAAACCGAGTTCCTCCCGCGCCGCGCGGGCCAGGATGAGGTGACCATGGTGAATCGGGTCGAAACTTCCGCCGAGGATTCCGGTGCGCATGGTCGTGGTCTAACCCAAGCGGGGCAGGGATGATCCGCCGCCCAATTGGAAGGGCAGGCCGAGCACATGGCGGCGCAGCAGATCGAGCGCGGCCGAGGTGGTCATGTATTTGAAGGTCGGGCGATCGAGCGGAAAGTAGCAACGGCGCACCGTGGTCGGCGATCCTTCCGCGGCGAGGGCGATGAAAACGGTGCCGACCGGTTTTTCGACCGTTCCGCCACCGGGGCCGGCAATGCCTGTGGTGGCCAGGGCGTATTTCGTCCCCGCCTTGCGTCTTGCGCCCTCGGCCATGGCGGCCGCGACCGGCTCACTTACCGCGCCGTGCGTCGAGATGAGATCGGCAGGGACGCCAATGGCGTTTTCTTTGGTTTCATTCGCGTAGGTGACATAGCCGGCGAGAAAAATTTCCGAGGCGCCGGGGACATCGGTGATGCGGTCGGAGAGTGCGCCGCCAGTGCAGGACTCAGCCGCGGCGAGCGACAGGCGCTTTTCGCGGAGCAACTGCACGACGGCTGCCTCCAGTGTTTCTCCGTGCGAATAAATCCATTCGCCGAGGGCGGAAAAAATTTCGGGTTCGACCGCGTCGAGTTTTTCCCTCGATCCGATAAGCCGGAAATCAACCTCCGAGGGGCGCGCGCAGTAACCGACTTCAAAATCTCCGCGGGCTTCGAGTTTTTCCCCGATCTTTTCCTCCACTTGGCTTTCCCCGATGCCGGTCAGGCGGTAGATGCGACGCTCGCGTTGCGCGGCGCCGGGCAGCGCGGCCTTCAACCGCGGCAGCACGTTGTCGCGCATCATGGGCTGCAATTCGCGGGGCGGCCCGGGCAAAAGAACGAGATGCCGCGCGCGGCGCGAACCGAGCACGGTGGGCGGGAAATAAAGTCCGGGCGCCGTGCCGTTCGGGTTGGGCAGCGCGTCCGCACCGACCGGAACCATAGCTTGGCGCGCCACGCGCTCAGCCATGGGCAATCCGCGCCGGGCAAAGCGTTCGCGGATCGCATCGGAGATCGCTTTGTCTTCGACGAGGGGGATACCCAGCAGCTCCGCGGCCGCTTCGCGCGTGATGTCGTCGGTGGTCGGTCCGAGTCCGCCGGTGCAAATGACGAGGTCCGCTCGATCAAGCGCCGCGTCGAGTGCTCCGCGGATGTCTGGGCCGTCGGGCACGCAAACTTGCCGCGTCACCGTTACGCCGAGCGGCGCGAGTTCCCCCGCCAACCACGCGAGGTGCGTGTTCTGCACCAATCCGAGCAGCAACTCGGACCCCGTATTGATGACTTCGGCCTGCATCAGCCGCGGCAGAGAAGGTGGCTCCAGAGTTTGACGCGGGCGTAGAGGGAGGTCTTGCCCTCGCGGTGATACACGTAGAGGAGGTTGGCCAGGATGCGGGTGAGCATCTGGCGGGGTCCCGCCGCGGCGAGATGCCAATCCTCGAGTTTCTGGTCCTGCCGCCGCAGGATTTCCTCGCAATCGCGGCGGGCGAGCACGCGGCCCTGATGGAACGGATCGAAAAGAACCGAGCCATGCCGCGCGAGGAAATGCCCGGGCAGGTTGATGCCATCGATTTTCACGCCGGCGCGCTGACCGACGAGCATGTAAACAAGCACGAGGCTGATCGGGATGCCTTTGCGCGAATCGAGCACGCACGGCAGGAGCGAATTGCGCTCGTTGTAGTAGTCGTCCGCGTTGCCGGCGAAGACGAGTTCGCTGGCCAAAAAGTCGGTCATGATTTCCACGCGGTGGCGGTCGGCCGACGCGCGGCGCAGGCGGCGTTTCAATTCCGCGCCCCATGCGTCGAGGCGTTGCCGGTAGGAAGCGGGCTCGAAACCGCGGAGGAGCGCGGCGGCGAGCAGCCAGCAGGCTTCCTCGAGATCCGATGCGTCGGTGAATTCCGGACAAAGCTCCTCGAATTTTTCCAGCGCTTCGCGTTGCACCACCTCGTGCAAAACATCGCGCGCATGGAGGGCGGCGAGGGGGTTGTCGCAATCCGCGAGATCGCGCAGATCCTCGAGCCCGGCCGGTCCTTCCTCGGCGAGGCGTTCCTTGACCAGACGCACGGTCTGCTCGTCCTCGTCGGCGAGCAACCGCACCAAAGCGTCTTTTTGCGGATGCATGCTGCAAGGCGAATTAAGCCCTTTCCCGGCCCTTGGCAAGCCACCCGGCTTCTGGCTGCTTGAGTCGGGCGGCAAGCTCGTCCATGTTGGCCCCATCATGAAGAAAACGGGCTGCGCTCTGCTTTTCCTTTTCCTCGCCTTGTGCGCGAGCGTCCTTTTCAACCTCATTTTCGTCGCCCTCCTCGGCGCGGGTGAGGCGCAGAGCGTCGCGTCGTCGGGTTGGCGCGCGAACATGCAGGAGATCACCATCGAGGACGGCAAGCATGGTGCGGGCAAGATCGCCGTCATTCCCGTGCAGGGCGTCATCCATACGGCGGAACAGACCGAGTGGGGAACTTCGATGGTCGATGACATCAAAAAGGCCCTGCGCGCCGCCGCCGAGGACAAGGACGTCAAAGCCGTGGTCATGGCGGTCGATTCGCCGGGCGGTGAAGTCACGGCATCCGACATCATCTACAACGAAATCCTCAAAGTCCGCGCCAAGAAACCCGTTGTTGTCTCCATGAGTTCGCTCGGCGCCTCGGGTGCCTATTACCTCGCCTGCGGATCCGATTGGATCGTGGCCAATCCGACCACCTTCACCGGCAGCATCGGCGTGATTATCCAGTCGCTCAACTACGAGCAGCTTTTCGACAAAGTGGGACTTGATGCGGTCGTCTTCAAAAGCGGGAAGTTTAAA
>JBILUI010000036.1:0-18678 GCA_044371145.1 Chthoniobacterales bacterium | reverse complement strand
TTTTTTGCGCTGCTTGGCCACTTCGTCCTCGAGGGTGGCGAGCGAACGGGAGAGGGTCTTCTGCTGCTCGTCGATGCGTTTACGCTGGTATTCGTTGGCGATCGAGTTGGCCAGGTCGGCCGCTTCTTTGGGATCCGTGCTCTCCACGCCGATCTGCAGGAGGTTCGTATTGCGCACCTCGCGCACGTCGATCATGGAGCGCAACTTGAAGTAGGCCTCCTCGCGGGTCCGCACGCCGTAGGGCTCGGCCCATTTTTCGACCAGCTTCAGGTTGTCGATGACCGGATAGAGCATCTCCTTGCGCTGGATGATCTGGAACTGCGTGGTGGCGAACCGCGGGTCCAGACCCATTCCCCCCTCGTAACCGTCGCGGAAAATTCGGATTTTCTGGTCGTTCTGCTCGACCTCGATGATGACGTTCGACTGGTATTGGCGGGGCAGGAAGTAAGTCGTGATGCCGGCGGTAATGACCACGAGCAGGAAGGTCAGGACAATAATCGGCAGGCGGAGCCGGATGACGCGCCAGTAATCGAGGAAGTGCAGTTTGGCTTCCTGCACGGCTTTGTTGTCGCGATCGGTCATCGGTTTTGTCCGGCCCTTTACTTTAACACCGCAAGGACCGTCCGCAAGGCAAAGCCATGGTCCCGACAGAGAAAAAGGTAGCGAGACGGGGGCCCCTTTGCGGGGTATAAACAGGAAATGGCTTCCCGCAAAACTCTGCTCGCCGTCCTTCTGGGGCTCGTTGTGCTGTGGGCTGGTTGGCGGATCTACAGCGGTTGGGGTTTGGTCAGCCTGGATTTCACGGACGCGCCGGTCGGCAAAGTCCTCTCGTCGCTCAGCAAGCAAGGCGGCATCGAAATCGCCACCGATCTCGACCCGGCAACCCCGGTCACCATCCAAGTTCGCCGCATACCGCCGCTCGAGGCGCTCGACATCGTCGCGGTGCGCACCGACTCGTCGTGGCGCCTCACCTACGTCGGCGCGCGCAGCGAAGCGGAAATCGACACCGCCCTCGGCGCCTTCCGCGCGGAGCAACAGGCCGAAGGATGGACAGCACACGGAGCCGGCGGTTTCAACGCGGTGCAATCCCGCTCCGGCGCGCCCTTGGATCTGCGCCGGGTCGAGTGGCGACCGCAGGGCGGTGGCGACCTGCAAGCCCTCCTCGCCCAAGCGGCCGAAGAAACCGGCGTGACCTTGGCCGCACCGTCCGATTGGTCGTCGCCGGTCGCCGCTCCGGAGGGCGGACGCATCTCCGACGCGGCCTCCGAACTCTTCCGCGAAGCGGGCGGCACATCTCGTGAAGTCTTCCTGCTGCGCGGCCCCGATCCGGGAGAGCAAGCGGGCGAGGACGGAGAAAACTGGCGCGGACGCAGAACGTGGATCGGGACCGCTCCGCGCGACGACGAGCGGGAAGGCAACGGGCGCGGACGCGGCTTCGGCGACCCCGAACGCGCGGCGAAACGCGCCGAAGCGCAGATCAAATTGCTTCCCCTGGAAGAACAGAAAACCGCGCGCGAGGACGTTTCCATGATGCGCGATTTCTGGCAGTCGGTGCGCGAACTGCCCGAAGAGCAGCGCCGCGCCAAAGCGCAGGAGTTTTTCAACCGTCCCGAAGTGCAAGAGCGGATGGAGGATCGCCGTCTCGCCCGCTACGCCAAGATGACGCCGAAGCAGCGCATCGAACGCTCGCAGCGCTACTGGGAGCGCAAAGCGGAAGCCAAATACCGCGGGGGCACGCAGTGAGCACGCGTGCATTCACCCTTATCGAGCTTCTTGTCGTCATCGCCATCGTGGCGATCCTCGCGTCCCTCGCTTTTCCGTCGATCGCCCCGATGATCGAGCGCGGGCGCTCTGCCAAATGCGCGGGCAATTTGCGCCAGATCGGCGCTGCCGTGCAGCAGTATGTCGCCGACAACGACTACCGCTACCCGGCGATCGAAACCGATCCGCCTTCCCTGCCGCCCGAAGTCGAGGACGGCGGCACCGCCATCGAAAAACTCGGACCCTACGGCATCACGGAGCAGGTGCTCATCTGTCCGAGCGATGCGGCGAAAAAGAAAAACCATGTCAAACATGGCACGAGCTATCTCTTTTCCCCCATCCTTCAGGATGAAACCGCCGCTAGCGTAAAAATCTACAGCCGCCGCGGCGTCTTTCAGATTTCCAACATCGGGCGCCTCACCGTCGCCTCCGACATCGAGGCCGTCCACGCCAACGGCCGCAACTTCGGTTTAAACGTCCTCAAAGCCGACGGCCGCGTCGAGCAGCGCTGAGGCATAACAGACGGCAAAAAGTTTCGCACTTCGATCGCGCTACGGATCGCGCTGTACCCATGACGATAGACAGCACGAAATATCGCGCCGGGACGGCGCGATCCACCTGAGCAGATGACCATAGCTGTCTCGTGATTCTTATCAGGCGGTTGCCGGAACCCGCTCGGCGGGCGCGCGGAAGCAACAGCAGTGAGGTCGCCTATCTTCCCGCGGAAATCACACTGGTCTGCCGTCCTTTGGCGTCGAAAATGTAGACGAAGTTCCCGCGTTTAATGCTGACCGACGACCCCGTGTAGCCGGTCATACCATCACCGGCGGAAACGACGCATAGCTGCGAGCCCTTGGCATTGTAAACGTAGACCCAATTTCCTCGTTGCACTGCGCTGGCAATCGCGTCGTCCATCATGACGAGCTTCGCGCCCATATCCAAAACCGCGAAACGGCACAGCGGCATCATCCCCCAGCGAAAAGATTGATATTTCCAGTTGACCGCGAGAGCAACCAACCAGCGCACGAGGTCTTTTTGATTTTTAACGGCAGGTATTTTGGTTAACCAAGCCGTCCCCTTCAAGCTTAACGCAAGCGATGTTTTCAATTGCAGAAAGGGGTAGGTAGAAGCGGTTGCTGGCCGAAGGGCCCGTTTTTTGACAAGTAAACGCGCCCATGATGATGACGCGCTCTTTATGTAGCAGAACCCCACCTCCATCGTAAAAATTCAAGTCTGCACGAAAATCGCAGTTCGATGGAAGAGACCTGAAGGTTATTTTACAGGCCCATTCCTCCTTGTCCGATGTCGCCTCTCCCTCCTCAGACCCCCTGATTTTTTTGAAGGAAATTTTCATAGCTGTCGGACGCCTTTTAAGGTGCGCCTTAGCATCCGAAAGCACTCTCTCCAGATTGGCGCTTACTGCTCTCCCACTAGATGGTAGAACGCTTTGTAAGGCGGCTGTGGCACTTGTGTTGTTGCCATGGTGCTTGGCTACCTCCTCCATGGCGTCCCTTGCACGCATCCGCAATTCGGGCTGCTTGCGTGCGCGATCTAACGGAACGGTAATCGAAATCCTGCCTTCCTTGTCAGTCAAAGAAACACCTTCGGCATCCACCGACGTTATGCGCGGCTCAATTAAACGCTGACCCTCGTAGCTGAAACTGGTAAAGGGGGAGCCATCAAAGTTTGTGGATTCCTCTCCAAAAGCCGTGCTCAATTGGAAGAACGCGGCTAGAGCAATCAAGCGCAGAGCTTTCATAGATTCTATGCCAAGCCTCATCCGAGGCGGGAGGCAAGCCCTGATTGATTCCCAATCCTCGCGTCCGCTGTCTTCTCGCTTCTGCTTAAGTGTTTACGAATGCGATATTTTTTGCAGCGCCAGAGCAACCAACCAGCGCAGCTTCACCCCGACTTAGGCTTGACGATCAGGTCGACCCCGAAGATCAGTCGGCGCTTCGGGTTGCCCCCTCTTCTTTACTTCTATTTACGGCTCGGAGAATTTCTCTGTCGGCGCGGTAGTCAGCAACTGCCTTATCGACTAGTTCCTTAAGCTTCAGCAACTCCCATCCCTCCGCCTCAAACAGGAGGGTGTCTCTGAGGTGTTGATCCACGATAGGTATCTGTATCCGTTCGGCAGGCCACCTTGTGCGGTCAACAGTTAATACCATCGTTCTTGAGCGCCGATCATCCGACTCTACCTCTGGATTTCCCGCCGAGTAGCTTCTTGAAACAGGGCCTTGGCTTTCCTTCTCCCAATTGTCTTTTTCGGTGCGAAACGGGATTTCGGTTGTGGTTGTAGACTGGCTTGCCGCAGGAGGAACAATGGCCGCGACCACAAATGCAAACCCAAGAAGGACAAGAGATTTCATGCCGTTGAGCGTAGGCACCAACGCTACCTGCCCGCAAGATCGCCCCCGCTACAACCAACCAGCGCAGCTTCACCTCGACTTGCGTTTGACGATGAGGCCGACCCCTAACGCTCAGTCTTCGGCGTTGCGGGCGGTGCTATCGGACATTTAGCCGAATGAAGCCGCCAGTGGTTCCCGAAGGTGCGGTGACCTCGATGATGGCGGTGTCGGCGTTTTGGCCCTGTAGGGTTTGGCTTACGCCTGCCCCCGACCAACTGTTTGTCAGGTTGGTTACGAACTCCGCGCTTACGCTTCCACCTGCGTATCGCTTGGAAATCGGAAGGCGAAGCTTCCACTTGTTGTCCTCCCTGAACAGACGATAAAGCGTTGCGTCAGGCGCAGTATCAGGGTCAAAGCCGCCCACCCACGACAAGACCGCAGGTAGTCCAGATTTCGTCATGAGGGATTTTAATGAGGGCGGTGTAAGACGACCAAACTCGGCCCACCACTCCGCGTAGCCGTATTGCGGAGCAGTGAACGGCCAAAACTGAACATCAGTGATGTAACCAGCATCCTCGCCCACGGTTCCACTAGCGTCCTTCTTGTATGCCCACTCCACGGTTCCGTTGGGCGGCACATACACCACTTGTTCGCGCCACGTAGCAGTCTTGGTGGATACGGAAGCGACTTCGCCCCCGCGTGGATACCGCGAGATACCAGTTGCTATGCTGGAGGTGTAGCAAAGAGGGCTTACCTCGTACCAGTAACCTTCTGTAGTCGCGGGGTTGGGATTAGATAGGGCGTCTGTCATCTGTCCTATTCCTGCATAGGTGCCGCTCATAGAGTAGGCATCGAAGTAGATCACGTCTCCGCGAGTGAAGCCTAATGCACTCTTGGCTAAAGAAACAGTGATCGTGCTTTGAGGCCCGTTTGTAGCTGCAAGAGCCACCTGATTCGTGGTGGTGAACCAATTTGCTCCGTCGTATTGACGCAGCGCCGTCTGTCCAGAGAAGTTTTGAATCCAGTGCGTCATTCCCCCAAGGGGGGACTCGATTGTTATCGGCAGTGGCAAACCATTCCCCGCATTCCAATTTGTGGAGCCGAGATTTTTGCCATTGGCAATACCGATCATTAAATTCGCAGCAGAAACTGCAGCATCCCCGTTAACGGTCAACTTAAAGATTAACTCGCTAGAGGTTTCACTGACTTCAGCCGCCACGAAGTCGAGTTGCCCTCCCGCGTAGCGCATAGCGTCGTTCGTATTGTCGCTGTAGTAGGCAGGATTCGTCCCACCGCTAACATCGCAACTCATCCAGTCAAAGCCCTCCTGCGCGGAGACTTTCCACTTCCAAGAGAGTAGCCCTCTGCTTGTGAAACTTGCCCTCAACTTGGATTGTGCGCTGTGAGGTGTCGCTCCTGTCTTGAGGGCGTTTCCTAGAGATCCGTCTGGCAGCAATGTTTGAGCAAAATCCCACCCGATTGCACCGTTGCTTCCAGAGGTGTCCGTGGCATTGGCTTCAAGTTCACTGGTAGGGCCGAAAAGCGACTTGGAAACGAGCGGAATGGCAAATGTCGGAGTGTCGGGGTCGCTGCTACTTATAACAACACTCCCACTCTGAACCCCGTTGGAAACGCTTTGTGCCAACACGGTGAATGTTGTGCTCCCTTGTGACGGCAGAGAATTGGTGGTGGGTTGTTGGACGACTTGGAAACTTCCTGACGTGGTGATGTGACCAATCTCTAGGTTACCTGCAACGCCATCGTTGCGGATGGTGAATTCTTTTGCGCGAGGAGCAAAACCCATGTCGTTTATTTGGCCGACGGTAATTGGTGTTCCGACCTCAAAGACTCCTATGATCGGCCCCGAAATGTAACCCGTGAGTGTAACTTGAGGAGGCATCTCAGAGGATTGCGGTGCAGAAATCGTGAGCAAAGCCGTCTTGGTTCCGCTGGATTGGGTAGAAAGAGAAATCGGGAGATCGGCGTTTTCACCCCTATCCAAGTAGAGCGAGGTAGTTTTAGAACCACCTGCGAAGCCGAAAGCCGAATTGGTCGGCAGCGAGAGATCGATGTGCATCGGCACGTAACCCTCGTTGGCAAAGTTAAGCGTCTTTGAGAAACCACTGCCGCCAACGCCGCTGGTTCCGTAGTCCACCGTGACTGCGTTCGTTACGATATTAGTGCCTTCGCGCACCCGCAGAGTGGGGATCGCAGGATAGACCGCGAAATCGTCCAGCCATCCTGCATCCTGTCCAACAGCATCGGAGCCATCTTTTGCATATGTCCACCGAATTGTGTTAGCGCCTTCTGGCAGCGTGAGTGTGCGGTAAGTCCAATCGACCTCACCCGAAATGGTCTCCTGATTTGTGGCATTAACAGAATAGGAAAAAGTGTCGTAAAGCTGCTCCGAGCTTACCTTCCACCAGAAATCAACCACGGCAGGCCCTGTGACGGTGTATTCACGGTAGGTGGATTGGCCATTGGTTGTCTGCGCTCTAATTGAGTCCACTCCATCGTGCGAATTGGTTATGTCCACCACCCAAGTATTTCCGCCTGAAGACCAGTTGGCAGCGGTGGAGGGGTTAAACGGGGCCTTGCTTGATACAATTTCAAGGAGGCAGGGGGTCGCTGGGGTAACCGCTTCCCAACTTGTACCTACGAGGATATTGCCAAGACGCAGTGTCGGGGCGTTCACTGCGCTGCCTTGACGCAAAACGATAGAGTCAATATTCGCCAGATCGTTGCCAGCGGAATTGGTGACAGTAGCAGACGTTTCCGACGCGCCTAAAGGCGGGTTGACCCACAAACTGGCTACGTCGTCAGTGGTGGTGCCGCCCAGTCTTTCGATCTTTGTTGCGATAAGGTAAGTCGTGCCGAAAGAAAGGACGTTTGTGTCATAGCTTGGCGTGGTAACGCCGCCCGAAGACTTGAGAATACCCAGTTGGAAGCCCGCACCGCTTGACCTTGCAAACACGCGCGCGATAAAGCCTGACGTGCTACTGCTGAGGGCGTAGAAATAGTCGCCGCTGGCCTGAGCGGCGCTTAAATTGAGAAGACAAGATGAATAGATGGAACCTGAACTGTCGGTGGCGTTAAGCAGCTTGCGATCATCCTCACCTGTCGTGGAAATCGATGCTGCGTTTCCGACGCCAGATGACGGCAAGCTAGGGTAGACCAGGCCTGGTGATGCTGCGTTGATGGGACTCGTTCCAGCTGCAGCGATAGGTGTCCAACCGTTTGAGGCCAACGGGCCTAAGAATGTAAAATTCTCCTCCAGCAATACTTGCGAGTGGGCTGTGACAAGTTGACCGCAGACGAAAAGTATGATCAACCAGCGCACAGGCTATGATTGAATGCTTAATAGAGGGCAGCGCAAGTCTCGATTGATTACCGATCCGCACCACTCTTTGTTTATGGTTTGCTATTAAGGGGTTGCGCGCGTGCGACGCTCTGCTTCAGCGCGCGCGTCGCCTGCGCCCCTTGCAGAGGAATTAAAAGAAGCACAAAGATTTTCAACCATGCATCTGACCGAAGAGCCTCCCCTGCCCAAGGACTACCCCCGCTGCAGAGTGACCAAACCCCAGCGAGCAGAGCTTCTTGAGGAATTACGGCGACGTTACCGCGAGCGGAAGCATCAGGATTCGCTTAGCAACAAAACCCACAAACAGTCCGATCAGGGAAACCTTACTGAACAGGCGTAAGTTTTTCGTTTGCTAATTGTTCCCAATCAACCTCCTTCGGCTCGCTATTGTCAACCGACTCATACCCAAGATCGCATTCGATCATGTGAACAGCTTTGGCATTTGCCAGCGAAACGAGGTTCGTTGTGGTTCCTTTGAAGCTGAGTGTGTCTCCCGCTAGGCCATAGTGGGCATCCTGAGTGATCATGCGAATCAACTCAAAGCCGTCTCTATCCCGAAGCGAAAAGCTTAGCCCAATAGAGCAACCGACGTTTGTCATGCCAGCGGGAAGAGGCCCCATCTTCTTGAGCGACGCAAGCTCGACTTCGACCTCGTAACCGAGCGGATATTGGTACGAAGCACCCCTCTCCCCAGACGAAATGAACTTTGCGCGACCTTTAGCTCTGACGACATCTGGAGGCTGTGCATTGAGCGTCCCAACCTGAGACATAGCCCTCGGTGCGTAACCGATTTGGTATGCTCCGTCTTCTCGTTTGGCAAATTCCAACGGAAACCAGTTGGCGGGGGGCGAACTCTCTCTGCACTGCGACAGCGCAACACCAGCACCAATCCCTATGCCCAGTAGGAAAAGGGTTCTTACGGATCGCCAGATTCGTAGCATTGGGGCGCTTATCGCTCCCTTTGGCTGAAAGGAGCAAGCACTAACGCGATTTGCCGATGCGCCGCACGTAAAGGCCTTTTACCCTCCAGCCCGCTACCGCCGCCCTATTGACAGTTTCCTTGGTCACACCCAAAGCCTTTGCCGCTTCGGTGCCCGATTCAAACTCTCTGCCATCGGAAAGTCGCACAGCCTTCTTCATCCGCAGCGAATTGCACTCGTCGCACTTGTGGCCCTGAAGAATAGATCGGGGGGTCTTCATTGTCTTGTGCCCTTTGCTGCATTCCACAGGAACATTCTTGTCGGCGGACTCGTAGACACACGGGAGAATAGTCAGGCCCATCTGCGCGGCAGCAGAGTTCACCGCTTGCCAGTAGGCTTCAGTCTCCGTTTTCGGCTTCAAAAGACGGAGATCGACCTTGTCAAAGTGAGGAGGAATCTTTCGTTTGGCACGGACAAGTGCCTCCCTGATTTCCTCACGCGCTTGTTCAACTGAGGTCTTCTTTCCCAACTCGCGGATCTCAATGAGCAGGATGCCATTTTTCCTGCAATAAACCCTGCGCCGCTTGTCGTTTTTTCGCTGAAGAACCAGAGCCTTGTCTCCGCCCCAGTTGTGTTGGGCCTCATAATGGTGTGCTCCATTGTGTTCAATTGCCAGACGCAACTCTTCATTGAAGATATCCAATTCAAGCGGTCTTCCCTTCACAGACCGCATGTCCTTGATGCGAATGCATCGAAAGGTAGCGCCGAATAGAGTCTCAGCCATTGCCCTGCAAAGCATCTCTGCATAAGAGCTGCTGCATTTTGTGCAGAAGGTCTGAAGAGCTTTAATAGAAGTAAACGATCTGCGAAAAACGTGACCCAGTGCACACTCCCACTCTGAATCCTCGATGGATTGTTCCACTTTGCGCAAAAGCCTACCGCCGAACTGAACCGCTACAGCTTCGTAATCCTCATCTAAAACTCGTGCGTTCTTTGCGCACTTACCACAACCGCGCCCCGATTGAAGCTCGTTCCAAGATTTGTTGGCCAGATGACCGCACTGTTCATGCCTGACGTTGACTGGCTTCTGAGATGTCTCGTATTCCGAAAGCAGCGTGATGCCCATTTTGCGCAAAGACCGTCTTACCTGTTCGGTTGTGTAGCGCCTGCTACCGCCCGCTCGCGCGTATGAACATGGCGGGCATCCAGTGGGATTACGCTTGAGAGTCATGTCGCCAAGGCGAGCCATCCAACGGTGCCCACACGCTTTGCACTGGACGCGCAAAGGGGTTGCTGAGTTCTTGTAGGTCTTGGATAGCAGGATTATTCCGCGCTTCAGCAGAAGTGATCTTACCGCATCGATGCTGTGTGTTCTCTGAGCAACTCGCCGCTTAATGCCACACATCCTGCACCCGCATCCTTTGCGTCGCACATCGTTCAGAGGAAGCCTTCCCTTGTAACCACACTTTCGGCATCGGAACGGCATACGTGTGGAAACGTTGGCGTATTCAACGGCCAAAAGGGTTAGGCCCCGCTCTGCGAATTCAGCGCGGGCGTCGGCAAGCGTCACCCGTGCATACAGCTTCGTTTTCTGCCGCGCTTTGGTCATGGGGTGGGTAGCGATCTGCCTTGCACAGCAGACTACGATAAAGGCTCAGGCAAGCCCGAATCCCCCGTTTACTTTTTTGCAAAAAATCTTCGACTTCCCCCCCCCAATTCAGTTCATGGGGTGGCCTCCTCTGGAAAGGTGGGGTGATCGCGGTGTCTTTTGGGGAACGGGCAATGCGGTTGGGAAGACCGCATTCTGTGCTGTTATTTGTTTTCGTGCGCGGAGGACGCCAACGTTACATCGTCTACGTTGCCCTCTTGTCTGTCTGGCCCTCTAGAGGTAATCGCGAAACCGTCGCCCTGAGGTCGATAGATGTATAGCTCCCCCCAAGGGTCGAGTGGGACGCGCTGCAGCAGTTGACGCCAGTTGCGAGGTTCGGGATCACCAGTGGGCTTGGTGACCAACGCCTCAATGCCCTGTTCGCGGGTGGGCAGCGATCCATTGTCTGATTGATACGTGCGTAGCTGACCAGCTATCGCGCGTAGGTCGCTCTGGGCGCGTTCTTTTCGCTGTTCCTCATTTGAGGCGCGGAAAAAATTTCGGGCTTCGGTTGCTGCTGCGTCTACCAAGTTCTTGATGAGCGGATCAGCGAGCACAGTCGGGTACTTTTTCGCCAGTTCAAGTATTGCGACCACGAATCGCTCGTTTACTCCCTGCTGCTTTGCTGCGTCCAACTCGTTGAGGAAAGAGCGGGACGCTTCTTCATCTTGGATGTGATTCGTTTCTTCGCGCTGGGTGCGCTCTTTATCTTGCTCAAGCTTTCCAAGAGCTTCCTCCACGCCTCTAAAATCCATAGAGCTACCAGCTTCCTTCGCACGAAGGATGGCAGCGTCCGCATCAGGCATCTGGGCCTTGGCACTTTCAAAGGTTGCCATGGAATTAATTGCCACGACAGAGAGGATCATGCGCACTAACGAGACCTGCCAGTGGGGAGCGGTATTCATTGGAAGTTGGTGTGGCTTTTTGTTGTCACGCAATCAAGCATCGAACTTCGGACAAACCCGCTTTGCTTTTTTGCAAAAACTGTTTGAGACCCCGATGCACTTTCGATGGCGTGGCCTTCCTCTGGAAAGGTGGGGTGGTGATACGGGTGTGGCATGGGTGAGCTTTTCCGCGCCTTCGATGAGGCAAGCAAGGGGCCTGCCTGCGGGGCGTAGTGAAAGCCTCTGATCAGGGTTCCAACTCGCGCTTGGTCAACGGGCGCTCCAGATAATTTGTCCTAACATGGAATTTGATCCGCTTCCGTCGAGGCGTGGCCCCCACTGATAAATCACAGAATCCTTTGTTATCTGGAACTCGACGGCATTACCCGCCCAATTGCTTCCCTTTCCAACCCACTCATCACCCTGCTTAGTCATGCTGATCGTAGCCCCGTCTTGGCCCCCGCCTTTCTCATAGCCCCACACCGCTGTCAGTTTTCCCTGCGACTTGTCCAGCGTGGCATTGAGCCAAAAACGCTCCATTCTTGGTGCATTCGGCATGGCATAGACGGTCTGCTTTCCGCGCTGCAGGACAAAATGCTCTTCCTTGGCCTGTGAAGATGCTGTCGCAAGGACGAGTGCTGCGGAGAAAACAATCCAAAGCGGTATTCTCATGACTGCTCTTTTGGCGATGGCATGAGCGCGAAGCAAGCTTTGGCAACGCGCAACCCCGTTTACTTTTCTGCAAAAAATCTTCGACACCCCCCTAATTCGTTTCATGGGGTGGCCCCGTATTGGAAGGCACGGGGTAGCCACGGGTGTGGCGGGGGTCAGCTTTCGCGCCCTCGATGAGCGAGGCGTAGAGGGCCTGCCTGCGGCTCTGTGGCAGGCTGTGCTGCGGGTCAGGGACTGCCGCTGCGCTGCCCCGTGTCTCCCGCACCAGTGGGCTGTGCGCGGCTGGCCTACCCTGCATGGCTGTCGGCTGGGCGTAGCAGCTTGCGCATCGGTGGGGCCTGTCGCGGCGTGGGTGGCGGTGCGCCTGTTGCCTGCGTGGGGCGGAGACCATCCCCCGCCCCAACCCCACTCACCGAGCTGGGTCTGGGCTTTATGAGCGCCACTTGGAGGGCCTCACCGAACCGCTTCCGCCCGTTACCGTGGCTCAACTACGTGAAAGAGCCGCCCGCAAGCGACCACCTATCAGTCCTGACAAATCGGCACAGAATCGGCACAGCAGGCAGAACAGGAACGCCCTCATTATTTGTAACTTGTTGATAAAGAGGGAGCCGGCAGTCGGATTCGAACCGACGACCGCCTGATTACAAATCAGGTGCTCTACCAGCTGAGCTATGCCGGCGAATAAAAAGACAGACTAACTCAAATCCCGAAGCCGGGCAATCCCCCGAGACCGCCGGTCACTTTGCCCATGGTGTCGGCTTGGAGCTTGCGCGAGGCCTCCTGGGCTTCGCGGATTCCGGAGAGCACGAGGTCTTCGAGCATTTCGACATCCTGCGGATCGACGACGTCGGGAGAAATTTTGATCGCGGTGATGTCCCCCGACCCGTTGACCGTGACATTCACTTTGCCTCCACCGGCGGAGACGTCGATCGACTCGTGCGAGAGTTCGCTTTGTGCTTTGGCCAGGCGCTCCTGCATTTTCTGCGCCTCTTTCATCATTTTCTGGATGTTCATGATTGGTTGGTTTCCTCGGGTTCGAGCGTTGCGCCAAAAAGTTCTATGGCGGCTTCGATTCCCGGGTCGTTTTCGAAATCGTCGGTCACCGGCACGGGCGACGGCGCCTTTTCGACAACCACTTCGCCGGTGGCCTCGGGACGGAAGGAAACTTTACGTCCGGTGGCCTTCTTCCACAGCTCCTCGATCAGCGCACCCTGCTCTTTGACTACCGGGGTCTGCAAAACTTTCGCTTTGTTGGCCGGAAAGACCACGTGCAATTCGCCACCGTCCTCGGTGATATCCTGCGCGCTATCGAGCCACTCGCTGCGCAGCGGATGTTTGGCCGAGATTTCCGCGGTGACTTTTTTCCATGTCTCCTGCGTCGACGCTCCGTCGTCGCGGCGCACCTCCTGAACAACGGGCGCGGGTTTGGCCGCCACGGCCGCAGCGACCGGACGCGGCGCCGCGGCCCGCGGTGCGGGACGCGCGGGCAGCGGCGCGCCGCCGGTCATGGCCGAGAGGGTTTCAAGCACTTCGTCGAGATCGGCCGTGTGCAAAAGCTGGATCGACTTGATCACGGCAATCTCCAGGGGAAGTTTTTTATCCGGCGAAAACCGCAGTCCTGCTTCGGCCGCGGAGAGAACCTCGAGCAACTCGGTGAGTTTGCGCGCGGAGTAGCGTCCGCGCAGTGGCGCGAGCAATTCGCCGCGGCGTCCGGACAAATCCTTGCCGGTCGCCTCACTTACCAGCAGATCGCGTCCGAGAGCGACGAGGTCGGAAAGAAGGCGTCCGAGATCCTTGCCGCTTTCCGACTGCGTCGCGACAAGATCGAGAGCTGCGGCAGCATCGCCAGAGAGGATGTGACCGGCCAGCGCAGCAACGTCGGTCGCGGAGGCGAAACCGAAGATGGAGAGGACATCTTCCTCGCCGATTTTGTCCCCGCAGAACGACACCACTTGGTCGAGCATGGACTCGGCATCGCGCATGCCGCCCTCGGCAGCGCGGGCGATCACTTCGGCCGCGGCGGGATCGAGGGAGATTTTTTCTTTTTTCGCAATGGCCAGCAGGTGGGCGGCGGCGACCTCGTCGCGGATGGGTTGCAGATCGAAGCGCTGGCAACGACTGATGATGGTGGCCGGCAATTTGTGCGCCTCGGTCGTGGCGAAGAGAAACTTAACGTGCTCCGGTGGCTCCTCCAATGTCTTGAGGAGCGCGTTGAACGCCGCGGTGCTCAGCATGTGCACCTCGTCGATGAGGTAGATGCGGAATTTGCCGTGCGAGGGCAGGAAGCGGACGTTTTCGCGCAGGTCGCGGATCTGCTCGACGCCGTTGTTGCTCGCGCCATCGATCTCGAGGACATCGAGGCTGTTGCCCCCGGCGATCTCGCGGCAGGGGTCGCATTCGCCGCAGGGTTTTTCCGTCGGCCCCTTCACGCAATTGAGCGCCTTGGCGAAAATGCGCGCGGTGGAAGTCTTCCCCACCCCGCGAGGCCCGACAAAGAGGTAGGCGTGCGCCAGACGTCCGGATTTGATCGCGTTGCGCAGCGTCCGCACCACGGCATCCTGTCCGAGGACTTCCTCGAAAATCTGCGGACGGTATTTGCGGGCGAAAACCTGATAGCTCACGGCGGACAACCTAGCGCATCAACATGCGGGATGCGGAGTAATTTAATGCCGGAAATGGCGTTTTCCGGTGAAGACCATGGCCATGCCACGTTGGTCGGCCGCGGCAATGACATCCGCGTCGCGCACCGAACCGCCGGGTTGGATGGCAGCAGTCGCCCCGGCCTCTGCCGCAGAGACCAAGCCGTCGGGGAAAGGGAAAAAGGCGTCACTGGCCACCCCACTGCCGGCCAGCGAGAGCCCGGCCTCGCCCGCTTTCCACACGGCGATGCGGACCGAATCGACGCGCGACATCTGTCCGGCTCCGATGCCGAGGGTGCGGTCGGGTCCGGCGAAAACAATGGCGTTGGATTTGACGTGCTTGACCACCTTCCAACCGAATTCGAGCGCGCGGAGTTCCTCTGCCGTCGGCGCGCGCTTGGTCGCGACTTGGCCGTCGGCCACTTTTTCGGAGGCTATATCGTGATCCTGCACGAGGAAGCCACCGAGGACCGAACGGACATCGCGCGGGGCCGGCTTCGGGGTGCCCTTGAGCCGCATGAGGCGTAGGTTTTTCTTTTTGCGCAGGATTTCGAGCGAGGCAGCCGAAAAGTCCGGCGCAATGATCACTTCGCTGAAAATTTCCGCGATGGCCGCGGCGAGCGGTTCGTCGAGCGGACGGTTGCAGATGATAATTCCGCCGAAAGGTGCCTGCCGATCGGTGGCGAAAGCTTTGTCCCACGCCCCGATCAAAGAAGTATCGCTCCCCACCCCGCAGGGATTGGTGTGCTTGAGGATGGCCACGGTTGGCTCGTCGAATTCGCCGATCAGGTCCACCGCCGCAGTGATATCGAGGAGATTATTGTAGGAGAGTTCCTTGCCGTGCAGTTGCCCGAGATGAGATGACAGATCCCCGTAAAGCTCGGCGCTCTGGTGCGGATTTTCGCCGTAGCGCAAGCTCATGGCCAGCGGCTCGGAGCACTCGAATGAACCGCCTTTTGCGCCGCCCAAGTAAGCGGCGATGGCCCCGTCGTAGCGCGAAGTGAGGGCGAACACTTTTCGGGCCAGCCACTCGCGGGTCGGCAGTGTCGTGGCGCCTTCGTTCGCATTCATCTCGTCCAATACCGCAGCGTAATCCGCGGGATCGCAGAGCACGGTGACGGCGGCATGGTTTTTGGCCGCGCTGCGCAACATGGACGGGCCGCCGATGTCGATATTCTCGATTGCCTCCTCGCGCGTCGCGCCCAGACGGGCCACGGTTTGTTCGAAAGGATAGAGATTCACCACAACAAGATCGATCGGTCCGATGCCGTGGGCCTCGGCCTGTCGCACGTGCTCGGGCAAATCACGCCGGAAGAGCAGACCGCCGTGGACCAGCGGATGCAGGGTTTTCACGCGACCGTCAAGCATCTCGGGAAAACCGGTATGCTCGGAAACATCTTTCACGGAGAGCCCCGTCTCACGCAATGAGGCAGCAGTCCCCCCGGTGGAGAGCAATTCGACCCCGTGCGCGGCCAGACCGCGGGCCAACTCGACAAGGCCTGTCTTGTCCGAAACGGAGAGCAGCGCGCGCCGGATCTTCACGCCGTGACAGCCTCCGCCATTTCGGGAGCGTGGTGGAATTGCATCTCGTAGAGCGTGCGGTAATCGGGGGAGATTCGCAGCAACTCGGCATGCGACCCGATGGCGGCGATACGGCCGTCGCTCATGACCACGATACGGTCCGCGGTGAGCACAGTGGACAGACGGTGCGCAATGGCCACCACGGTTTTGCCGGCCGAGAGTTTTTCCAAGGCGGACTGGATCATGCGTTCGCTTTCTGAGTCGAGAGCGGAGGTCGCTTCGTCGAGCAGCAGCACCGGTGCGTTCTTGAGCAGGGCGCGCGCGATGGAGAGCCGTTGCTGCTGTCCGCCGGAAAGCATGCAGCCTTTGTCGCCGACGATTGACTCATAGCCCTGCGGCTGGGCCAGGATAAAATCATGAGCGTAGGCCTGCCGCGCCGCTTCCTCGACCTCTTCCTTGGTCGCGTCCTGTCGCCCGAAGAGGATGTTGTTGTAGATCGTGTCGTGAAAAAGAAAGGTGTCCTGCGTGACGATCCCGACATGTTTGCGCACCGATTCGATCTGCAGTTCGCGGAGGTCGTGTCCGTCGAGACTGACCGAACCCTTTTGCGGATCGTAGAAACGAAGGGCGAGCGAGAGCATGGTGCTTTTGCCCGATCCGCTTGATCCGACCAAGGCGACGCGCTGGCCCGGTTCGATGCGCAGGCTGACGCCGCGCAGGGCCGGGGCCTGCGGACCGTAGGAAAACTCGACATCGTCGTAAACGATCTCGCCGCGGCATTTTTCCAGTTTTTGCGCGCCGGGAGCGTCGACGATGGCGGGGGGCTGGCGCATCAGCTCGAAAATGTTCGTCGTGGCCGAGAGGCATTTCTGCAGCAGCATGTGGATGCGGCTGAGCGATTTGATCGGCTCATAGAGCAGAAAGATGCCCGCCATGAGGGCGAGGAATTTGGCCGCGCTGAGCTCCGCCGCGTAAACATAGAAGAGGGCGAGACCGACGCCCGCCGCGGCCACGATCTCGACGAGCGGCGAGGTGATTTCCGTGCTCTTGCGCACGCGCAGGGAATTGCGGAACTGCCGTTTTGCCGCGCGGTTGAACATTTTGATCATCAACTTCTCCTCGGCGTAGGACTTGATCAGCCGGATCCCGGCGAAGGTTTCCTGCAGGATGACATTCATCTCGCCGGCGAGCTGCTCCTCGGCTTCCCCCGCTTTGCGCACCTTGCGGCCGAAAAGCGCGACCGGCACGATGCAGACCGGGAAGAGGACGAGCGTGATGAGGCTGAATTTCCAGTCGATCAACATGACGGCGACCACGCCGGCGACGAGTGCAACCGGCTGCTTGAACAGGCTGACGCTGAGTTGCGAGAGCGTGCTCTGCGCAACCTGCGTGTCGTTCATGACCCGCGACATCAGCTTGCCGGCCCTCGCGCGGTCGAAAAATTCCATGCTCTGGCCGACGATGCTGGCGAAAAGTTTGCTCCGGATGTCGGTGAGGACACGCAAGCTGACCCATGACATCTGGTAGGAGTTCATGAACGAGAAAAAGCCCCGCAGGATCATGACGAGCGGCACGAGCAGACAGGCCAGAACGACGGCATCCACCTTGGCGCCCATCCCGGACATGGCGGCCTTGCGGATGGCTTCCTGATCGGCCCCGCCGGGAAAAACGGAGTCACCGACATATTTCACGATGAGCGGAATGGAGCCGTTGAGCAGCGCGTAGAGCACACCCATGGAGACCCCGAAGAAAAATCGCCCGCGGTATGGCTTCAGGTAGGAAAGAAGTTCGGCGTAAGGTTTCCATTGGGCGGAGAACCCCCGGGGGCGCGGTGTGGTGGCTTGATCTGCGTGCATGAGCGGGCGCGGCAACGAGGCCGTTGCGCGAAGATGAATACTAGCAGGGCCGAATGCCCACCGGCAAACCCGCCTTGAGCCGCAGGTTGACCAGCCTCTGTTGGCGCAGGCATGATGGGCGGTCGTGACCGAGCAACCCATCAATGGTTTCCACCTCGTGCGGCACCCGCTCGCCGACCTCAAAGTCACCGCGCTGCGCGACAAGCACACGCCGGCGCCGGAATTCCGGCGACTGCTTCAGGAATTGTCGCAATTGGTCGCCTACGAGGCCCTGCGTGATTTCGAAATCGAATCTTGCCGCGTGGAAACTCCCCTCGGCCCGGCGCAGGGCGCGCGACCGGTGCGTCCGCTGGTGCTCGTGCCGGTGCTGCGCGCCGGGTTGGCCATGGCCGACGGCATCCTGCGCATTTTCCCGTCGGCCGCCGTGGGGCACATCGGCATGTTCCGCAACGAGGAGACGCTCGAACCGGTGAGCTATTACTTCCGGCTGCCGCCGGGGGCGGCCGGCGCGCACGTGCTCCTGCTCGATCCGATGCTGGCCACGGGCAACAGCCTCGCTGCGGCGGCGGAGAGACTGAAAAAAGAAGGCATTCCGCGCATGACCTGCGCGTGCATTGTGGCTTCGCGCCCAGGCGTGGAGAGATTGCGGGCCGCGCAACCCGACATGCCGATTTTCGGCGCGGCTCTTGACGAGGCGCTCGACTCGCGCGGCTACATCACGCCGGGCCTCGGCGACGCGGGTGACCGGATTTTCGGGACCTAAGTTTTACAGGCGCGGCGCGCTGCGCAACTTGTCCTCCCAGCGTGTGAGGAGGTGGATGACCATGTTGGTGCCGAATTTGTAGGTATCGAGCAGCCCCTGGATCGGCGGGCGCGGGTCGACATTGTGGATGTAGAGACCGTTGTTCAGGTAGAGGTCCCAGTCGAGGGCGACGCGTTCGCCGCGCTCGTTGCGGTCGTTGTTCAACTCCCATTCGCGCGGTCCTTTCTGCTTGATGCCGAACGACCACATGTCGCCGTAGTCGTTGGCCGTGTAGATGATGGAAATCTCACCGAAGTAGCGCATCA
>JBILUI010000145.1:0-5288 GCA_044371145.1 Chthoniobacterales bacterium | reverse complement strand
CTGTCCTTTGGCGCGGCGCGCGGAACGCTGCGCTTCAAGGGACGCGAGATTCTTGTCGATGTGCCGGCCGCTCGCCTCTACGGCGGCAACGTGCGACTCGAAGCCACCGTCGCCGTCGGACAGGCCGGCGCGCGGCAGCAAATGACCGTCAATCTCGACCGCGTGAACTTCGAGACATTGACGCGGCTTTACTTCGACTACCAGGACTCGAAAGGACTGGTCAGCGGTCGCTACGATTTCAGCTTCGTGCCGGGAAAGGCGGAGCTCATGCGCGGCCAGGGCGATCTTCTCGTCGAAGACGGCAATGTCTTCGCCATTCCGGTGCTCGGGCCGCTCACCTTCCTGCTCGACTCGGTGGTCCCCGGAGCGGGCTACCAGACCTCTCGGCGCGCGACGTGCGACTACACCGTGGCGAATGGCGAGATACGCACGGAGAACCTCGACGTGCAGGGCCAGGGGTTCGTCATGATCGGCAAGGGATCGCTCTTTTTCATCGAAGACCGCATGGACTTCGGTGTGCGCGTCAACGCGCAGGGCGTGCCCGGCATTCTCCTCTATCCGGTGAGCAAACTTTTCGAATACGTCTCGGACGGGAAAATGACCGAGCCGAAATGGCGACCGCGCATTCTCCCGAAAGGCAGCGAACGCGG
This sequence comes from Chthoniobacterales bacterium, assembly GCA_044371145.1. Lineage (GTDB taxonomy): Bacteria > Verrucomicrobiota > Verrucomicrobiia > Chthoniobacterales > JACTMZ01 > JACTMZ01. The sequence continues at coordinate 4,638 of JBILUI010000145.1, read as the reverse complement.
AGGGGAAAGCAAACCCGATCCCGCCGAGGAAAAGAAAAAAGCGCCTAGCGCAGAAGCAAAACCGAACGGGCGCGCTTGATCGCGTTGGTGATGCGGCGGTGGATGTGCGCCGGCACGCCGGTCAGACGGCGGGGCAGGATCTTGCCGCTCTCGGTGATGAAGCGTTTGAGCAATTCGGGATTTTTGTAGTCGATCGCCTCGAGCGGCAGATCGATGCGGCGGCGGGGCATCGGGCGGTTGGCCCGGCGCATGGCCGCGCGGCGTTTGGGTGTCTTCGGTTGCATGTGGGCTGGTTATTTGGTTTCGCGGTGCAGCGTGTGGCGGCGGAGATGCGGATTGTATTTCTTTTTCTCCAGCCGGCCCGGCGTGCGCGGGCTCTTTTTGTTGCGCTTGCTCATGTAGCGCGAAACGGGTTTGCCCTCGGCGGCCGCCTCGGTGCATTCGAGCGTGATGATTTCCTGTGCCATGGTCGTTTACTCTTTGGTTTCCGCCGAGGATTCTTCCTCGCCGTCTTCCGAGCCTTCTTCCTCGAGGGATTCGAAGAGGCGGGTGATCGGTTGGCGGATGCGGGTGAAGCGGTTCTTTTTCTCGATCTCGTTCTGGCACTCCACAGTGAAGCGCGCGAAGGGACGCGCCTCGAGGCGCGCTTTGGGAATCGCTTTGCCGCTCATCTCGCAGGTGCCGTAGGTGCCGCTCACGATGCGCTTGAGCGCCTCATCGATTTCGAAAAGCGCGTCCTGCTCCTGCGAGAGAAGATTGAGCGCGAAATCGCGGTCATACGCATCGCTGCCGGCATCGGCTTGGTGCAATCCGTGCGCGGAAACTTCATGCGAATCGTGCCCCGTGCGGAGGTTGTCACGCGCCACGCCGGTCATTGAATCAAGGAGGGTATCCTTGAGAGCAAGAAGACGGAGGTGCTGTTGTTTGAGCCACGGATTGAGGCGACGTGATTTGTCCACCGGTTGACCGTAGGCGAGCAGCGCACGGGTGCCGACAGTCGGGGCCTTGGTGGCGCGGCCTTTCTTGCGAACCGGCGGGACGGCTTTGGGCTTCGCAGCGCTTTTCGGCGCGGCTTTTTTGGCCGCGGGCTTTTTGGCAACGGGTTTGCTGGCCGCGGGCTTTTTCGCGGGTTTGGCGGTGCTTTTCTTTTTGGATGCGGCCATGGAGATGGAATTCTGGAAGGGGCGGGGAAGCTACCGGCCTCCGGCGGGCGGTGCAAGGATTTTCGGCCTAGGAACCGGGGAGCGGCACAGGGCGGTCCCCCACCTTGTCGGCCGCCTCGGCCGCTGCTTCCTCCTCGCCCGCTACGTAGGGCCGGCCGCCGACCACTTTCACCCCGCCTGTGGCGTCCTTGACCAGAGAGGGACGGCTCCCGGCCTCAAGGTAGGCCTGCTGGCCGAGAATTTCCCCCGCCAGCCCGAGATGCGTGTAGAGGAACTGCTTGGGTGCGCTGTTTTGCAGGACGTGGATCTCGTTGCGCAGATCGAGCAGGACGTCGGGGCGGCCGAAGGTCAAATACGGCCCCAGTTGATACATGGCGTAGATTTTTCCGCGTTCCTTGTCCTCGATGCGCACGTAGAGACGGGTGCTCCGCGAAAGTTTGTGCGAGAGAAGCGTGATGGTGCGGAGTTGCGGCGGACCGTCATCGCCGGGCACACCGACCACTTCCTGCCAGACCGGCCGGCCGTCGGTGACCTCGACCGTCTCGGGCCGCGAGCTGAAAAATCTTTCGAACGGCGCGGCGTAGACCGTGGCTTTGATGCGGTAGGGTCCGAACTCCTGCAGCGGGAAAAGCGGCGTGAGATTGACCGCACGCGTCAGCTTCTCGCCCGGCGCGATGGCCACAGGCGCGAGTTCGTAGTCGGGATTGTTCGGCGGGACGGGACGCCCGTCTCCCGTCTCGATGGTAAAACCGAACCACCGGTGCTGGTCTGTGTTGTCGAGCACGAGGGGACGTCCGCTCAGGTTGTCGATCGACACGACGGCCACGATGGGCTCGTAGAGCACGAAGAGCTTGCGCTTGAAACTCAGCTCAATGTTGACCTGCGCGGCGCAACGTTCCGCGCCCAGCACCGCGAAGAGGACGACGAGGAACAAGAACCAAACGGGAGGAAGGTGGGGACGCGCGATCATGGCTGCGGCTTGGTATCGGAGACGGTGCGGAACCCAAGATACATCGAGATCTGCAAGGGATCGAGGATGGCCTTGCGCGAGGTCAGCTTGTAGCCGGGATTTTCCCAATTGCCGCCGCGGATCACCGGCACATCCCCGCCCATGCCGCCCTCGGCCGGCGCCCATGAGGCAGTCCACTCGGAAACGTTGCCGGCCATACCGCGCACCCCGCGCGGACTTTTGTCACCCTCGGGCTCGTTGACCGGTGCCCACGCTTTGAATCCGTCGACCTCGCCGCCCTTGCCCGGACCCGCAACGTAGTCCGCGCCGCTGTTAACGCGCTTGGCATCCTCATCATTGCCCCACGGGTATTTGCGGGCATCGGTGCCACGCGCCGCTTTTTCCCACTCCTGCTCGGTGGGCAGACGTCGCCCTTTCCATTTGGCGTAGGCGTAGGCATCGAACCAATCGACATTGAAGACGGGCGAATCGACGGTGAGCGGAGCGTCCTTGTATTGCTTCCACTTCACCGCGCGTGTGTAGTAGCCCGGCATCGGCGGCTCGAGCGCGTTGTTGTCCGCCCAATCGAGCGGCACGTGGGATTTGCCCTTGGGCATGTCGGGATGAGCGAACTTCTCCGCTTCACCAGGGTTGGCCTCGAGGAAATCGAGGAACATTTTGTATTCGGCGATGGTAACTTCGTATTGGTCGATCCAGAAAGCGGGGAGGTTCACTTTTTCGCCATCCTGGTAGACGAACTCGCCCGCGGGAATTTCGACCAATTCGTTGAAAACCGTTTGCTTGCCGCCGCTGAAGATACGGAAGAGGGCGAAGACCGCGACGATGAGGAGAAGGAGCGACATTCCCGCGCTGATGATCAGGCGTTTCTTCTGCTGCTTTTTCGACTGCTCCAGCATTTGTTTCGATTTTTCGGTGCGCGCGGTCAGCTTGCTGGCGTCCTTCGGCGCTGCGGCGGGTTTGGCGGCGGCGACCATGGCGGCAACCCCGGCCCAGTCGGCCTGCCCTGCCGCGAGCGTTTGCGCCACTGCCGAGGCGACACTGCCCTGCTGGGCGAGAGCGGCCACGGTTTCGGCGAAATTTTTGACCTCGGCCGTCTCGTCGGGTGCGGGCGCGGCGGCCACGGCGGTATTGACCATGCGGGGCCGCAGCGAGGCGTCCAGAACCAAGTCCGCGGGGCCGATGCTGCGGCGGGTCAGGCCATGCTTGCCGAAGTGCGCGGAGACATCGGCCGCGGTGCGAAGGGCGGCGAGCAGCGTGCGATCGTCGAGCTTATGGCCCGCGAGGCGGTAGGCCTCCAAGGTGTAGCCGGGAACGTAATCGGACGAATAAAAGCAGCGGCCGCCGACTTCGCCTGCCTCGTGCACGGCGAACAAGTAAGGATGTGAGACAGCGGCCTTGGCTCGCGCGTCGGCCAGGAAAGCAGCCACCGCCGCGGGATCCCGCGCGCTCTCTTCGTCCATGACGTGGAGCACCGCGTGCCTCGACATCGATCCCTGCCAAGCGAGGTATTCGTCGATGTTGTCCTGGTGACGAAGGTGCTCCTGCACGTGGAATCCGCCGAACTCGTAGGTCTGCGGCGCGGCTGACGGTGCGCCCAGAGCCGCAGCCAATTTCGCGGCATCGACCGGTTTGGGCAGGACAGCGGCATCGCCCACGCGGTCGTGCTGAGCGGAAAGATCGTAGCCGGTGACAAAAACCGTCCGCATGGCGGGAAACTCGGTGACGAGCCTGTCACGCAACGCGAAACCATCCATCGGCTCCATGACCACATCGGTCACAAGAATCTCCGGGCCTTCGGGCCAGGCGCGTGCCTCGCGCAAAGCATCGCCGCCGGTGGCCGCAGTGCGGATCTCGAATGTGCCGGTCGGGGCAAGAATCTCGCGCCAAGCTTCAACCAAGCCCGGCTCGTCGTCGACGAGGAGAATTCTCATCGCTCCCCGCCGGTGCCATCCCCGTCGGATGCGGCGGGCAACTCATTGAGCGGGGCCGGGAAAAGCTCGAGAAGATCGGCCGGTTCGGCGCGCGTCTCCTGCAACTGCCCACGGTGATAGATGTTCACCATGTATCCGTAATAGTCCGGCGGCGGGCCGCCATCCGGCCCGATGCGCGGCACCTCGTATTTCACCTCGAGAATTTCCACCCCGTCGCTCTTCCAGTCGACCGGCGTGGTGAACCACATCGACTGCACACGGCTCATCGTCGGGACGATCTCGCCGTCGAGTGTTTCGTAAAAAGTGACGTTGATACGGACATCGCGCGCGTCGATCGGCTCACCCGGCCGCGCCTTGACCGCGAGACGCAGATCCTTCACCGCGCCGTCGTTGCCGCCGTCGATTTTGAGATCAACCACGCCGAGCGACGATCCGGGTTGGAGTCCGTTTTGGTCGCGAACTTCTAGGCCATCGCCGGCAGGCATCGGATTGCGCAGCAGGTTGAGACGCACCTCGGCGACCTCGGAGAGATTGCCCGCGGCAGGACCCAGCGCGACGAGTTTCTGCCAAGTGT
>JBILUI010000035.1:0-18789 GCA_044371145.1 Chthoniobacterales bacterium | reverse complement strand
GCCAACGGTGACGTCCACATGGGCACGGCGCTGAACAAAATCCTCAAGGACCTTGTGGTCAAATCGAAGACCATGGCCGGCTTCCGCGCGCCTTTCGTTCCCGGATGGGACTGCCACGGCCTGCCCATCGAATTCAAAGTGGTCAAAGAAGCTGCAGGCCTCACGCCCGTCGAAGTGCGCAAGCGCTCCGAGGCCTATGCGCGCAAATACATCGACCTGCAACGCACGCAATTCCGCCGTCTGGGGGTTTTCGGCGAGTGGGAAAACCCGTATCTCACCCTCGATCCGTCCTACGAAGCGGACATTCTCCGCGCCTTCGCAAAGTTCGTGGAGAAAGGCCTCGTCTACCGCAGCAAGCGCCCCGTTCTTTGGTCCTACGGAGCGCAAACCGCGCTGGCCGAGGCCGAGGTGGAATACAAAGACAAGGAATCGCCCGCGGTCTACGTGGCTTTTGACGTGGTGAAATCCGACACCCTGCACTCCGATGCGGCGGTGGTCATTTGGACGACCACGCCTTGGACCCTGCCAGCCAACCTCGCCATCGCGGTCAGTGCCAAGCACGACTATGTCGTTCAAAAATTCGCCAAGGATGGCGCGGAGCGCACTTTGGTCATGGCGGCCGACCGTTCCGGTGCCTTCGCGGCGGAGAGCGGATGGCAACCCGTCGGCGAGCCGGTGAGGATTTCCGGCGCGGATCTCGAAGGCACGATCACGCGTCATCCGTTTCTCGATCGCGAGTCACCGGTCTTCACCGCCGATTTCGTCACCATGGATACCGGCACGGGGTGTGTGCACATTGCGCCCGGTCACGGTGCGGATGACTTCCAACTCGGCAAAGCCAAAGGGCTCGAGATTCTTTGTCCCGTCGATGACCTCGGGCGCTTCACATCGGAATGCGGCGTGGCGGACTGGGTCGGTAAACCCGTCTTCGAGGCGAATCCGCTCGTGGTCGAGCATGTCAGAGCCAAGGGTGCGTTGCTTGGCGCGAGCGCGTATCAGCACTCCTATCCGCACTGCTGGCGTTCCAAGACGCCGATCATTTTCCGCACGGTCGAACAATTTTTCATCCGCATCGACGATTTGCGCAGCGATGCAATCAAAGCGATCAACAAAACGAAGTGGATTCCGGAGTGGGGTCTCAAACGCATCACCGGCACCGTCGAGTCCCGCCCCGATTGGTGCATCAGCCGCCAGCGCAGCTGGGGTGTGCCGCTGCCTGTTTTTTATTCGCCCTGCGGCGAGCCGATTGTCGACGCGGGCCTTGTGCGCCGCGTGGCCGATCTGGTGGAAAAGCGCGGCACCAATGCGTGGTTCGAAATGTCCGACGCCGAACTCGCGGCCATGTTCGGACTGCCGGCCGGGACGACCAAAGGCCATGACACGCTCGACGTCTGGATCGACTCCGGGGTTAGCCACCAAGCCGTGCTGCGACGCCGTCCGGAGCTCGCTTACCCTGCCGACCTCTACCTCGAGGCGACCGACCAGCACCGCGGATGGTTCCAATCCTCGCTCATGACATCCGTGGCCATCGAGGGCGGATCACCCTACAAAACATGTCTGACGCACGGGTTCGTCGTCGACGTCGACACGCGGGAAAAAATCTCAAAATCGGCGCAGGGCGGATACCAAAAGCCGACCGAGGCGATGCACTTCGTGGAGAAATCCGGTGCGGATCTCGTGCGACTTTGGGTCAGCAGCGTGAACTTCACCGACGATGTCCCGTTCTCCGAGGAAATGTTCAATCGCCTCGGTGACACCTACCGACGCATCCGCAACACCCTTCGAATCCTCCTCGGCAACCTCCACGGCCACGACCCGCAAGCCAAGACCGAACCGACCGCCGTCGACCGCTGGATCCTTGCACGCCTCGCCGAGGTGGAAAACACCTGCCGCGATGCCTACGAGAAATTCGAATTCCACCGCGTCTATCACGCTTTGAACCAATTCTGCGCCGTCGATCTGAGCAGTCTTTACGTTGATATCACCAAAGACCGCATGTATTGCGACGCGCCCGGCAGTCCGCGCCGCCGCGCCACGCAGGCCGCGATGCGCGAGGTGTTCTCGTCGCTCACACGCCTGCTGGCGCCGATCCTCGCCTTCACCGCGGAGGAAGCTTGGGGCTACTACCGCCCCGGCGAATCGGTGCATCTGCAACTCTTTCCTGCGGCGCGCTCAGCAGGGGCGGACGACTTGGCCGAAGGCGAGAGATTGCTCCACTTGCGCTCCCTCGTGTCGCAGGCGCTGGAAAAGGCACGGACCGACAAAGTTATCACCAACAACCTCGAGGCGGTGGTCACGCTGACCGTGGCGGACGAAGCCTGGGTGGGGAAATGGCGACCGCGTCTGGCCGAACTCGAAGAATTTTTCATCCTCAGCGAGTTGAAACTCGAAGCCGGTGCAGCCGATGCGGCGGAAGCGGCGAAGACGGCCGCGGGCAAGTGCGGACGTTGCTGGCGCCATCGCGAAAGCGTCGGAAAAAATGCTTCGCATCCCGATCTCTGCGACCGCTGCGTCGAGGCGGTCACAGTCTGACGGCGGCGTTCCTGCCGTCGGCCACCAGCTCATGACACCACTCCGGCTTTTCTTCCTCATCACATTGCCGCTTTACGCCCTGGACCAGCTGACCAAGTGGGCCACGCTCACCTACATTCCGCTTTATCACGAGATCGCGGTCATCCCGGGGTTCTTCAACCTCGTGCACGTAACCAACACGGGGTCGGCCTTCGGGCTGATGAAAGGATGGTTCAATTTCCACGTGGTCTTCGGCGCTATCATGACTGTCGTCATGTTCTGGCTTCTTTTCCGCCGGGCGTCCGACACCCCCACCCGTTGGGCCTCGGCCCTCATCCTCTCGGGCATTTTCGGAAACATCACCGACCGCGTCCGCTTCGGCCATGTGGTCGACTTTTTGGACTTCTATGTGGGGAATTACCACTGGCCGGCCTTCAATGTGGCTGACTCGGCCATCGTCATTGCAGTGGGCATTTTTCTCTGGACCTCCTGGCGGGGTGACGCCGCGGCCGGACCGAAGGCCTGAATACCCCAGTAAAAAGGGGCGGCACCCCCACAAATTGTGGTTGCTCCCTAGGGAAAAACCTGTCACCACAAGATCTTGTTATGCCTAAGAAAAAAGCAACCAAACGTAAACCAGCCAAAAAAGCCGTCAAAAAACCCGCGAAAAAAGCGGTGAAGAAGAAACGGAAAGCCAATCCCGCGCTCATGAAGCCGGTGACGCCGACCGGTCCTCTCGTCGCCGTGGTGGGCTCCAAGCCCGCACCGCGCGGTCAGATGACGAAGCGGCTCTGGGATTACATCAAGAAGAACAAGCTGCAGGACAAAGTCAAAAAGACGATGATCCATGCCGACGACAATCTGAAAGCCGTTTTCGGCGGAAAGAAGTTGGTCAGCATGTTCGAGATGACCAAACTGGTCTCCAAACACATCAAATAACCTCCCGGTTATATTCCACGACCGGCGGTTCCCTCGGGAGCCGCCGGTTTTTTTTGCACGCACGCGGACTTGCCCCACTGCACCGCGGCTGCTTTATTGGCTCCTTCGCGCGGGGGTATAGCTCAGTTGGTAGAGCGTCTCGTTCGCAATGAGAAGGCCAGGGGTTCGAATCCCCTTACCTCCAAGTCCGCCGTTAGGCGGCTTGAAACCTCCCCGGGGATGAGAACGCAGTTCGACCGGCCCCGTTTTGCCAAGCAAAACGAATGCAAGGAGCACGGAGTCATCCTCCGGAGGTCGCCGCGGCGACCAATCCTCTTAGACCCGACCTCAGAGGGCTACCAACTTTGGTCGCGGATGCATCGCGGTGCCCCAATTTGATCGGCAGACTGAAAGATCGCGCCGGGACGGCGCGATCCACCTTCCCGGAGACATTCCCCTTCCCGCGGCGCGCAGCCCCGCCTTATTCTTCCCGGTTCCCCGTGAAGACTTCTTCCGAACCTGCCGTGATCCGCGTCAAAGGCGCGCGGCAGCACAATTTGCAGAACATTGACGTGGTCATCCCGCGGAACCGTCTCGTTGTGCTGACCGGCCCGAGCGGATCAGGCAAGTCGTCCCTCGCTTTCGACACGCTCTACGCGGAGGGACAACGCAAATACGTGGAAAGTCTCTCGGCCTACGCGCGGCAGTTCCTCGATCGGCTCGAGCGGCCGGATGTCGATTTCGTCGAGGGGCTGTCCCCCGCCATCGCCATTGAGCAGCGCACGGCGGCCGCCGGCCCGCGTTCGACCATCGCGACGACCACAGAAATCTACGACTACCTGCGCATCCTATACTCCGCCCTCGGCGTGCCGCACGATCCGGAAACGGGCGAAGTGATCCGTCGTCAGACCCCGCAACAAATCACCGATGCCATCCTCGCTTTTCCTGCGGAGAGCAAGCTGATGCTGCTCGCGCCGGTGGTGCGGGGCGAAGCGGGTGAATTCCGGGACATCGTCGAAAAACTGCGACGGGAAGGATTTGTCCGGGCGCGCATCGACGGCGAGATCACCGAGCTGGGGACGGAGCACAAAATTCGTTTGGACAAGAAACGACGCCACACGATCGAAGCGGTGGTCGACAGGCTTGTGCTCAAACCCGGACTTGGACAACGCCTGGCCGATTCGGTGGAGACGGCACTGCGCTGGGGCGAAGGAAAACTGGTCGCCGCAGTGCAGCCGCCGGGAGAAGCAAAGTTTGGTGACCACCCCTTTTCCACCGCGTTCTGCAACCCGCGCACGGGCTTCACTCTCCCGCGGCTGACCCCGCAGCATTTTTCCTTCAACAGCCATTTAGGCGCCTGTCCTGCTTGCCATGGGCTCGGGACCGAGCCGTATTTTGATCCGAACCTTGTTCTCGACCCGGACAAGTCCCTCGACGACGGGGCCATCGTGGCGTGGCGCAAGGGCACGCCGAAGATGGAGGCCTACTACGCCGCGCTGACCGCGGCTTTGGCCAAAGACGCCAACGTGCGCACGGACGTTCCCCTCGCCCGCTTGCCGGATTCGTTCCGCGAGACCCTGCTTTACGGCACGGGCGATCGCGCGCTGGAGATCCGCTACGGCGGGGCGGCCAAGCAAACCATCACCAAACCCTTCGAGGGACTGCTCGCGCAGCTCGAGCACTTGTTGGCGCGGGTCAAAGGCGAATCGCTGCGCCAGCGGCTCAAGGCGCTCATGAACCGCCGGCCTTGCGCGCGTTGCGGCGGACGGCGCCTGCGCCCGGAGATTCTTGCCGTCACACTCTCCACCGACCAAGGCGACGGGTTCGACGTCCACGCGCTCTGCGATCTGACCATAAGCCGCGCGGCCGAAGTGTTCGGTTCCCTTCATCTGCAGGGACAGCAGGAAGCGATCGCAGGCGAGGTGATCGGGGAAATCGCGCGGCGTCTGGCCTTCCTCGAGCAAGTCGGACTCGGCTACCTCACGCTCAACCGCGAAAGCGGCACGCTCTCCGGCGGCGAAGCGCAACGCATCCGATTGGCCACGCAAATCGGGAGCGGTCTCGCCGGCGTGCTCTACGTGCTCGACGAGCCGAGCATCGGACTGCACCAACGCGACAACGAGAAGCTCATCGCGACATTGAAAAATCTGCGCGACCTCGGGAACTCCGTGCTCGTCGTCGAGCATGACCACGACACGATTGAGTCGGCCGATCACATTATCGACATCGGGCCGGGCGCCGGCCCGCTCGGCGGCAAAGTGGTGGCCGAAGGAACGCTGAAGGAAGTCGCGGCCGCGCCTCAGTCGCTGACCGGACGCTACCTGAGCGGCCAGTTGCGCATCCGCGTCCCGACGCGACGCAATCAGCCCCTCACCCCGCGCGCGCTCGTCGCAGGTGAGTCAGACGGGTGGCTCAGCGTGACCGGGGCAAAGGCGAACAACTTGAAGGACCTCGACGCGCATTTTCCACTGGGCTGTTTCGTTTGCGTGACCGGCGTTTCGGGCAGCGGCAAATCGACACTCGTCAACGACATCCTGCGCGCGGCGCTGGCCCGTGATCTTTACCGCGCGAAGGAAACTCCGGGTGCGCACCAGGCGATTCTCGGCGCGGGCCAAGTTCACCGCATGGTCGTGGTCGATCAGTCGCCGATCGGCCGCACACCGCGATCGAACCCGGCGACCTACACGGGTGCGTTCGGACCGATCCGCGAATTGTTTTCCCAAGTGCCCGCGGCGCGGGTGCGCGGCTATGACGCGGGGAGGTTCAGTTTCAATGTGAAAGGAGGACGCTGCGAGCACTGCCAAGGCGACGGCGTGCTCAAGGTCGAGATGCATTTCCTGGCCGATGTTTTCGTGACCTGCGACGTTTGCAACGGGCGGCGTTACAATCGCGAAACGCTGGAAATCACCTACAAAGGAAAGAACATCGCCGATATCCTCGCCATGACGGTCGACGAAGCTCTTTCGTTTTTCCGAGCCGTCCCGGCCGTCTCGGAAAAGCTCGCTACCATGCAAGAGGTCGGGCTCGGTTACCTGACCCTTGGGCAGCCGGCCAGCACGCTCTCCGGCGGCGAGGCGCAGCGAATCAAGCTATCGACAGAACTCTCCAAAAGGTCCGGCTCGAAAACACTCTACGTGCTCGACGAGCCGACCACCGGACTGCACGTTTCCGATGTGGACACGCTTCTGCAGGTGCTGTTCAAGCTGCGGGATGCCGGAAACACGATGATGGTCATCGAACACAACATGGATGTGATCAAATGCGCCGACTGGATCGTCGATCTCGGCCCCGAGGGTGGCGAGGCCGGCGGTCGCATCGTGGCGGAGGGGCCGCCGGAAGCCGTGGCCAGGGCGGAGGCTAGCCACACGGGACGCTACCTGCGGAAGCTACTCGGAAAATGAAAACCAAGGCCATTCTGCCGCTTCTGTTTGTGCTGCCGCTCGGACTGTTGGCCCAGCCGGCGACCACGGAGGTGCGGGCGGCAGCCGAGACTGCTTTGCGCAACGGCGTGCCGCAGGGAGCGATCGCACCGCTCAAGGAAGCGATACGCAAAGGGAGCGGAAGCCGCACCGAGCTTTCTCGCCTGCTCGCGCGTTTGCAGCTGGCCGCGGGACAACCGGGCGAGGCACTGACCACGCTCGGCGCTTCGGGCGAGCAAGGAAACAGCGAATGGAAAACCCTACGCGCGGCCGCTCTTGCGGCGGAAGGCGGCAAAGCCGCGGCGATCAAACTGCTCGAACCGCTCGCATCCGGCGATCCCGAAGCCGCATTGCTTCTCGCCCGCATCTTCGCGGAGTCAGGCGATCCCGCGCGCGCAAGAGAGATTCTCGGCCAAACGCCGACAAAGTCCCCGAATGATCCGCAGCGCGCCCGCTTGTTGCTGGAGCTGTCTCTCTCGATGCATGATCACGCGCAAGCCGCCGCACTGCTGCGCGAATACGCGGCCAGATCTCTGTTGCCACCACCCGAACTGAAGACGGCGGAAGGTCGCCTGCTGCTCGGGCAGAAAAAGAGCGCTGAGGCCATGACCGCATTCAACGCCGCACTGCAAACACCGGACATTCCGCCCGGCTTGCGGGACAACGCGAGACTCGGATTGGCGCGTGCCGCCGTGCTGTCGGGCGACAACGCCATGGCTCGCGGGATTCTGCGCGATTCGCTCGCCGCCGGCATGACCCCTTTTGCCCTCCGACCCGCGATGGAAGAGTGGATCGCGCTGGAAAAAGCCGCGGGCAGCGACCCCTCGGGAGATCTACGTTCGTGGAGCACAAAAAAGGACGAACCGCGCGGCGTCGAAGCGACCCTGCAATTAGCCCGCCTCGATCTCGACATGAAGGGAACGGAAGCGGCTCTCGCCTCGCTGCAGGAACTGCTCGCATTGCCGGAGCTCGACGCCGCTGTGCGGGAACGCGCCGCATTGATGGTGGCCGAAGCCAAAATTGCCGCGGGGCAACCGGCCGAGGCTTTGACCATGCTGGAATCGGCCGATAAGGAAAGAGACTATGACACGGAGATGCTCCTTGGGCGTGCGCATGCCGCGGCCGGATCCAACCGCCGCGCGTATGAGGCCTTCAACGCGGCAGCCGGCAACGCGGGGACGTCCGCCGAGAAATCCGCGGCGGCGGCCAACGCCTTCATCACCGCCTTGTCCACCGAAGACCTGGCATTGGCACGGCAGGCGGAGCGAAAGCTGCGAGAGATCGCTCCGGACGATCCGCGGCTGCTCCAATGGTCATTCCTTCTGGCCGCAGCGGAGGCGCGCAAAGGACAGATCGACGATCTCTCGGTGCTCGCGCGCCGCGCCCCGTCGACCGACTACGCTTTCCAAGCCAAGCTCGCGCTGGCCGAGTGGCGTCTGGCACGCGGCGAGGCCGAGGCCGCGCAGCGCATCTTGAAAACGGCCGAACCGGAGGCAGTGACACCTCCGCGGGCGGCCGCGCTCGAGGCGGCGGAAATTTTTACGACCGACAACGCCGGCTCCAAAGCGCGCGGCGAACTGATCGCCTCCTGCGAGGAATTCCTCGCCAAATACCCTGACGCACCCGAGGCGACCGATGTGGCCTTCAAGCTGGCCGAACTGCATTCGCGCGGCGGCGACCACGCCGCAGCCGAGACCATCCTCGCCCAGTTGGCCGAGAGACCAGATGCGAAATCGTCCGCCCTGGCAAAGTTCCTTGCGGCACAGGCCGCGGCGCGCAGCATGAGCGAGGCGGCGGCCGACCGCGCGCTGGTCTGGTTCAACGACCTGGCTCAGGGCGAGAGCGAGCTGCGCCACCGCGCGCGCTTCGAACAGGCATCCCTGCTGCTCCGCCAGCGCAAATTCGCCGATGCGCTTGCGCTGCAGGACAGCATCCTCGCGTCCGATCCGCCTGATGAGGTGCGGCACGCCGCGCGCATGGAGCGCGGGGACATTCTTTTCGCCCTCGGCGCAACAGAGCCGGGCAAATTGGACGAAGCCGCCGCGGCCTACGCGGAACTGGCCTCGGACGAGGCGGTGCCGGCGGACTGGCGCGATCAAGCGGCCTGCAAACGGGCGGCCGCGCTGGCACGGCGCGGGCAGGCCGAGAAAGCGCTCGCGCTTTACCGCGAAATCCTCGACCGTCCCCCCAGCCAAGGCAGCGACCAGTTCTGGTTTCTCAAGGCGGGCCTCGAAGCCGCCCGCCTGCTCGAGGAACAGAAGGATTGGTCCGCCGCTGTGGCTATCTACGATCGCATGGCATCCGCCAGCGGCGCGCAACGCGAAGAGCTTGAACAGCGCGCCCGCAAGCTGAGACTCGAACACTTCATTTGGGAAAACTGATCTTATGCTCAACACGACCAACCTGACGCCCGACGGCCACGTGAAACTTTTCATCCCGGGACCCGTGGAAGTATCGGAAAAAACTTTCCGTGCTTTCTGCCATCCGCAAATCGGCCACCGCGGCAGCGAATTTTCCTCCCTTTACGAGTCGATGCATCCGCGCCTGCAGGAACTCTTCGGCACGAAAGGCCCGGTCTACCTCTCAACCTCGTCCGCGTGGGGCGTGATGGAGGGCGCCATCCGTAATCTCGTTCACAAGAAAGTTCTCAACTGCATGTGCGGAGCCTTCTCCGACAAGTGGCTCGACGTGAGCAAACGCTGCGGCAAGCAAGCCGAAGGCCTGCAGGTCGAATGGGGCGACCCCATCTTGCCCGAGATGGTTGACGAGAAACTTTCCCAAGGCGGTTTCGATGCCATCACCCTCATCCACAACGAAACCTCGGCCGGCGTGCTCAATCCCCTCGCCGACATCGCCGCGGTGGTGAAGAAATATCCCGAGGTCATGTTCATCGTGGACAGCGTATCGTCTTTCTCGACTGTGCCGATCCCGATGGACGAACTGGGCATCGATGTGCTGCTCACCGGAAGTCAAAAAGCGCTGGCTTTACCTCCAGGACTGGCGCTCTTCAGCGCGAGCGAGCGCGCCCGGGCCCGCGCCGCCACCATGCCCGACCGCGGCTACTACTTCGATTTCATCGAATTCCACAAGAACTGGGAAAAATTCATGACCCCCAGCACCCCGACCACCGGCCACATTTACGCTCTGCAGTCGAAACTGGATGACATCTTCGAAGAAGGTGTGGCCAACCGCCACGCGCGCCATGCCAAGCTCAACAACATGATCTCCGACTGGGTCGCAGCCAACGGCTTCGAACACTTCGCCCGCGAAGGTTATCGCTCCAAATCGCTGGTCTGCGTGAAAAACAACAAGGATATCGATGTGGCGGCCTTTTGCTCCTCCCTGAAGAAGAAGCACAAAGTCGCCATCAACGGCGGCTACGGCAAAATCAAAGGAACAACCTTCCGCGTATCCAACATGGGCGACGAGAGCGAAGCGACGATCGGAGAGTTGCTCGGTTGGATGACCGAGTGTTTGCCGAGGTAAGCGCCGCAAACTTGATCTGACACCAAGCCTCAAAAGGTCTTGGACTTCCCGAGATGTTTTTTTGGTAGGGCCCGCTGGCCCAGCGGGCCGATGCACTTCTGCGAACAGTCTGCGGACGTCTGGGGCCAGCCGCCCTTACCGGGGAAAACGAAAAGTCGAAGAAGTTCCTGTGATTTTCATGACAAGGTGGATCGCGATGTCCCCATCGCGATGAGCCCGATCTAAAATCGCGCCGGGACGGCGCGATCCACCCCTATTCCTCCGGTTCGTCCGGCAACGCGCTGTCGTCCTCAGGCTCGATTTCCATCGGCTTGAACTTGCGCTTGCGTTTGTTCGCCGGCAACGGGCTCATCACCATGTTGATGGCACGCCCGACGAGTTTGGGCTCCATATCGACGTGCCCCATGGTGGCGAGGTCTTCTTTGACCCGCATGACCACGGCCATGCCGAGTTCCTGGTGCGCCATCTGGCGGCCGCGGAATTGCAACTGCACCTTAAGTTTGTTGCCCTTGTCGAGGAACTCCTCGGCGTGGCGCAGCTTGGTAAGGTAATCGTGGCTGTCGATGTTGACGCGGAATTTGACCTCTTTGACTTTGCTGGTGTTGGATTTCTTTTCCTTCTCCTGCTTGGCCAGTTCGTAGCGGTATTTGCCAAAGTCGACGATACGGCAAACCGGCGGGTCGGCATTGGGCGCGACTTCGACGAGATCGAGGCCGATCTCCTCCGCTTTGCGCAGCGCGTCCTGCAGTTTCATCACACCCAGCTGCTCGCTGGTGGCTCCGTTGATGACGCGCACTTCGCGCGCGCGGATCCGGTGATTAACCCGGATCAGGGGCGGCTGCGGGTTGCGGTTGAAAGGCGGACGTGTGGACATGGAATCCCGTGAGCAGGCGGGATGCTACTGGCTAAAGCAGTCTTTCACCGATTTCCTGTTTGATGCGCTCAACAAATTCTTCGAGGGGCTTGGATCCTTCATCCCCGGCTTTCCGGCTCCGCACCGAAACTTGCCGCGACTCGGCTTCTTTGCCACCAACAACTACCATGTAAAGCACCTTCTCGATCTGCGCAAGGCGAATCTTGGCCCCCAGTTTGTCCTGCGACGTATCGACCACGGCGCGGACCCCGGCGGCGCGCAGAGCGGCCACGACCTCGTCGGCGTAGGCGGCGAACTTGTCGGAGACCGGCAAAATCCGCACCTGCTCCGGCGCCAACCACAGCGGGAAAGCCCCGGCGAAGTGCTCGATGAGCACGCCGACAAAGCGCTCCATCGAACCGAACGGTGCGCGGTGGATCATGACCGGCCGGTGCGGTTTATTGTCCGGGCCGGTGTAGTGGAGGTCGAATCGCTCGGGCAATTGGAAGTCGACCTGCACGGTGCCGAGTTGCCACTCGCGGCCTATAACATCACGCACGACAAAATCGATTTTCGGCCCGTAGAATGCCGCCTCGCCCGGTTCCTCCGTGTACGGCACGCCGAGCGTTTTGGCCGCGTCGCGACACGCAGCCTCGGCGCGATCCCAGTCCTCGGCGCGTCCGACGTATTTGTCAGAGCCGGGTTCGCGCAGCCCGAGGCGCACGCGGTAATCTTTCATGTCGAAGGCGCCAAAAACTTTCTTCACCAAATCGAGGCAGCCTTGGATCTCGGCGGCCATCTGGTCCTCGGTGACGAAAAGGTGCGCGTCATCCTGGGTAAAACCGCGCACGCGCGTCATGCCGTTGAGTTCGCCCGATTGTTCCCAGCGGTAGACCGTTCCGAACTCGGCGAGGCGCACCGGCAGATCACGGTAGCTGCGCGGCTGCGAGTCGAAAATCTTGATGTGCATCGGGCAATTCATCGGCTTGAGCAGATAGCCCTCTGCTTCACCTTTTTCCAAGCGCGCGGCCAAGTCGGCGCAGGAACAGCCCTCTTCGGCCAACCGATGCAGCGTCTCGCGCTCGACGAGCGGCGGATACTGCGAGTCGGAGTAATACGGGTAGTGACCGGAGGTGCGGTAGAGTTCGAGCCTCCCGATGTGCGGGGTGAAGACCTGCTCGTAGCCTTGGCGGCGGAGTTCCTCGCTGATGAAGTTTTGCAGTTCCTGGCGGACGACCGCACCCTTGGGTGTCCAGAGAATCAGTCCCGCGCCGACCGTCTCGTCGACGTGGAAAAGCTGCAGTTCACGTCCGAGTTTGCGGTGATCGCGTTGGCGCGCCTCTTCCTGCATGACGCGCCATTTCTCGAGCTCCTCGGCGGTGGGAAAAGCGATTCCGTAAATGCGCTGAAGTTGGGGATTTTTCTCGTCGCCCTTGTAGTAGGCGCTGGCCACCGCAGTGAGGGCGAAGGCACCGATTTTACCCGTCGACTCGACGTGGGGCCCGGCGCAGAGATCGGTGAAGGCGCCGTTGCGGTAGAGGCTGATTTCCTCGCCTTCGGGAATGCCTTCGAGGATATCGAGCTTGTAACGGCTGGGAACACCGCGCCCGCCCAGCGCGGCGAGCTTGCCCGCGCGGCCCAATTCCATGGCGTCCGCGCGCGTGACAACGGAACGTTCGAATTTCTGGTCTTCGGCCACGATCTTGGCCATCTCGGCTTCGATCTTGGGAAAGTCCTCCGGCGAGACGCGGTGCGGCAGGTCGACATCGTAGTAGAACCCCTGCTCCACGGGCGGACCGGCCGCGAACTGCGCCTCGGGCCAAATGCGGAGCATCGCCTCAGCCAGCACGTGCGCGCAGGAATGGCGGAGTTTTTCCAGGTCGGTCATCGTGCGGTCTCCGTCGCCTCTTCGGCCAAAAGGACGGGGATGCCGTCCTCGATGCGGTAGGAATATTTCCCGTCCTCGGTGAGGAGGCGGTCGCGGTCGGAACGCAACTTCTGCCCCGTGCGCGGACAGCGCATGATCCCGAGAAGAAACTCCATGTCAGTAGGCGAAACCATTTTTGCGGACGCGGATCATCGGCTCCACACCCTCGCGGTGCAAGCAGCCTTCGAACACTTCCGCCACATAAACAACATGGTCGCCGGCCGCGACCGAGCCGCGCGGACGGCAAGCAAGCCAAGCCAGCGCATCGGCCAGCTGCGGAAGCCCGTGGTCATTCTCGACCAGTGTGAACGGGGCAAACGGATCCTCTTCCCTCCCGGAGGCGAAGGCCGCGAGAATATTTTTATCCTCCGCGCCGAGAATATTGACCGAAAAGAGTGCGCCTTTTTCCAAGGCTTGGCGCATCGGACGGTCCATGCCCAGCGCGATGGAAATCATGGGCGGCTCGAAACCGGCCTGCTCGATGAAGCTGCAAAGCATGCCAAGGCGGCGCCCTTCATGCACCACGCCCACGGCGTAAAGCCCGCTCGGGATACGACCCAAAGCTGCTTTCATTCCTTCTTCACCGCGCAACATGGAATGCATCCCGGCGTTCTAATAGGTCGGCACCGACGCGTCCACTTCCGCCGACCAAGCCGCGATGCCCCCGCGAACATTACGGACATTCGCGTAACCCTGCCCGCGCAGGAACTCGACGACGTGTCCGCTGCGTACCCCGCTGTGGCACAGCACATAAACCGGAAGATCGCGCGGAACTTCGGCGGTCCTTTCCGGGACCTCGCCCATCGGAATGGTCAAACAGGGATCGAGCCGCGCCACGGCCAGCTCCCAGGGCTCGCGCACATCGAGCAAAACATACGCATCCGCCGCACTCCTGAGCGCGGCCAGATCGGCCACGGAAATTTCTTCGTCGTCCATCGTTCCGGATGCTTCGCAGAATTCCCCCTCGGGCTCAATGGGCAATTGGCGCCGTCCGTCCGCGCAGCGCGCGCAGTCCGGGTCGCGCCGCAGGGTGAACTCGCGAAATTTCATGGCGAGCGCATCGATGTGGAGCAAGCGACCGATGAGCGGATCGCCAATGCCGGCGATCAGCTTGATCGCCTCGAGAGCCTGCAAGGTTCCGACCAAACCCGGCATGACGCCGAGCACCCCGGCCTCGGCGCAGCTCGGCACGGATCCGGCTGCGGGCGCTTGAGGATTGAGGCAGCGATAGCACGGACCGCCGAGATGCGGGGCAAAGACAGAGACCTGTCCCTCGAAGCGCCAGACCGAGCCGTAAACATTGGGAATACCGAGTGCCACGCAGGCATCGTTCGACGCATAGCGCGTAGGAAAGTTGTCACTGCCGTCGATCACGAGATCCCATCCGCGGGCAAGATCGAGGGCGTTCGCGGCGGTGAAGCGTTCGCGGAATGTTTCGACCCGCACATGGGGATTGGTCGCCGCGACCGTGTCGCGGGCCGAGTCCACCTTGGGGCGCCCCGCATCCGCGGTGCGGTGCAGGATTTGGCGGTGGAGATTGGACAACTCCACCTCGTCGGGATCGACGATCCCGAGCGTCCCGACCCCGGCCGCGGCCAGATACATCGCGGCAGGCGAACCAAGACCCCCTGCCCCGATGAGCAAGACACGGGCCGCGCGCAAATTGTCCTGCCCGGTCGGCCCGAACTCCGGCAGGGCCAACTGGCGCGCATAGCGGTGCGCCTCGTCGCGTGAAGACATACCTCTCCTTGTAGCCGCGGTCTATGACGGTCGCAACCCGCCTAAACCGGCAAAACAAACAACCCCGAGGCTTTCGCCTCGGGGTTGTGCTGAAATATTGCGCGGCGCGCTTACTTGGTCGAGTTGGCCTCGATGTATTTGACCACATCGCCGACCGTCTGGAGCTTCTCGGCTTCCTCGTCGGGGACTTCCACGCCGAATTCTTCCTCGAACGCCATGACGAGCTCGACGGTGTCGAGGGAGTCGGCCCCGAGGTCCTCGATGAACGAGGCCGTGGGCGTCACCTGCTCGGGATTGACGCTGAGTTCCTTGACGATGATTTCTTTGACTCTTTCTTCGATGGGTTTGTCGGACATAAGATTTTGTTTGGTTTGAACGCCCACGCTTATTGGCGCGGCGGATTCATTGCAATAAAGAAATCCCGGCCCCGCGGCAAGCCCCACATGGGGAAGGCCGTCAAGATTTCGAGGACCCGCGTCGACATTCCAGCCCCGTGCCGTTCCCTACGCGGAGGCCAGAATCCGCTGGCCGTGCGCTGCTCACCGTGACACATTCGGCGCTTCCTATGAAATTCACTCCGAGCCGCATCGCCGGCCTGCTCGCCCTCCTGCTACTGCCCTGCGCGGCTGTCGCCCAAGATGATAAGCCCGTCGCCAAGACCGCGGAACCCGAACTTCCGGACCCGGTGGCTGTCGTCGAAGGCGAAAAAATTTCCCGTGCCGACCTGCAGGAAGCCTTCAACCGCGCCCTCGCCTCCTCCGGGATCAACCCCGACGAAATCGAGCCGGAACAAAAGATGGCCGGCTACCGCGAGATCCTCGACGAACTCATCGTCGACAAACTCGTTTCGCGCAAAGCCTCGTCCGTGGAAATCAAGGACGCCGACCTCGAAGCCGAGATCGGCCGCGTGAAAAGCCAGTTCCCGAGCGAGGACGTTTTCAAAGCGGAGATGCAAAAAGCGGGCGAGACCGACAGCTCCTTCCGCGACACGGTGAAGCGCATGCTCCAACAGCAAAAATGGATGCAGGAACAGATCGGAGACAAAGCCGCCGTTCCCGAGGCCGACGTGAAAAAATTCTACGACGAGAACAAAAAAGAGTTCGAACATCCCGAGCTCGTCCGCGCCAGCCACATTCTCATCCGCACGCCGGAAGACGCCGACGAAAAGGCCGTGGCCGAGAAGAAAAAGGCCGCCGATGCCGCCCTCGAGCGCGTGACCACCAAGAAAGAAGATTTCACCACTGTGGCGAAGGAAGTTTCCGAGGAGCCGGGCGCGAAGGAATCCGGAGGCGACCTCGACTTTTTCCCGAAGGACCGCATGGTGCCCGAGTTCGCCAACGCCGCCTTCGGCATGGACAAAGGCGAGATCAGCAAGGAACCGGTGCGCACCAAGTTCGGCTGGCACGTCATCAAGGTCACGGACCGCAAACCGGCCGGCAACATGCCCTTCGAAGAGGTGAAGCAACAAGTCACCTCCTACCTCGAAGGATCCAAACGCCGCGAAGCGGTGCGCAGCGTGATCGACGGACTGCGCTCCGACGCGGAGGTGGAGAACAAGCTTCCGGCCGCACCGAAACCGGCCGCACCCGCCCCGAAGGGTAACTGATCCTCAATGGCCGCTGCGGCGAGAGCCGGCGTCATCGGTCTCGGCATCATCGGTTCGCGCGTGGCTGCGCGACTCGCAGCCGCGGGCTTCCCGCTCAGCGCGTGGAACCGCACGCTGCGCAAGTTTCCCGGCGTGCCGGCGCCGGCCCGCGATCCGGCCGCAGTGGCCGAGAACTCGGACATCGTGCAGATCTTTGTTGCGGATGACGCCGCCCTGCGCGAGACGCTGGAAAAGATGCTCCCTTCCCTCGGTCCGCACCACGTCCTGCTCTGCCACGCCACCGTGGCACCGCAAACTGTGCGCGAAATGGCCGGCCTGGCGGCATCGCGCGGCGCGACACTTCTCGACGCGCCCTTCACCGGAAGCCGTGACGCCGCCGCCCAAGGACAAATCACCTACTACATCGGCGGCGACAACGCGGCGCTCGAACGCGCCCGTCCCGTGCTCGAGGCGAGCGCCAAAGCCATCCTTCCGCTGGGCGAAGTGGGCACGGCCAGCGCGGTAAAAATCGCCACCAACATCATGGCGGCGGCGGCCGCCGTCTCGCTGGCCGAGGCGGTCAATTTGCTCCGCGCCAACGGCGTCGACCCCGGCATTCTGCCCGCCGTGCTCGAAAACAACGCCGCGCGCTCCGGCGTCACCGACCTCAAGCTTCCCTGCATGCTCGCCGGCGAATTCGCGCCCCGCTTCTCCGCCAAAAACATGCGCAAGGACCTCCGCCTGGCCTGCGAAGCCGCGGCACCCGGGCAACGCAAACTGAGTGAAGCCATGCTCCACCTCTACGACGCAGCCTGCGAAGCAGGATTGAGCGAAGAAGACTTTGCCTCCGTCGTCAAAATCGTTTCGCCCTCCCCTTAAAACTTACAAACTTAAAACTTAAAGCTTCTCAGTTCTTGCCTCCCCCGCTCCGTTCCTGAATCCTTGCCACTCATGAAAGCGGCCCTCTTCCTGTTCGCCTTGTTGCTCGCGCCGGCTCTGCACGCCCAGACCCTCGGGCCGGAGGTCGCCGTCGTGACAATCAAAGTCGGCAAAGAGCGCGATCTGCGCCAAGTCGTCCTCGGTTTTTATGACGGGGCGGCCCCCCTCCACGTGCAAAATTTCAAAGACCTCGTGGCGCGCCGTTACTACAACGGAATGCGCTTCCACCGCGCTTTCCCCGGATCGCTTCTCCAGACCGGCGACCCGGATAGCCGCTACGGTCCGACCGACCGGACGGGAACCGGCGGCCCTGGCTACACCGTGCCGGCGGAAATCCGCCTTCCGGTGAAAAAAGGTTCGATCGCCATGTCGCGCATCGAAGGCGACATCAACCCGGCCAAGGTTTCCAACGGCAGCCAATTTTTCTTCAGCCTCAAGGACCAATCGAAATTGAACGGCAAATACACCGTCTTCGGCCGCGTGCTCGACGGCATGGATGTGCTCGAAGAAATCAGCCGCAAGGGCACCGACCCCAACAACTTTCCCTTGGAAAAAATCGTCATCAAACGCATAGTTCTCGAACCCCGCGTCGCCTCCTAGCGACTGGAGCGGGAAAAAATTTCGGGCAGGTTCCGGAGTGGCCAAACGGGGCAGACTGTAAATCTGCTGGCTCTTGCCTTCAGTGGTTCGAATCCACTCCTGCCCAGTTTCTTTCCTCTAAGTGGATGAGAGCGCCGCGCAGCGGCACAGACCGACCCTAAGTCGGACCCGAAGGGGTGAAGGCCGAAGGCCGGAATCAACACCCGCCATTCGAGCCGAGCGCAGCGAGACAAGCTGAGCGCAGCAAAGCCAATCCACTCCTGCCCATTTCCCCGTCTTCGCTTGCGGATTGATCGGACCAAGCAGCCGCCCCATGATAAGTCTATGAAGAACTTCCCAGGCGTTACCCTTCTCCTGTTGCTCTCCTTGGCCTTGGTCGCCTGCAGTTCTCCCAAGCCCGAACCGCGCCCGGGCACCATCAGCATCAACACAGGCGGTATCGGCGGACCGAATATCCAGATCGGCGGCATCGACAACGACGACGCCACGCCGGCCACCATCGACATCGACTGACTGGCATTGACGCCGATAGCCCGCGATGGCAATTTGGCGACCTTTCTCAGGTGAGGTGGCTGAGTGGTCGAAAGCAGAGCTTTGCTAAAGCTCCGTAGGCCTTAAAACCTACCGAGGGTTCGAATCCCTCCCTCACCGCCATTTTTTACAAATCCCTTCACAACAGTGTTTTGCGCTTAAGAATAGCGACACATTTTGGGACATTCGCAACAGCTTTCACAACTGATCCGCCGATACCGCCGACGCTCTTGGATCACGCAGAACCCCGGCTGAATACATTTGTAAGTTTGCCGGAGAT
>JBILUI010000034.1:0-18813 GCA_044371145.1 Chthoniobacterales bacterium | reverse complement strand
TGAAGTCCGACGGCATGCGTTGCCGCGCGCCGTTTTCAGGCATCTTCTCGATCGGGTGGAAGAGCGCGCCATTCCCGCGGAACAGCTCGGCTTGCTGGCCGACTGGCTGGATACCAATCCCATTGTTCCATCCGGCCGATGCTTCAAGAGATTCCCCGCGATGATCGTCTGCGGCGAAGGTGAGTTGGTGAAAACCGTTCTCTCCAAGGATCAGCGCCCGTTCGGAGAAGAGGTGGCCTGAGGACCACAGCCCAGCGACGAGTGACTTGTGGCGTGTCGCGAGAAGGGGCGGCGCATCAGGGGCGCTGGCGAATCGCCGACAGGGCGTAATCGGAAAACGTCCCCGCATACATACGCGCGGAGAACAGCGCGCACCCCGCGGCCAAATTGAGTGCGCGGCGCAGGCCATCCGCCACTTCGCGCGGTGTGGCATTCGTCGACGCGCGCACGCTCACGTGGACATGGTCGGGCATGACGGCGAGCGAGTGCACGCCGGGCCGGGGCCTGTTGCGCTCCGATGGCACAAGGCCATCGGCGGCACGACCGAGCGGTGCGGGCGGCGCACCCGCGCGGACGGGCTTGTCCCGTCCGACGGCAGAGGCCTTGTGAAGGCGCGCACGGAGTTTTACTTTGCGCGGGATGAAGGACGTGTTGCGGATCGCGATGTGCGCGGCGGTGTTGGCGGCGGGGTGCCGGCGGCCCGCGCCGGAGGATCCGTGGGCTTGGGAGAAAAATCCGGGGCTCGATCCATATCCGACGGGGCAAACCTTGGAGGGCAAGGCGGGGCCGGCGCTGACGGACATTGGCTTCCGTCTGGATCCAGCGCGCGGAACCAAAGAAATCGCGGCCGAGGCGCAGCCGGCGACCGAGGAGGAGGCGCTCTATCTCAAGGCGGCCCTGAGCGGTCAGGCTTGGGCGCAGACAAAGTTGGGGATGCGGTCTGTGCAAGAAGATGATCTGCAGCGCATCGGGGAAGGCCTGCGCTGGCTAAACGCAGCGGCGGACCAAAACGACACGGAAGCGCTGCGTGTGCTCTCGGCCTTGGCCGCCAACGGCCGGGGCATGGATCAGTCGGACAAGGAATCCTACAAATACATGCGCCGCGCGGCGGATCTGGGTTCACCCGAGGCACAATACGAGCTGGCTAACATGCTGGCCAACGGTCGCGGCATGCCGCGCGACATGGAGGCCGCCATCATCTGGGGACGCAAAGCGGCGGCGCAGGGTTACGCGCCGGCGCAGTTGTCACTCGGCCGCGGATTGATCGGTTCGGTGGAGCAGGAACGCAAAAAAGAGGCCATGGATTTCCTGCAGATGGCGGTTGACCAGGGAAATATTGAAGCGGTGCTTTTCCTGGCCACGGTGATTGGAAAGGGTGACTTCGGTCTGCCGAAGGACGAAACACGCGCGGAACAACTGCTTTTGCCGTGGGCTGAAAAGGGGAACGCCGATTGCCAATTCGTGCTGGCTGCGCTTTACCAGCACGGCGAAACCTTCGCTGAAAGGCGCGGGGAGGCAAGGGTATGGCTGCAAAAGGCGGCGGATCAAGGGCACGCGCGCGCCCTCGAGATCCTCGCGAAGGAGGAAGCGGGCTCTGCTCAATAAGAACCCCGGTCCCGCGAACAGGACCGGGGTTCTCGTTAAACTCCTCGTAGCTGCTTCTAGCGGCGGCGACGGCGAATCACGTGAGCGCCAAGCCCCGCCGCGCTGAGCGCAAGCAAAGCGTAGGTTGAGGGCTCGGGGACAACGCTGAGATTATTGAAGCCTAGATTTTGATTTGCTCCTTGGTCCCGGTTGTAGAAACGAACGCCCGTGAGGTTGGAGAGATCGTTGGCCGCTGTAAAGTTGTTACCCGAACCCGTTCCGAATGTGTAGGAATAGGAATTTCCGCCATTGTAGGTGAAGGAAAACGCCAATGGAGTATTGGCAGCATAGGCTTGGCCGGCGCCAAAGTCGCTACCGCCGCCGTCATTGATTTGCCAATCTGTCCCGCCGCCAATGAACTTCAGTGTCCACCGAGCAGTCGATCCGCTTAGGAACTGGAAGCCAATCTCGCCAGCGATAGAAACGGTGTTGCCTAGGCTAACCGAAAAGGACTGACCTGCAGTTAGTGCTCCGCCGGTGAAGGGGCGGTCTGCAGTGAAAAGAGC
Organism: Chthoniobacterales bacterium; assembly: GCA_044371145.1. Lineage (GTDB taxonomy): Bacteria > Verrucomicrobiota > Verrucomicrobiia > Chthoniobacterales > JACTMZ01 > JACTMZ01. The sequence goes on along the minus strand of JBILUI010000034.1, from coordinate 16,663 downwards.
GGTGGAGCTATCACCCGCGAATATGCCAAAGGAAGGATTCCCCTGACTGGTGCCTCCAACGTAAGAACCGGCGAAACCGCCGTTGGGAGTGGATGTGAGGGTCCAGTTACCGAATCCGGTGCCACCATTGTCGCCGGTAGTCCACCCGTCGGAGTAGGCGGAATTGCCGGCATTGTCGTTAGCTACGTTCGCCGCAAAAACAGCTGCTGAGCAAGCAACGGAGAACACCGCTGCGGTGAAGAGTTTTTTCATGAGGGGCTTTGGTTTGGTGGGTTGTTTGATGATGCGTAACAATTTTAAACTATATCAACTGGGAAAATTTGTTGCGGCGAGGAGGTGTTGTCAAACGGAAGTTACGAAAAAGTGACATTTTTTTCAGAGTGGAAAATTTCGAAGGCAGCTCGGGGCCATGGTGAGGACGGAAATGAAGGAGACAAAGAGAAAGAGCCAACTGACTTAAAAAGCTCTGATTACGCGGCAGTTACAGCGGTTTGTTGACTTGATCCCAAGTCGTCCGCGCGCGCCGGAAAATCGAAAACCCCGGCCCGGGAAGAATCCGGACCGGGGTTTTCGTATTACGACTCGGGGGAAATTATCTCCGCGCCCGGCGGCGGGCGGCGTAGCCTGCCAAGCCCACAGCGCTTAAAGCGAGCAACGCGTAGGTCGAGGGTTCGGGGACGACGCTGAGATTGTTGAAATAGGGTTTGGCTTGATCACCCGCCTGCATGCCGGAAGCGTAAAAGCGGAATGACTGAGGTGCTGCTGCAACGGTCAGGTTGGTAGTGAATGTGCCAACGCCATCGCGGTCGTTAGCAGACACCGAGAGAGTAGACGCACTTGTGAGGGTGAAGGACCAAGTCATAACGGATGTGCCAAAACCAAATAAGGTATCAGATCCATTGAAAGTAATGATTGATGAGCCGCCATTGTTCACGTTGACAATTTCACCGGTGCCAGGCGCGCCTGTGTAAATATTGAAACCCTTGTTTCCACCGGCCCCGCTGTCCCAATTTACGCCCCATTGAAAGCTGAAGGTGTCTCCAACTGCCATCGAACTGGAGAACGACCGATCCGCATTAGCGAAAGCGCCGGACCCTAAAGGGTCAGCGTAGAGCGCAAAAGACCTTGCATCCATTCCGGTGATGCCGGCATTTGCGGGGGTATTGTTGTTGGCAGTCTCCGTAACGTAGTAGCCGCCAAAACCGCCAGTGCCGTTGCCCGAGGAGAGCGCCCACGCCCCGAAGCCAGTTCCCAGGTTGGCACCATTAGTCCACGTCGCCGTGGTGTAGTTGTTGGCCGAGTCGCTAGCGAGGAGTGCGTAAGAATTTGGTGCAATAGCAAAAGCTGCGGCGGTAATGGCGGAGAGAAGGATTTTTTTCATGGGGTTGGAAGCAAGTGGATGTTTCTGGAACAACACAGAAATCAAATGCAGTTGGGGCGGGTGGTCAACTGATTTTTGACAAAAAAGTGACAGAAAAGAACAGCAAGGGCTGAGACGTAAAACCTGAGTTCGAGTAAGACTGTCTGCAAGTTACTGGGCGGCAGCGGCTTTGCCCTTCTGGCGGCTGGTCTCGGAGGCGGGGAAATCGCCCAGCTTGAGCTGGAGTTCGGACAGGGTGAGCCAGGACTCGGCATCGCCCGGGTTGAGGGCGAGGTGTTTTTGCAGGAGCGCGGCGGCCTCGGGCAACTCGGCTTCGCGCATGGCCACGGCCGCCTGCATCTTGATCAATCCGTTGGCCTGCGGGTCGTATTTTTCGAGCGTGCTCAGCGAGGCGCGCGCCGTCTCGGTGTCGCCGCGGCTCATTTGCATCGCAGCGTAATTGAGCAGCGCGTCGTTGAAGTTGGGTTGCAAGGCAAAGCCGCGTGCGAACGCTTCCTCGGCGCGCACGCCCTCGCCGCGCATGCCGAGCAGACGTCCGGCCGTGAAATGGGTGACCGGGTCGCGCGGGTTCTGCAATTGCGCGCGCTCGTAGGCGATGACGATGTCGGTCGTATCCCATCCGAGCGTGGCGCGGCGTTGCAGGTCGCGCACTTGGGCCGCCAATTCGTCGCGGCGCTGCGCGAGGCCGGGCGCGTCGGCAAAAACCCCGAGACGCAACAACTTCCAGGCGAGGCTCCACATGTCGTGTTCGTCATAGCCGGTGAACAGCGTGTCGCGGCGGGCTTCGCTTTCGGCTTGCGGAAATTTCTGCCACCACGCGGCGATGGCTTCCGGGCTTTCGTCGCGCGGGTCGAGTCCCCACAGCGCGGCCATGCCGTCGACGGTCAACTCAGCCACCGCGGCGCGTCCGGCAAAAGTAAGGTGCACGTGCTCGAGGAAGTAATCGCGGTCGGTGGCGAAGGTCGGATTCCCTTCGTGCAACCAGCGGTCGGCATCAATGGCGGCGACACCGGGCCCGGAGTCGGAGGCGATTTTTTGCGGGAGCGCGCGGATGCGGCTGTCGGCGCGGAAGCGTTGCGTGTCGAGATCGGCCGCGCGGCGGTAAAGCGGCCAAGCGCGGGTCAGGTCGCCGCCGGACCGGCGTTTTTGCGCGGCTTCGTAGATGAGCGCGGCGCTGCGGAAGGCGGAGATGTCGCCGGCCTCCTGCGCGGCGAGCACGGCGTCGACGCCGCCGGCCTCGGGCGGTTCGCTCCCGACGGGCGGCCAGTCGGCGAGATTGATGACGGGAGAGACAAAGAGGACTTTGGCGCCGTGTTTGAGCGCGCGGCTCGTGATGGCGCGGAAATTTTCCTCCGTGTTGGCCAGCATGTCGTCGAGCGCGGGATCGTCGGCGGCCACGCTGACGCCGCGGAATTCGTCGAGACCACGCCAAGGCGGCGGCGTTTCATTTCCGGCGAAGAGACCGAGGAACGACTCCACGGCGCGGCCGGTGTGCGTGCGGCGCACGGCGAGGGAAAGACGCGACAGGGCGGGCGAGGACGCGGGCGGACCGAACTTGGCCGCGGGACCGAACGGACCGATGACTTCGTTGTGTCCCGCGTAGAGCACGATCATGTCCGGGTCGAGCGCCATGGCCTCGCGGGCGAATTCGCGCAAGGCGTGGGAATTGACCGCGACCATGGAGAGGTTGATCACTTCGACGGGTTCGCCGGGGAAGCGCGCGCGCCAGCGAGCTTCGATGAGGCGGCCCAGATGGTAATCGGTCATGGGAAAACCGGCCGCGGCCGATTCGCCGAGGAGGATGACGCGGCGGACGCCCTCGGGTTTTTTTGCCGCGACCCAGAGGGGCGGGGGCGAAGGGACATTGAGGCGGGAGAGGAAGAGCCGGGCGAAAGCGGGGTTGGTCGTGTAATAGGTCGCGCCCTCGTGGCGAACCTTCTCAAGGAGGCGGGGCGGACGGAACAGGCCGGTGAGGCGAAGAATTCCCTCTAGCGCCAGGAAGAAAACGACCGGGGCGAGGATGGCTAGGGCGAGACGGGCGGCGGGACGGTGGAGGTGCATCACGGAATCGGGCAGTTAACCTGCGAGCGCGCGGTCAGACAAGGCGCGGAGGCTGCCCGGAGTCTCCAGTTTTGCCACAGGGCTGTCTCGTCAAACCCCGGCTCGGTTTACAGTGTTCGGCCGCAGCAGGGTAAGTTGACGGTTGAGGGATGAGAGTTGAGAGATCGAACCGGACCCTGAAGCCTCTCGCCGCGAACCTTCCCCTCTCCCAACCCTCAACGGGACCCGCCCTTATTTGCTTTGACACCCCTCGGCAGGTCTCCTATTCTACGCGGCCAATTTTGCCATGAAGACCTTTTCCGCCAAAGCCGAAGAAATCCAGCGCAACTGGTGGATCGTGGACGCCGAAAACCAGATCCTCGGCCGCCTCGCCACCAAAGTTGCCGACGTTCTGCGCGGCAAAAACAAAGCGGTGTTCACCCCGCATTGCGACACCGGCGATTTCGTCGTGGTCATCAACGCCTCGAAGGTGCGTGTCACCGGCAAAAAGCCGACGGCCAAAGTTTACACCAGCTTCTCCGGTTATGTCGGTGGACACAAAAGCGAGACTTTCGAAAAGCGCCAGGCCCGCCGTCCCGAACTGCTCGTCGAGCGCGCGGTGCGCGGCATGATCCCGCACAACCGCCTCGGCCGCGCCCAATTCACCAAACTCAAAGTCTACGCCGGCGCCGAACACCCGCACACCGCGCAGCAACCCAAAGAACTCAAACTTTCCTGATCATGTCCGACGTCCACACCGCCACCGGCCGCCGCCGCACTTCCGTCGCCAGCGTGCGCCTCAAGTCCGGCTCCGGCAAAATCGAAGTCAATAGCCGCGAGTTCAACGACTACTTTCCCACGGCCACCCTGCAAACCGCCGTGCTGCGCCCGCTCGAATTGGTCGGACGCAAGCAAACCGTCGACGTTTCGATCAAAGCTTCCGGCGGCGGCGTCAACGGACAAGCCGGCGCCTCCAGCCTGGCCATCGCGCGCGCCCTGCTCAAACTCGACGACACGCTTCGTCCCGAGCTGAAGAAAAACGGATTGCTGACCCGCGACCCGCGCATGAAGGAGCGCAAAAAGCCCGGCCGTCCCGGCGCCCGCAAGCGCTTCCAGTTCAGCAAGCGTTAAGCCATGCGCGGCCTGCGCGTTGGGATCCTGCTCGCCGTCGCCGCCTGCCTCGCGCAGGCGGAGCAACCTGCCACCACATTCAAGGCCGGCGATTTTTCCTTCGCCGTGCCGACGGGATGGCGCTCGGTGGAACCATCCTCGCCCATGCGCAAGGCGGAGATCTACGTCCCGGGACCCGAAGGCACCGGCGCGGCGGGCGAAGCGGTCATCACCGTGTTCCATTTCGGACCCGGCCAAGGCGGCACCGTGCAGCAGAATGTCGACCGGTGGTTCAGCCAGATCGACGGCGACAACGACGCCAAAGGCGCAGCCAGCGCGAAAGAAACCATCGGCACCGTCCCGGTCACTTTCGCCCGCGCGCGCGGCACATTCCAAAGCGGCATGCCCGGACAACCGACGACGCCACTCGAAGGCCAGTCCCTGCTCGGCGCGATCTTGGAAAGCCCGAACGGCGATGTTTATGTCAAAATGACCGGCCCTGCTCCCACCGTGGAAAAAGCCGAACCGGCTTTTGTGCAGATGATCCGCGCCGCGTGCGGTGGGTAGCCGCTTCCCCGCTTTGTAGCGGCGGTCTGTAGCCGTCGGAACCTTTGCCCTGTTATGCACCGGCGGTCACAGACCGCCGCTACAATGGAAACATCTCTGCAGTTACTTCATCACCGCCAACAGCGTGTCGGCAATGGTGCTCGGCGTTTCGGCCACGGCGATTCCGGCGGCGCGGAGCGCTTCTTTCTTTGCCGACGCAGTGCCTTCGCCACCGGAGATGATGGCGCCAGCGTGACCCATGCGGCGTCCCGGAGGCGCGGTGGCACCGGCAATGAATCCGGCCACCGGTTTGTCACAGTTTTCTTTCAACCACGCAGCCGCTTCTTCTTCGGCACTGCCGCCGATTTCACCGATGAGAATAATTCCGTGCGTGTCGGGATCCGCGGCGAAAAGTTTCACCGCATCGAGCGTGGTCGTGCCGATGATCGGATCGCCGCCGATCCCGATACAGGTCGATTGCCCCACCCCGCGACTGGTCAGTTGCCAAACAGCCTCGTAGGTCAGCGTGCCAGAGCGCGAAACAACACCGATGTGACCCGGCTTGTGGATGTATCCGGGCATGATGCCAATCTTGCATTGGCCCGGCGTGATGATGCCCGGGCAATTCGGTCCGATGAGGCGGGAACCGCTGCTCTCGATCAGTTCTTTGACGCGCATCATGTCCATGACGGGAATTCCCTCGGTGATGCAGACGATGAGTTCCACTCCTGCGTCGGCCGCTTCGAGAATGGCATCCGCCGCGAACTCGGGCGGGACAAAAATCATGGTGGCATTGCAACCCGTCTGCTTGCGCGCCTCGTGCACCGTGTCGAAGACCGGAACTTTGTCGTCGAACATCTCGCCGCCGCGTGCGGGAGTGACACCGGCCACGACATTCGTGCCGTATTCCATGCAGTTGCGCGTGTGAAACGCACCGGACTTTCCGGTGATGCCTTGGACAACGAGGCGGGTGTTTTTGTCGACGAGAACGGACATGATCAGGATTTGGCGAGTTTGACGATTTCACTCGCCGCAGTGTCGAGGTCGGTCGCGGTGACGATGGGCAGACCGGAGTCGGCGAGAAGTTTGCGGCCCTGTTCGACATTGGTGCCTTCGAGACGGACAACCAGAGGAATGCCGAGCTTCACCGACTTTACCGCGTTGAGGATGCCCTGCGCGATGACGTCGCACTTCATGATGCCGCCGAAAATGTTCACGAGGATCGCTTTCACGTTGGCATCGGAGAGCAAAATTTTGAAGGCCTCGGTGACCTGTTCCTCGCTCGCGCCGCCGCCCACGTCGAGGAAGTTGGCCGGCTCGCCACCATGGTGCTTGATGATGTCCATCGTGGCCATGGCCAGGCCGGCCCCGTTGACCATGCAGCCGATGTTTCCGTCCAATCCGATGTAGCTGAGATGATGCTTCGACGCGGCGACTTCACGCGGATCCTCCTCGGCGACATCGCGCAGGGCAACGATGTCCGGATGGCGGAAGAGCGCGTTGTCATCGAAGGAAAACTTGGCATCGAGGGCGAGCACTTCGCCGCCTTTGGTCAGGACGAGCGGGTTGATTTCCACCATCGAGCAATCGCAAGCGGTGAAGCAGCGGTAGAGCGCGGCGAAGAGTTTACACGCACCGCGCATCTGCGCCGGGGCAAAACCGAGTTCTTTGGCCAGTTTGCGCGTTTGGTAAGGTTGGAGTCCGAAAGCAGGGTCAACCGGTTCGCGCAGGATTTTTTCCGGGCTTTTCTCGGCCACTTCCTCGATGTCCATCCCGCCTTCACGGCTGGCCACGATGACCGGACCGCCGGTCGCGCGGTCCATCAGGATGGCGAAATAAAATTCTTTCTCGATCTCGACCGACTCGGCCACGAGCACTTGATTGACCACGCGTCCCTCGGGTCCGGTCTGGTGCGTGACGAGCGTCTGCCCAAGCATCTTGGCCGCCAGATCACGGGCTTGGCCGGCCGTTTTGCAAAGATGCACGCCGCCCTGGAAGCCGTTGGTAAAACTTCCCTTCCCGCGGCCGCCGGCATGAACCTGAGCTTTGACCACTATGGAATTGGTGCCGAGTTCGCGGGCCACTTTTTCCGCCTCCTCGGCCGTGCGGGCGACTGATCCACGCGGATTGTCCGCGCCGAATTTGGTCAGCAGCTCCTTGGCCTGGTATTCGTGGATATTCATTCGCGGTGAGCGTTCGTTCCGTCAGCGGGCACGCCGACGCTACTGCCGTAGCGGCGCCGTCACTGGCGCCGGTTGTTCCCTATGCTGCCTCTGCCGCGTTCATGGCGGCAAGCGTGGCGTCCTCGATCTCCTTGTACAAATTTTCGTCGGCCTTGAGCGCTTCCTTGGCCGCGTCGCGTCCTTGGGCGAGTTGGTTGCCCTTGAAGCTGAGCCAACTGCCGCGTTTCTCGAGGACGCCTTTTTCCAACGCGATGTCGATGAGCGAACCGACATTGGAAATGCCCTCGTTGTACATGATGTCGAACTCGGCCTCGGTGAACGGCGGGGCGACTTTGTTTTTGACCACTTTGACGCGCGTGCGGTTGCCGGTGACGGCACCGTCAGTCTGTTTGATCGCGCCGATACGGCGGATATCCATGCGGACGCTGGAGTAAAACTTGAGCGCCTTGCCGCCGGGCGTGGTCTCGGGATTGCCGAACATCACGCCGATCTTCTCGCGGATCTGGTTGGTGAAAATGCAGCAGGTGCGGGCTTTGGCGATGAGGGCGGTCAGCTTGCGCATGGCCGCGCTCATCAGGCGGGCCTGCGTGCCAACGGTCGAATCGCCGATTTCGCCTTCGAGTTCCTGCTTGGTCACGAGCGCCGCAACCGAATCGAGAACGATGACATCGAGGGCGTTGGAGCGGACCAACGTTTCGCAGATGCGCAGCGCTTCCTCGCCCGAACTCGGTTGGGACACGAGGAGGTCGTCTAGATTTACCCCGAGACGTTGCGCGTATTTCGGATCGAGCGCGTGCTCGACGTCGATGAAAGCGGCCAACCCGCCGCGCTTCTGCGCTTGGGCGATGATGGTGAGGGTAAGGGTTGTTTTACCCGAGGACTCGGGGCCGTAGATCTCGACAATGCGGCCGCGCGGCACACCGCCCACGCCGAGGGCGCGGTCGATAAGGATGTTGCCGGTCGGGATGACATCGATGTTGGTCTGCGAATGGTCGCCGAGACGCATGATGGCGCCGTCGCCGTAGTCCTTGGCGATCTGCTGCAGCGCGAGGTCGAGATTCTTGTTGCGCTGGGTGGTTGTCTTGTCGGCGGCGGATTCGGTTTTGGCTTCGGCGGCTTTGGCGGGCATCGGTGTCTTTCTAGATGTCGAGGTTGCGGACGTTGAGGGCGTTGTCTTCGATGAAGTGGCGGCGCGGTTCGACCACGTCGCCCATGAGGACGGTGAACATTTTGTCGGCCTCGACGGCGTTGGTTTCGTCGAGTTTGACGCGAAGGAGTCGGCGTTTTTCCGGATCCATCGTCGTGGTGAAAAGCTCCTTGGCGTTCATTTCGCCGAGGCCCTTGAATCGTTTGATCTGCACACCGCGGCGGCCGATTTCTTTGACCAGCTCGAGGATGCGCGGGATGGCGAAGACCTCGTGCTTGTTCTCGCGCTCGCCCTCGCCTTCGACCAAATGGAAGATCGGGCTGTCCGTCGCCGTGTAGTGATCGATCTCGAGGCCCTTCTTGGAAAGCTCCTTGATCAGTTTGTCCACCGCGACCGATTCGTGGATTTCGACGAGGCGCGCGCGGCGGCGGCGGACGGCGGTGGCTTTCTCTTTTTCCTTCGGCGCGGCGTCGCCGTTCGTGCCCTCGGGCGCCTCGGTGGCTTCGTCCTCGAAAAGATTGAGGTCGCTGTTCTTTTTGGCGAAGGACTGCAGCTCGGTCTCGTCGTGGAAGTATTCGACCGACTCCGTGTTGCCGTCGCGGATCTTGATCAAATACTCGGGCAGTTTGTCGCTCTTGGCGTCGCGCGCCTCGAGGTAACTCTCGAAATCACCGCCTAGACGCTTGATCGCGTTGCTGTGTTTGTTCAGGCGCTCAAGCAACTCGAGGATTTCTTTGAGCTGCGTCTCGGTGAAGGTTTTCTTGTTCTTCAGGTGGACGAGTTTCACGTCCTCCGCGCCGAGCGAGATGAGGATCTTGGTCAGCTGCGCGTCGTCGTCGACGTATTCCTCGCGCTTCTTGCGCTTGATCTGATAGAGCGGCGGCTGGGCTATGTAGACGCAACCGCGACGAACCAACTCGGTCATCTGCCGGTAAAAGAATGTGAGCAGCAGCGTGCGGATGTGAGAACCGTCCACGTCGGCGTCGGTCATGATGATGATGCGCCCGTAGCGGAGTTTCCCGAAATTGAAAGATCCCTCCTGCTCGCCCTCGCCGATGCCGGTGCCGACCGCGGTGATCATGGTCTGGATCTCGGTGTTCTGCAGAACCTTGTCCAAACGCGCTTTCTCCACGTTGATCAGTTTTCCGCGAATGGGAAGAATCGCCTGGAAACGACGGTCGCGCCCCTGCTTGGCCGAGCCACCGGCCGAGTCGCCCTCGACGATGAAAAGTTCGGTCAACGACGGGTCACGCTCGGAACAGTCGGCCAATTTTCCGGGCAGGCCACCGCCGGTCAGCGCGCTCTTGCGCACCGTCTCGCGGGCTTTGCGGGCCGCTTCCCGGGCGCGGGCGGCAGTGATGGCTTTTTCGAAAACTTTCTTCGCGATCGGCGGATTCGTTTCGAAGAAATCCATCAACCCCTCGTAAACGATCGAACTGACGATGCCGTCGACCTCCGGATTAACGAGTTTAACTTTGGTCTGGCTCTCGAATTTCGGATCGGGGTGCTTGAGGCTGAGCACGCAGATAAGACCTTCGCGCACGTCGTCACCGGTGATGGCGGGGTCCTTGTCTTTCGCCAGTTCGTTGGCCTTGGCGTATTGGTTGATCGCGCGGGTCAGCGCCGAACGGAACCCGGTCATGTGCGTGCCGCCGTCCGGATTCGGGATCGAGTTGGTGAAGCAGAGGATTTGGTCGGTGTAGCTGTCGTTGTATTGCATGACGCAATCAACGAAGACGTCCTCCTCGACGTCTTTGCCGTCTTTGTCCTTCATCTTCGTCTTTCGTCCGCCGGTCAGCTTGATGACTTTCGGATGGATGACCTGCTTGCTCTCGCCGAGTTCCTTGACGAACTCCTCGATACCGAGCTTGTAGACGAAAATGGATTTCTTCGGCTCGCCGTCGACGCGTTCGTCGGTCAGGCGGATCTCGAGGCCGCTGTTGAGGAAGGCCAGTTCGCGCAGGCGCGCGCCGAGGCGCTCGAAGACAAACTCGGTCGTGGTGAAAATCTCGGTGTCCGGCAAAAACGTGATCTGCGTGCCGGTCTGCTTTTTGTTCTTCAGCTCGCTCAGAACCTTGAGCTTCTGCGTCGTTTTGCCGCGGGCGAACGACATGAAATAGACCTGCCCGTCGCGGTAGACCTCGGCCTTGAACCACTCGGAGAGGGCGTTGACGCACTTCGCGCCGACGCCGTGGAGACCGCCGCTGAATTTGTAGGCGCCCTGGCCGAATTTGCCGCCGGCGTGGAGATTGGTCAGCACCAGCTCGATGGCCGGAATCTTCCATTTCGGATGCATGTCGACCGGAATGCCGCGGCCGTTGTCGCGGATGGAACAGGAGCCGTCCGCATGGATGGTCACGTCGATATGGGTGCAAAATCCGGCCAAATGCTCATCGATCGAGTTGTCGAGGACCTCGTAGACGCAATGGTGAAGGCCGCGTTCGTCGGTGTAGCCGATATACATTCCCGGCCGCTTGCGCACGGCCTCCAACCCTTCGAGCTTGTCGATCTGCGCCGCGCCGTATTCCGCGCTTTTGACGGCTGTTGCTTCTTCGTTTTCCTTCGCTTTTGACGCCATAAAAAATCGTGCTTTCCGGGGTGCGCCCGGATCAGCCCGTGCGTTTCGAAAAGCTATCCTGCCACGCGCCCCGCTCCAGCCTTTTTTGCCCTGCCAAGCGGCTTTTTTCGGTCATAAAACATCACATGCCAATCCGCCCTTCCCGCCCAGTCACCCTCGGCCGCACGGTCGTTGGCATGCTCGCTCTGGCCGGAATCTTTCTCGCGGCTTCGACATGGAACCGCGCACAGGTCTTCGTTCCTCGTGCCGATGGAGGGGTGCTTGTTGTTTTTGCCGATGGCGATTGCCACAGCCGCATGCAGCGCGCGGCCATAGTCGCGGCAAATCCCGGAACCATCATCCGCGCGCACGAGTTCGAAAATCATCCGAAAGGCACGGTCCCGCACACCACGGCGCCGATGGATTATCTCATCGCTGCGCTTGGTGATCTTGTCCGACCACCCGACGTGGGCGGGGCTTGGATCTCACCACTCCTCGGCTTGGCCTCTTTGCTCTTTCTTTTCTTTTGGTCGCGCGCCATCGACCTGCGTCCGCGCTGGCCGATGTTGCTGCTCTTTGCGGTGTCGCCGGCGTTGACCCACGCCTTCGCCCTCGGTCGCCCCGACCATCAATCGTTGCTCGTCGCCCTGACCACCATCGCTCTGGCCTCGAACTTCGCCTTCATCCGCACCGATCGGCCCGTGTGGGCCTGGACCTCGGGCGCTGCCTGGGGATTCGCGCTCTGGGTGTCGTGGTTCGAGCCGCTCATCCTTCTTTTTGCGCAGGAGATCGCCCGTGTCTTGGTCTTGCGCGGAAAAGCTTATCCACCGCCATGGCGCAAGGCACTCTTGCTCGCCATCGGAATCGCCCTCGCTGCGTGGGCCATCGAAGGATTCCGCAATCCTTGGCCGCCGGAAGAAGTGCGCGCGCTCTTTCCCCGCTGGGCCGCTATGCTCGGCGAACTCGCGCCGACCGATCCGCGCGCCATGTTCACTTGGACCGGATGGCTCCTTGTGCCCGCACCGGTTTTGCTTTTGTGGGAATATTGGCGCCGGCGCGATCCGCTCGCTCTCGTGGCTCTCATTCTTCTTGTCGTCATCACTGCGCTGACCGGATGGCAGGCACGGTGGAGTCCGTGGCAAGCCGCCATCTTTTGCCTGGCGCTTCCTTGGATCCTCGCGCCGCTGCAAAAAGGTTGGATCACCTGGGCCGTTTTTCTTGCCAGCCTTTGGCCGGTTGCATGGGCATGGGACGCGCGCTTGTCGCCCTCACCCGCAGCCCAAGCGAAGATCCAGGAAACAATCGTCGAAGCGGCGCTGATCGAACAAACCGCGCAATACCTGCGCGCGCAACCACGCGGCGGCGTTCTTGCCCCTTGGTGGATTTCACCCGCGCTGGCGCGCCAAAGCGGACAGCCCTTGGTCGGCGGAACCTCGCACCAAAGTTTGCCCGGCAGCGCAGATACCGCGCGCTTCTTTCTCGCGACGGACGACAACGAAGCGAAAGCCATTCTCGACAAACGCCAAGTGTTTTACATCGTAACCGACGATCCGGAGCGCATCATTCCCACCTCGGCGCAGTTGCTCGGTGTCGACGCGCCGAAGAACCCGCTGATCCGTCGTTTGGCCCGCGGACTCGACATCCCATCTTTTCTCGAGCCGGTGTTCGCCAACCAATTCTTCCGCGTCTACAAAGTCCGTGATGAGTGAGTTCGATTTCGTTGTGCTCGGCGGCGGCAGCGCCGGTTACGCCGCGGCACGCACCGCCGCGGGCGAAGGACTGCGCACCGCGGTGATCGACGGATCGGAAGAACTCGGTGGGCTCTGCATCCTGCGAGGATGCATGCCGAGCAAGACACTCATCGAATCGGCCAACCGACTGCAGGATATGCGCGAGGCTCCGGAGTTCGGATTGAGAGCGAAGGATATCGGGTTCGACGGCGCGAAAATCATCGAACGCAAGCGCCGCTTGATCTCGGAATTTGCCAAATACCGCACGGATCAACTCGGGAGCGGAAAGTTCGAGTTGATCCGCGGATACGCTCGCTTTGCTTCGCAGCATGAAATTCTCGTGAGCCTGCTCGGCGGTGGCGAAGAAATCGTCCGCGCCAAAACCATCCTTGTCGCCACCGGCTCCGTCATCCGCCATCCCGATATCCCCGGCCTCGCCGAAGCCAAGCCCCTGACCAGCGACGACGTGCTCGACAACGCGCACCCACCCAAGTCGCTCGTTGTTCTCGGCGCCGGACCGGTCGCGCTCGAAATGGCGCATTACCATCGCGCGCTCGGCGCGGAAGTCACCGTCGTGCAACGCAGCAAGCAAGTGCTCAGCTCGATGGACCGCGATGTGGCCGATGCGGTGCAACGAGGCATGGAGCGCCACGGAACAAAATTTGTCCTGGGCTGCCAAATTCTCCAGGCCGGCACATCATCGCGCGGCAAATGGGTGCGCGTGGCGCATGACGACCGCGAAGAGACGATCGAAGCGGACGAAATCCTTCTCGCCCTAGGACGCGACCCCGCCACAGCCAAGCTCGACCTCCCCGCGGCCGGACTCGAAATCGCACCCGCCCGCCCTCTCGCCACCAGCGATACGCAACAAACCTTGGTCCCGCACATTTTCGGCGCGGGCGACGTGACCGGAAAGCTTGAGATTGTCCACATCGCTATCGAGCAGGGCGAAATCGCCGCGCGCAACGCCGCGCGCCTCCTCCGCGGCACCGGCGAACCCCTCGAAACGATCGACTACCGCCTGCGTCTCTTCGCTGTCTTCACACAACCCGAAGCGGCCATGGTCGGGTTGGCCGAGCGAGAGGCTTCCGAGCTGGGACTTGATTTCGCTGCGGCTACCTACCCCTTCGACGACCACGGCAAATCCATCGTCCACGGCAAGACCGACGGCTTCGTCAAACTGATCGCCGACCGCAAATCGGGCGAAATCCTCGGCGGGGCCGTGGTCGGCCCGCACGCCTCCGAGCTCATTCACGAAGTGGTCGTCGCCATGCGCTACCGCGCCACCGCGGCCGAATTCCTCAAAATCCCCCACTATCACCCCACCCTCAGCGAAATCTGGACCTATCCGGCCGAAGAACTCGCCGGCTGAAGGCTCTTCCCCGCCAACGCACCCCTTCACTAAGGTTTGCCGGTAGCTGTCTCCGCTTCGCTCCGGCTCAGGCCTCCGCTTTCGGCCTTCGTCGTAGTTTGTCTCCTTTCGGTTTGACCCGCACCGCGCAGACTTTAACGTGGAGGTTCTTTCATCAATGAACCTCAGCAACCTCGTTAATCCCATGACCGACACATCCTCAAGCTCCGGCAACCGCAACCATCTTTCCAGCGACGTCGAAATCAAAGGCACGCTCAAGTTCCAAAACGACCTCGTCTTCGACGGCAAAATCGAAGGCGAAATCACCTCGAATGCCACCCTCACCGTGGGCAAAAGCGCCAACGTGCAGGGCGAAGTGAAATCGAAATCCGTCATCATCTTCGGCACCGTGCAGGGCAACATCGACGCCGCCGAGCGCGTCGAGTTGAAAGCCACCGCGCAACTCATCGGCGACCTGCGTGCCGGCCGCATCATCATCGAGGACGGCGCCACATTCGTCGGCAAATCGGAAGTCAGCCCGAACAAGTCCGGTCTGCCCCGCACCGACGCGCGTCCCGCTTCCGGCGCACCGGCCACCGGCGAACCGCAACGCAAAGGTCTGATCTAGGCGGCGCAGGATGCCGCTTCCTCCGAGCAAAGGGAAAAAAGCGGTAACCTGCCCCAAATGCGGGGCCGGACAGTCGGAGTCCGCGGGCGTCATCAGCACGTTCTGCCGGACCTGCGGGCATCATTTCGAGGCGCACCAGGCGCTGCCCTCGACTGCGGACAAATGGCGCGAGCGAATGGCGCCGCTCAAGGATTGGTTCCTCCGCGTCGCCGAGCCCTACATCCTCCGCTACGAGCCGGAGATCGAGAAGGTCCGGCTCTTCATCGAGAAATACCGTCCGCCCGAATTCCGACGCGTGCGCTGCCACGAATGCGGGCGCGTGCACGAAGTGCCGCGCATGGCCACATCGACCGGTTGCCCGAACTGCAATTCGCATATCGCACTGGAAGACGTGATCGTCGAGAAGCGCATCACCCGCACAGCGCGAACCCGCGGCGCGCTGATCATCAAGAAATTCGGCTACCTCAACAACCAGACAACCATCTGCGGCAGCGCCGACATCGGAGGCGGCATGTCGGGAAAACTTTTTTGCGACGGTGAAACCAAGATCCGCACCGCCGGGCGGCTCAATTGCGAGATCGGCTCGCGCCGCATCCGCATCGAACGCGGCGCCGATGTCATCGTCGCGCACCCCATCCGCGTGCACGACATGGTCGTGCAAGGCAAGTTGACCGCGCGCGTCTATTGCAACGGACGCCTCCGCATCCTCAAGCGCGGATTCCTCAAGGGGGAAGTTCACGCGCGCTCGATCACCGTGGACAAAGGCGGTCTCCTCCAAGCCGAGTTGAATGTCGGCCGCTTCGACGAAGAAAATCCCGAACTCCTAGGCACCCTGCAGGAACGCACCTGTTACATGGCGCTCGAGGACGCAGCCCCGGAACAGACCCAAGCAACGTTGCCGATCTGACGCGTTGGCTGTAACGGCTTAGATCTTCCCGTCACCCTTTCTTCCGCAGCACGCAGACAGGGCCTGGCCCGTCCGATGGGAACAGCCCGTTGCACCTCCCATGACGCAAGCTCAAGGCCGACTTTCTGTCGAAGCCGTGGGGTTGCGACTTTACTGCCCAGACATCAGAAGATTTTTAAGCGCTGATCGCGCGGGGTGGGTCGCCAAGTCCCCATCACGATTTACAGACTGAAATATCGCGCCGAACTCGAGTGCAGGAAAAGTGGCCCAAAGGCAAACAGCGCGTTCCACCTTGCCAGTTGCCCGGAACCCTTTCTTTGTCGGTGTGGTTGGGACGAATGCCCCACAGACACACATCGACTTTTGGCAAAAAGTAGAAGTGTGTCTGCTTCTAAACAGCAAGACGTTCATTTAGAAGATATTGGGCGATTGGTGAGACTCTGCCGATGGGGAACACTCCTGCCATCCCTCCCGCCATCCAGAGGTAGTCTTCATAATTTCATTTTGATTTGACATTGGGAAGGGCCGGGTCGAATCTGCGGCATGCTCCACGCCCCAATGGCAGCAGAGGACGCCGACTCGGCGTTGATGGCCGAGTATGAAGAAGGCTTGGTGTCCGTCTTTGCCGACCTGGCCGAGTTGTTCGGCAACCCGCGGTCCTACGGACAAATCTACGGTCTCCTCTTCTCCCGCGAAGAACCCCTTACCATGGAGGAAATTGCGCGCCGGCTCGACATCAGCCAGGGCTCCATCAGCCAAGGACTACGCCAACTCGAGGCATTCGGCGCGATCGTCAAAGAAAAGAACAACGGATCCCGCCAAGCCCGCTACACCGCGAAGCTCGAGATGAAATTACTCATCTCCGGCTTCCTCAAAGAGCGCGTCATCCCCCGTCTCGAGTCCACCGAGACACGCATCAAAGACCTCCGCAACTCCCTCTCCACCACTTCACTCAGGTCTCAAACTCAAGTTTCCGCCTTCTCTTCCGCCCTCTTCCGTCTCGACCGCGTAGCCAAGTGGCACCGCAGCGCCCGCACTATTCTGCCCCTCGCCCGGAAAATTCTTGGCGGCGGCTGAAGCTTT
>JBILUI010000033.1:0-18907 GCA_044371145.1 Chthoniobacterales bacterium | reverse complement strand
TGCCTGGCATGGCAGTTCCCGTCTGCCCGGGCACCATCCCGGGAACGGGCTGCGGGGGCCGGACCGGTGTCGGCATCATCGGTGGCCGCGCCATGGGAGGCGGCATGGCTATCCCGGGCGCCGCTCCGGTTGCCGCCACGTCAAATTTGATCACTCCCAGCTCGCCGCCGAGACGGATGGTGGCTGTGGCATCGCTTTGCTTATCCATGGTCTCGCTTACCTCAACGAGCGAAAGGCCAAGGCTATTAGTCGAATTCCGCGCGACTTTGTAAGATTGCTGGGTGGCACGCTCGCGCACCCACACGACCGGTTCGCCGTTTTCCCGGAGAATGCCGCCCAAGACAAAGCGCTGCGCCAAACCCTCCGACTGCTGCGGCGGCGCGATCGACTCGATCTGGAATGGCGAGTTTTCCCAAAGTGACGCGTAGCGAGAGACAGGATACGGCTCGGGTACGATCGCCTCGGCGCTTGGCTCGGCAGCGGGAGCGTCCGGCGCCGACGGATTTTGCCCGGGCTCGGGCGAGGGAGCAGGTTGTGATTCTTTGGATTCCGTCGACGGCACCGCGTCACCGACCGGTCGATCGCCGGCCGGCGGAACCTTGAGCATCGTGCCGGCATCCTCCGAGGCGCGCAGAGAGCACGCAACGACGGCCGAAAAGAACACCGCAACTGCAAAAATGTTTTTCATTGCGATGCCGGTCCTCCCACCGGCCGGAACCAGCGCGCCACCTCGATATCGCAAATGACTTCGGGCGGCTCGCCGCTTTTGACGCGAAGTTGCTTGATGGCGCGGAATTCTTTCGGTTGCTGCAATTTCGAGAGCCACTCGATCAGCGACTTCATGTTGCCTTTGACCGTCGAGGCATCGAAGACCTCGGCGTAAGGACGTCCTTCCGAGGGAACGGGGCCGCCGCCGCGCCGGGTGTAGGCCAAACCGCTCTCCTTGGCCGTGCTCTCGACAAATTCGATGAAACGGTTGTCGTCATCGACCGTCGTCGTGTCGTCCGTCGGTTGGTTCGATTCCAGCCATTGGGCCCGCTCGGTCCAATAATCCTTCTGTCCGAGCACGGTGCTGCTTTGCATGAGTTCCGCCTCGAGCGTGGCGATGTTGGCCTGCAGCGCAGCGCGGCGACCGAGAAAAGTTTTCAGGGCCACCACATTGAGCAGCAGAAACAGAGCGCCCAACAAGGCGAACAGCAGGCGGCGTTCTTTAGATGTCAGCGCTCTCATTGGTTTTCTCCGCGGATGACCCGCGGCGGGTCCCGTCGATTTGGAAGCGCGTGCTTCCGCTGGGCAGTTGTTTCGGTGTCTCGGCCGTCCAATCGTAGAGCCCTTCCAGCTCCGCGTTCTTTTCCAAATCGTCCTGGAATTTGATCGCAGCGGCCAAAGTGGAGGCTTCGCCTTGGATAAGCACGCGGTCGAGGTTCATCTCAAAGAGCGTGAGGCGGACGCCATCCTTGGGCAACAGGCGCGCCGTCTGGAAAAGAACTTCGAGCGGATAATTGGACGGTTCCAACGCGGGCTGCAGAGCCTGCCACTTGTCCATCGCGTCCTTGGTTGCCGTCACCGCAGGCGCGAGGCCGTCGATTTCCGACTGCAACTTGCGCGCGCTCCAATGCAACCAGAGCGTCTGGCCGGCGAGAACCAAAACAAGCGCGAGATAAACTGCCGCGGCGGCGAAAGCGAAACGCTGCTGTTGCGCGCTCTTCTTTTTCTCGGTCTGCAGATGTCGCACCGCGATCGGAATGCACTCGAGCGGCGCCGGCCTGACCGGCGGGGGAAAATCGCGCTCCGTGGCGTCTCCTGCTCCCGATTGGTTCCAGCCCGCGAGGTCCAACGCATCGCCCTCCTGACGGTAGAAAACGACCGGGAGCTGCGTATCGAGCATGTTTCCAGCCTCGAGAGGGGAGAGCATCATCCAAATTTCCAGTGCCATGGCACTGTCGGGCGACGGCTCGGCGAGAGATTGAAAATGAAGAAGCTTGCCCGCGCGCGTTACGGCCGCGACCCACGTCCCCTGTTCGCGCCAAATGGACACGGCATCCGCGTCGAGCGGAAGACAAGCGGGAGACACGGCGTATTCCGTAACTTCACCATGCCAGTAGCGAGGTGCAAGATGCGCCGGCAGGACCGTGACTTGCACCAACGCCTCGTTGTCGGCACGCGCGATCTCCTGCCAATCAAACGACGTCTCTTCGCGCGTGCGTCCGGCCAGACCGCGCATCTCGAGTTGGGTCAGCACGAGATCGCGGAAGAGGGACGGATCGTCGGAAGGAATCCAAACGCAAAGCGAGAAAGCGCGCCGCACGGGCACGGCGATCATGCCGCCCTCAACGGGTTGCAAATCGGAAAGTTCCGGGGCCTCGCCCTGCAACGCGCGCGCGCCGGCCGCGTCCTCGCCCCACTTCTGCCATCCGGCAGAGGAAGGACGGTAGATCGCCCCGCGTTTGGCGGTAGCATCGCGGTTGCTTTTCACTTTTCCTCCCATAAAAGGTAATTTGAACCTTGGCCGCCTTCGCCGGACTCGGCGACGACGGAAATCAGCCTTTCAGAGTCCCCCACGATTCCGCGGCTATCAATTCTTTTGACCGTGCTTTCCGTGGAGAGCCGCGCCGCCGCCTGGCCTGCCGGATAGGACGAGGCGGTCAGCCAGCCGTTGAGTTGGTCGACACTCTCGAAACGCAAGTCGTCCTCCGTGCCCTCCTCGCCGTCCGGTCCGAGGCGCACGCGCACGATGTCCGCCGTCATTTCGGGCGTGAGGCCGGTCGCGGTCTGCAAAACATCCGATTCGGCTTCGTTCACATCGATTTTGCCGTCACCGAAAATGGTGAAAGCGTCGCGCCAATTCGGCTTCACCGCCGTGAGTTCCTCCATGCCGAGAACGCGTCCCATTTCATCGACCGAACGGAACGGCCTGTTGGCCGGTGCGCCGACGATGCCGGCGGCTTCATATTCGGTTTGCTCCGCGCCGTTGAGTTGGCGCCCGATGTCGTCGTCGACCCAGTCCGTCAAACGGTCGATAAGAATATCGGCTGCATCGCTGTCGAGCCCCCAGAGGACAAAAAGATTTTTCAGGACCAGGCGATCCTGCTGGGCGAGAAGCTGGTTGATGTTGAAACGCGCGCCCTCCCCGCGGATGCGCACGCGCATCATCTCGCCGGGACGCACTTCGCGATTGAGCAAAGCAATGTCCTCGCGCGTGACCTGCGGATGCAGGCCGAGCGCCACGCCGCTCAGTGCGATCTGGCGCGCGGCCATGCCGCGTGCCTCGGCCGATTTCGTGGCGAGTTCGAGATTAACCAGATCCGCCACCCAGAGAACGGCGAAAGAAAGGATGGCGATGGCCCAGAGCACGAGAAGGAGCGCGGCACCGCGGGGCGATGGAGATGCTTTCTTCATCATGGCGCTTCGGGAGTTTCTTCGGGCGGAGGTTGTTCGCCTTCGGGAGGCTGCTCGCCGGGCGGCGGCGCTTGCTGCTCCTTGACCGGCGGCAACCAAAAGAAATACGTGCGCGGAATTTCCTCGCCCAGCGCCATGAAACTCAACTCGACGAGCGGCGGACGTCCCATCCCCTCCGGCCAATCCTCACGCCAATCCTGCTGACCTTCGTCATAAAAGCGCCAGCGGGCCTCGCGCAGATCCGGAAGCAAGCGCAGCCATTGTCCGTCGCGCATCGCATCGCGCCTCTCTTGCTCGCCGAGCGAAGAGGGCAGCGAGAGCAGGCTGAACTGCACGCCGCCGCCGAGGCGCGGCACGGCCGCCAGCACAACGGTTCCGGAAGAAGGGCCGCCGGTGCCCCACGCGAAAACCCCCGGCGCATCGCGCAAGACGATCTCGGGGACGCCGCTTCCGTCGGTCCGCACGCCTCCGCTGATTTGCGCCGTGGCGGGCAAATTGTGGAACGTGCGGCGAAGGAGGCTGACAAACGCGTTGAGCCGCTGGTGCCGCAGGTTTTCCTCGGACAAGACGGCGGACGCAGTGATCGCGGCGTTGACCACGGTGTAGATCCCGCCGGCCAACAGGACGAAAATGACCAGCACCACGGTCATTTCGATCATGGTGAAACCGCTGCGCGATCCGATGGTGCTGTGCCGCTTCATGGTTGGTAACGGAGAAATTCCTCTTTCCATTCCTGCTCCCCGCCGCCCTCCTCCCACGCAGCGCGCACCGTAATCTTCCAGATCCCGCCGAGCGCTTCCTCGTCTTTGTTGACCAAGTCTTCCACCGGTTCGGCCACCGTGGAGTATTTCGCGCCGATGGCATCGGGTCCGCTCTCCACACCCTGTTGCAGAGTATCCATCGGCAAGATCATCGCCTGGTCGATGAGCGATTCGATCTGTTGGCGGATTTCGTCGTCCCGCCGAAGGATAATGCTCGCGGCGAAAGCGCGGTCTAGGGCGAGCGCCAAGCCGCCAACCGCCAGCACGAACATGCCCAGCGCGATAAGCACCTCGAGCAAAGTGAAGCCGCGCGTTTTCACGGGATGCTGTAGGATTCCTCACCGATGTTGGCGGTCAGCGGATCGAAGGCCACTTCGATCCAGGCATCATCTTCCTCTAGACGAAAAATGATCGGCTCGCACAGCCCCGTTGGCTGGAAAATCCAGGTCTGTCCGTCCGGCTTGGTGACCTTCTCCGATCCGAATGGTCGAATGACATAGGACATGCCGCGGGGAAGTGTGTAGGTGTCGCTGGGTTCCTCGGATCCGGGACTGAGTAGGCCGAAGCCCTTCTTGCCAAAAACAACGCCGGTCGCGCGGCCGGTGGTCATCGCTTCAGTGCGTGCGGTTTTGGCCAGAACAAGCAGCTCGCGCACCGGATCGCGCAGGCGCTGCTCGCGCATGAACCCGGAGGAAAGCGGAACCGCCGCGCCGATGATCATCACCATGATCCCGAGGACGAGCGCGATCTCGATGAGGGTGTAGCCGCGCGGCCGACCGGAAAAATGCCGCACCGAGCTCATGGCCGCGGACCGCCTGCCGTCAGTTTCCGGCGGAGGTCTGGTTGTTGATATCGTCCTCCGTGCCAAGTTGGCGGTCGGGACCTTTGGAGACCAGATCGAAGCCGCGTGGATTCAATTTGCCGGGGTTGCTATATTCATATTTCTCGCCCCACGGATCGAGCGGCACGCGCTCGAGCAGCTGGATCCAACGCCGCGGAGCCGGTTCGCCACCCGGGCGTTTGACCAAGGCCTCGAGCCCCTGTGAAGTGTTGGGCATACGCATATTCATCATTTCGTACGTGCGCAGCTGCGTGGTGATGGCCTGAAAGTCCGCGTCGACCCGCCCGGTTCTGGCCACGTCGACGTTGCCAACGAGCAGATAAATGACCGAACCGACCAGAACAGCGATGATCATGAGCACGGTCATGATCTCGATGAGGGTGTAACCGGCGCGGCCGGCCAAGAGACGGGAAGAACGGTGAGACATCAATGAGTTGAACGGAGATTGCATGGAAATATTAGGACACCACCTTGCGCGGGCGCCCGAGCCTTGTCAAAGGCGGTCAGAGCGAGCCGCCACCACTGTTCCAAAAGTCCTGCAGAACCTGACCGGGAGTGGCCGGAGTCGAGACAACGGGCGGAAGAGGTTCGTCGGCTGCGGCCTCGTCGGGAGCGGATGACGGCAGGTCACGCACCGGCATGGTGAGGTCGGGTTCGCGCGCGGGCGGCGGATAGCAAAGCTCGAGGACCGCATCGCGCAGAAAAGCGCGGTTGCGGTAGCCCGCGTTGACCGGCGAACGCAACTCGAGCAGGACCGAATTTTCCCCCGGCAAAAGCAAATGGGCCGGCACGTGGATGTTTCCGCGGCGCCATCCGGCAAACTCCGTCTCCCGCCCCGCCAATCCGAGATGGCCGGGATCCTCCAAAGTCGGCACGTCGATGGCTAGCGGTCCGATCTCATGGTCGTTGACGACAAGCCAGACTTCTTGATCGAGATAAACTCCCGCGATCAGCGCTTCGAACCGGGCCTGCGCGGGGACTTGTTCGAGGGTGGACACAAGGGTGAGAGACGGGGTGAGAAGTTCGGCTTTCTCCGTGAGCGACGCGCGCACAACGCGATCGCGCCATTCGTCCTGAAGGGCGAGACGTGGACTGCCGTCGACTTCCGCTTCCATTAATGTGAGGCGCGAAGCTGTCACCACGACCGGGACATAACGCGACGAGGAAGCAAGCATGGTGCGCTCGGACACCCACTCGAATTTCACGCGGTTGAGATTCAATTTGCCCCCGCCCTGCAAGAGCAGTGTGCCGTTCCCGCCGAGGTTCGACGCGCTGATCAACAACTGGCGCTGGTTCGGCACACCCAACCCCTCGCACAAGTCGTGCGAGATGACCACCGGCGTGCTGCTGCCATCGCGCAACCACTCGACACGCAACACGGCACCCTCGGCTTCCTCGAAGACGAATTGCAAAAGCAGATCGCGACCGGAGGGCGGCGAAAGTCGGAAAGCTACGCGTGCGCTGTGACCCGGGGGCGAGACCGGCGGCCCGTGCATCCACGCAGGTATGGGTTGGCCCGCATCGAAAGGAAGGTCGACAGTGAATACTGCATCGTCGCTTTGCGCACGCACCGCTTGGGGGGTTAGGACCGCGATCAGGCACGCGACAAAAAAGACGAAACGCGACGTTTTGCTCATGGGGGAAATCTGCGCTACTGCGGGTCGTTTGGTATACCCTCAGGCAAGTAATCCTGAAAGAAGGAATCTTGCAAAAGGGCGGCAAAAATCTCGGGACGCACAACTTTTTTCGCGCGAGCCAGGAAGGCCTCGGCTGTTGCCTTATCCCCCTCCAAAAGCGCCTCGCCGGCCGCAAAAAACAGCCACTCGGGCGGCACGTTTCCGTCGTCCAACGCAGGCATAACCGGCTTCGCATCAGTGTCTTGGCGAAGGCGAAGGCCAGACAACCCCGCCTTTACCGTGGCGACGAGGAAGCTGTCGGCCGCGGAGACGCGCTCCAAGGCCTTGCGGTAATATTCGACCGCCGCGCGCGGTTGGCCGATGGCCCGGGTGTATTCGCCCATCGCATAGTGAACGAACGGACCGAGCGGATCCTTAGTTCGCGATTTACCGGCCCACTCCTCGACTTGCGCGGTATCGGTCGTTTCGCCGGCCCCCGCCCGGGCCGCCGCGCACATGACCAGCAGCGCGTAGGCGCTGGCTTCCTCCTCCGATTTTCCCAGCGAAATGTTGGCCGCGTTCTCCGCCGAGGTAAAATCGCCATCGAAAAGAAAGGTCAGTCCCCGTTGGTAATCGAGCCCTTTGAACGAAGGATCGGCCGCAGCCGCTTCGTCGAAAAGCCGCAGCGCTTCCTTGTTGTCGCCCTCGAAGCGCGCAGCCAGCGCCTCCTCGATCAACTGCTTAGCCCGCCGCACCTGTTCGGCCGGTATTTGCGGAAGTTCCAAGGGACGTCCGTCCGGCGCGTTGGACCGCGCCACAAACGCCCCGGCGAAGAAGGCGACTCCGCACAGCAGGAGCAGGGCGAGCGAAAACAGAATCCTGCGCAGAACCGTGAGCCACATCGCCACCATGCAAAGCACGCCGCCCGATGCCGTCAAGCGGCCCCGCTTTGGGATTGAAGAAAGCCACCTTCGAAGATAGTTGTGTAACCAGCGGCTTGGGCCGCACTTTTCGTTTATGCCGAGCCTCGAACTCTTCTTTCAGCCCGAGATTTTTCTCGTCTGGACCTCGGTGCTCAAAACCTCGGTCATTCTCGGTATCGTCCTGACCATGGTCGCCTACTCGGTCTGGGCCGAGCGCAAGGTCAGCGCCTTCATCCAGGACCGGATCGGACCCAACCGCGTCGGCTGGGCCGGCCTCATCCAACCGGTGGCGGACGGTGTTAAACTTCTGCTCAAAGAAAACTTCGTCCCGGCCGGGGTGAACAAATTCTATTTCAGCATCGCGCCGAGCCTCGCCATGGTCCCGGCCATTCTCGTGCTCGGCGTTCTGCCCTTCGGCAGCACGCTCTTCGGCGTCCCCATGGTCATCGCCAATGTCGACATCGGCGTGCTCTGGGTCTTCGCTGTTTCGTCGCTCGGCGTCTACGGGATCGTCCTCGCCGGCTGGGCTTCGAATTCGAAATATCCGTTCCTCGGCGGCATCCGCTCGAGTTCGCAGATGATCTCCTACGAACTCGCGCTGGGTCTTTCCGTCATCCCTGTCTTCATGATCACCGGCACGCTCAACCTCGGACAGATCGTGCAATATCAGGTCGAGAACGGATGGATGGTTTTCCCCGCGTGGTTCGCCCAAGGACCCGGACCGCTCGAAGTGGCCACGGAGAGCGGCGTTATTTTCGGGATGAGCCTGGAAAAAACGCTCCTCTGGATCCCCATGATGATTTCGTTCGTAGTCTTTATGATCGCCATGTTCGCCGAAACCAACCGGGTGCCCTTCGATTTGCCCGAAGCCGAGCAGGAACTCGTCGGCGGTTACCACACGGAGTATTCGTCGATGCGTTTCGCCCTTTTCTTCCTTGGTGAATACGCGGCCATGATTGCCGGTGCGGGTGTCATTGTGACGTTGTTCCTAGGCGGATGGAGCCTGCCCTTCGTGCCGGACGGATCGCGCGGCTGGTTCTGGGGCCTGGTCAACATCGGCACGTTCTTCGCCAAAGTCGCGGCGATCATTTTCTTCTTCCTCTGGGTGCGCTGGACCCTCCCGCGCTTCCGCTTCGACCAGCTGATGAAACTCGGCTGGTATGTTTTCTTCGAGGTCGCGCTGGTCAACATCTTCCTCACCGCCGGCATCCTCGCTTACCTGAAATCCTGACATGGCCACCGTCGTCCAACGTCCCAAACTGAGCCTCCTCGAGCGTTCCTACTTCCCCGCCATTCTCGGCGGCCTCTGGATCACCATCAAACACTTCGTCAAAATGACTTTCGGCCAGACGAAGGTCACCATGCAGTATCCGGAGCAGCGTTGGGACAGCGCCATGCCCGAATGGTATCGGGGCGCGCCGACGCTCGTAGCGGACGAGCACGGCCGCGAACGATGCGTGGCCTGCCAGCTTTGCGAATTTATCTGCCCGCCGCGCGCCATCACAATCAAGCCCGCCGAACTCCCCGGCGACAGCGTCTGGGCCAAGGTCGAGAAATTCCCCGAGAAATTCGACATCGATATGATCCGCTGCATCTATTGCGGACTCTGCGAGGAAGTCTGCCCCGAACAGGCCATTTTCCTGCGCAAGGACTACTCGATCACCGGCCTGACCCGGGCTGAAATGGTCCACGACAAGGCCAAGCTCTACGAACTCGGCGGTGTCATGGACGGCCTCGTCCACAAGTGGAACGAAAAAAAGTGATCGAAACGGCACGCCGCCTCTTTTAGCGTCGAGGTTTCCGGCGAAAAAGCGGCGCATCCGGCGCCCCCGGGCGCAAACCACCGCATGCTCACCTTCCTGTTCTGGGTCCTTTCGGCCGTTATGTTGGCCTCCGCAGTTTGCGTCGTCGCCTTCCGCAACCCGGTCAACAGCGCGATGAGCCTCGTCCTCTCCTTCCTCGCGCTGGCCGGGCTCTTTGTCACTCTGGACGCCTATTTCATCGGGATCATCCAAGTCCTCGTCTACGCCGGCGCGGTGATGGTGCTCTTTCTCTTCATCATCATGCTCCTCGACCTCAAGGCCGAGGCGCGCCGCAAACTCAACATCGCCGCGCTGGGCGGTGGCCTCGCCGTGCTCGGCGGTTTCATCGTCCTCATCCTGCAGGTGGTGAAATCCCTGCCCACCGCGCAACAAACGTTTCCTGCACTGGCCCGCACCGGCTATTCCGATGTGGCCCATGTCGGCATGACGCTTTTCAGCGGATACAACCTCCCCTTCCAAGTCATCGGCGTTCTCCTCCTCGTCGCCACCGTCGGCGTGGTCATCCTCAGCCGCCGCACCCTGCGATGAATGCCCTCACGCTCGGCCACTATCTGATCGTCAGCGGACTGCTCTTCTCCGTCGGACTGGCCGGCGTCCTCCTGCGCCGCAATCTTCTCATCATCTTCATGGGCCTCGAGCTCATGCTCAACGCGGCTAATCTCTCCCTCGTCGCCTTCGCGCGCCACGGCGTCACCACGCTCGGACTTCCCGACTACAACGCGCAGGTCCTCGTGTTCTTCATCATCACCGTCGCCGCCGCGGAAGTAGCTGTCGGTCTCGCTATCATCGTCGCGCTTTACCGCCTTCGCCAAACCACGCACGTCGAGGATCTCGACAAGATGAAATTCTGACGCCGTGAACGACCCGCAGCTCTATCCTTGGATCATTCTCTTCGCGCCGCTCGTCGCGGCTGGCGCGATCCTCTTCCTTCTCCCGCGCAACAACACGGCCGCCGCGTGGACCGGTATCCTCACCGCCGCGCTGACCTGCTTCCTCAGTTGGAAGGTTTTTCTCGATCCCTCGCTCAAGATCACCGCGCAAATCCCGTGGCTCGAAGTGCCCGGCGTCTTCACCGTTCCGATCGGCATCATCCTCGACAACCTCAGCCGTGTCATGCTCGTCGTCGTCACCACGATCGCCACGCTCGTTTTCATTTATTCCGCCGGATACATGCGCGGCGACGAAGGCATCCCACGCTATTACGCGTCGCTCTGTCTCTTTCTCTTTTCCATGCTCGGCATCGTCCTCGCCGACAACTTCGTCATGATGTTCATCTTCTGGGAACTGGTCGGCGTCAGTTCCTATCTGCTCATCGGACATTATTT
This sequence comes from Chthoniobacterales bacterium, assembly GCA_044371145.1. Classification (GTDB taxonomy): domain Bacteria; phylum Verrucomicrobiota; class Verrucomicrobiia; order Chthoniobacterales; family JACTMZ01; genus JACTMZ01. The sequence goes on along the minus strand of JBILUI010000033.1, from coordinate 8,219 downwards.
CCGCAAGGACTCCGCCGCGGACGCCGCCAAGCAGGCCTTCACCGTCAACCGCGTCGGCGACTTCGGCTTCATGCTCGGCATCCTCATGCTCTGGCTGGCCACGGGATCAGTCATGTTCTCCGGCATCGAAAACAATCTCGCCGCGGTCACCATGCATCCCGGCTACCTCACCGCCGCATGCCTTCTCGTTTTCTGCGGCACGCTCGGCAAGTCGGCGCAGATGCCCTTGCACGTCTGGCTACCCAACTCGATGGAAGGCCCGACGCCGGTTTCCTCATTACTCCACGCGGCCACGATGGTTGCCGCCGGCGTCTACATGCTCGCGCGCATTTTCCCCGTGCTTCTCGCCGCACCCGAAGTCGTCCGCGAAGTCATCATGTGGGTCGGCGCCATCACCTGCTTCGCCGCGGGTCTCATGGCCACGCAGCAGGACGACATCAAACGCATCCTTGCTTACTCCACCATCTCGCAACTCGGCTACATGGTGGTCGGCATCGCTGTCGCCCCCGCGGGCGACGTCGCCATGTTCCATCTCTTCACCCACGCGTTCTTCAAGTGCATGCTCTTCCTCTGCGCGGGCTCGGTCATCATCGCCCTGCACCACGAGCAGAACATCTGGAAGATGGGCGGGCTGCTCGGACGCATGCCGCTCACCGCGCTTTGTGTCGTCGTCGGCACGCTCGCCCTGGCCGGAACGCCGGGCTTCAGCGGCTACTACAGCAAAGATCTTATCGTCGCCTACGCGCACGGCACGAACAGCACCGTCTTCTGGATTACGGCCGGCGCAGCACTCCTAACTGCGTTTTACATGTTCCGCCTGTTCTTCGTCGTCTTCCTCGGACGCCCCCGCTCCGAGCACGCCGAACACGCGCATCAATCGCCGGCGGTCATGACCATTCCACTGCTCCTCCTCGCCATTCCCTCGCTCGCCGCGGGCTATCCGATCATCGCCAAACATTTCTTCGATCTGCCGCATCCCGAGATCCCGCACATCGTCCACTACGCTCTGCTCGCCGCATTGGGCGGAGGCTTCCTCCTCGCCGCCGCGCTTTACGCCCGCGGACCGGCCAAAGATCCCGTGCGCATCCCGCTCTTCGCCAACCGGCTCTACATCGACAACTTCTACAATTGGCTCGTGGCCAATGTTCAGGGCGGACTCGCCGTGCTCGGTTCGTGGGTTGACCGCTGGATCATCGACGGTCTCTTCGTCACTGGTGCCGCGCGCACCGTCTGGGCCACCGGCTACATGCTGCGCCTGCTCCAACTCGGCAACCTGCAGGCCTACGCCTTCTTCTTCGGGGCCGGCGTTCTTGCCCTCCTCTACTACCTGATCTTCCGGTGATGAGCCCGCTCCTTTCCCTTATTCTCATCCCGCTGGTCACCGCCGCGTTCTGCATGGCGGGTGCGGCGCCGCGCCGCATCTCGCTATTCGGCGCGGGCGCGAACCTGCTCCTCACTCTCTATCTCCTTGCATCCTACAACATCGGGATCGGCGGATTCCAATTCGTCAGCGAGAAGGCCCTCTTCCCCGCCTACGGTATCCATTTCTCGCTTGGCGCGGATGGACTCAGCCTCGTCCTTATCCTTCTTGCCACACTCGTCACCTTCACCGCCGTCTGGGTCACGCCGAAAATCGAAAAGTTCGCCGGTATGTTCTATGCGTGCCTGCTTTTCATCTCGGCCGGCGCGATTGGCGCGTTCGCTTCGATCGATCTTTTCTTCTTCTACGCCTTCCACGAACTCGCCCTCATTCCGACCTTTCTGCTCATCGGTATCTGGGGATCGGGCGAACGCCAGCGCATCGCTTGGAAAGTGACCATCTATCTCGCTTTCGGCAGCTTCATCCTGCTGCTCGGGCTGATCGGGCTCTGGCTGGCTGTTCCACCCGAGTTGCGCACGCTCGATATCCGCCTTCTTCAGCAACTCGGCTCCGCGGGCATGATACAACCCGGTCCGGTTGTTTATCTCCTGCTCCTTTTCGGTTTCGGCATCCTCATCGCGCTCTTCCCCTTCCACACGTGGGCACCCGAAGCCTACGCCTCCGCTCCCGCGCCTGCCGCCATGCTCCACGCCGGCGTGCTTAAAAAGTTCGGTCTCTACGGACTCCTGCGCCTCGCCGTCCCGATCTTTCCCGCGGAAATCCAGCAGTTCGCCCACCTCGTCCTCGTCCTGCTCCTCGGAAACATCCTCTACGTCGGCTTCGTCACCATGGCGCAGAAGCGCCTCGATCTCATGCTCGGCTACTCGAGCGTGATGCACATGGGCTATGCGTTTCTCGGATTTGTCGCACTGAACCAACTCGGACTCGGCGGCATGTCGCTCATGCTTTTTGCCCACGGACTGACCATCGCCGCGCTCTTCGCTCTCTCCGGCGAAATCGCGCGCCGCACCGGCACGCTGGAATTCAGCGAACTCGGCGGATTGGCCGGAGTCGCGCCGAAGCTCGGACTCCTCTTCGGCTTCGCCGCCATGGCCTCGGTCGGATTGCCCGGCTTCTCCACCTTCGCCAGCGAGATCATGATTTTCTTCGGCGCTTTCGCCCGCGGAACGGTCGGGTCATTCGACTGGTTCCAAACCGCTACCGCGCTCGCGCTCTGGGGTGTGGTTATCTCGGCTGTTTACATGCTGCGCGCTTACCGCCGTGTGTTCTGGGGAGCGCGCGGCAGTGCGGTGAAAGATGAGACGGCGGACATTTCCTCCGGAGTGCGCTGGGCTGTGATTCTTCTCATCGCCGGACTTCTCCTCACCGGATTCCGTCCGGCCATCCTGCTCGATTACCTCAACCCCATCTTCGCCTACCTCGCGCCATGAACCCGCTCTACCTCGAGGTCGCCGTTGTCGTCTTGGGCATCATCCTGCTCATGGCCGAAGCCTTTGCCGGCGCCGGACACAAACGCGGTATCGCTTATGCGGGCATCGTCGGATTGCTCGGTGTCCTCGCCGCAACCTTCGTCGCCGATCCCGCCGCGATGAATGCCGCCGCGCCTTACGCCAATTTCTACCGGGCCGATTTCCTTGCCATGTTCCTCAAGCAGTTCGCCCTGCTTGCCACCGTGATCGTGCTCGTCATGTCGGTGGAATACGCGCCGACCGTTGAAGCGAGCATGCCGTCCGAACGCCGTGGGGCCGGAGTCGGGGAATTCTTCGCCCTGCCCGTCCTCGCCTGCGCGGGACTCATGTGGATGGCCTCCGCTGCGGACTTCGTCATGATTTTCGTTTCGCTCGAGCTGGTCACCATCACTTTCTACATCCTCGTCTCTTACCTGCGCGGCAGTGCAGCCAGCCTCGAGGCCGGCGCAAAGTATCTTGTGCTCGGTGCGCTCTCCACCGGATTCCTCGTTTACGGCATCACCTGGATCTACGGCATCACCGGACACACCAACCTCGCGGCCATTGCCGAAGCCTTGCCTGGACTCGACTACGCCGTTGTTCCGGCGCTGCTCTTCGGTTTCGGACTCGTCCTTGTCGCGCTCGGTTTCAAAGTGGCCGCCGCGCCGTTCCAATTCTGGGTGCCCGATGTTTACCAAGGCGCACCGACACCGATCGCTGCCTACCTTTCCGTCGCCTCGAAAGCCGCGGGATTCATCGTTCTGCTGCGTGTGCTCGAGACCTTCGTCGTCGTTCCCGACCTGCAGGGCAAGATCATGCCGGTTGTCGCGATCCTCGCCGGTGCAACCATGATCTTCGGAAATCTTGCCGCCATTCCGCAATCGAACTTCAAGCGACTGCTCGCCTACTCGAGTATCGGCCACGCCGGTTATCTTCTTCTCGGTGTCGCATCAATCGGAGCGCCCCTCGCCGGAACGGCTATCATGTTCTATCTCGGCGCGTATTTGCTCATGACACTGCTTGCTTTCCTCGTCATGACCATCGTCGCACAGGCCGCCGGCGGAGATGATCTCTCCGATTTTGCCGGACTCAACCAACGCGCCCCGCAACTCGCTTTCGCCATGCTGCTCGCCATGCTTTCGTTGGCCGGCATTCCTCTCACCGCCGGATTCCTCGGCAAGTTATTCATCTTCGAGTGCGCCATGCAACAACAGCACCACGTTCTCGTCGGCCTCGGCGTCGTTGCAGTGGCCGCCGGGTTTTACTTTTATCTGAAAGTCATCCGCGCCATGTATTGGCAGCAACCGGCCAAGCCCGATGCGCCGGACATTGAGGCCAGTCCGCTGGCCAAGTTCACCATCGCCGCCCTCTGCGCGCTGATCATCTGGCTCGGTGTCTACCCGGCCCCGCTTCTCGCGCTCATCCGCTGATCAGCCCCGCACCACCGCGTCGGGCAATTCATTGCGGTCATCATCCCCGCGCGGGAAATGCCGCGCCATGATGTCGCCCGCCCGCTCCAAACCGGCGAGCAATCCCTCGGTGAATTTGCCTTCGCGGAAAAGTTTTTCCATGGCACCCGCAGTTTCGTCCCAGAAACCCTGGCCGCAATTGGTGTGTATTTCCTCGTCGCCGATCACGGCGAAGGTCTGCTCACAGGGAACGATGTAGAAAAGAACGCCGTTGCGCAGTGCCGTATCGCCGATGTGCAGACGCTCGAATTCCGTGCGCGCACGCGCACGCACATCCTCGCCGCGCAGCTTGCGATGGGTGACAAAAACCCGGATCTCCCCCGAGGTGCGCGCTTCGGCCGCGCGCACGGCATCGACAATGCGTTCCTCGGACAAGGCATCGATGAACTCGTGTGTTTTCATTTCACCATCTCCCGCTGGCTCCGCCACCGCCGAACCCGCCGCCACCACCCGAAAAACCTCCCCCACCTCCCCCGAATCCGCCACTGAAGCCCCCGCCACCCAAACCGGTCCCGCTCGACGGGAACCAAACATCACGCCGTCCGGAGGGAGCGTAAACATGGCCACCACGCTTCATCGCTTGGCGAATTTGGAGGACCATGAAGATCAAAAAGATGCTGATGACGATGAAGTTAACCATCGCATCGGCGGATTCCTGTTGCACGTCTGCGACTGTGCGCCCCGTTCCGGTGTATTCACCCTTGCTCGCTGCCATCAGCGCTTGAGCTCCGCGCGCAATTCCACCCGCCATGTCCCCGGAACGGAACGACGGAACGATATCGTCCTGGATAATTTGGTTGGCCAAACCATCCGGCACCGCGCCTTCCAAACCGTAGCCGACTTCGATGCGCATTTCGCGCTGCTCGGGAAAAACAAACAGGACGATCCCGTTGTCGCTTTGTTTCTGCCCCGCCCCCCACGCCTCTGCCGTCCGCTGCGTGAAGTCCTCCATGACATAGTCGTCCGGAACGCGCGGCATCACCGCCACGACGATTTGGTTCGATGACTCGCGTTCGAATTGCTCCAGATCGCGCGCCAAAGCCTCGCGCGCCGTCGGACTGAAGACGCCAGATTGATCGAGGACGTAATCCGCCGGTTTGGGTGGCAGCGGACTTTGCGCGGCCGGCGCGGCCGCGGTGAAGACCGCGACCGCCAAAACCGGCAGGAAACTGCGGATAAGCCGCACGACGGCGGATCAGGATCCCTGCTTGTTGCTGAAGTCGAAGTTCACTTCCGGCGCCTGATCGGCCCCGGCGCGCGCCGCGAAATACGGACGCTCTTTGAACCCGAGGAAACCGGAGTAGATGAGTGTCGGGAACTTCTTTATTGCCGTGTTGTATTCCTGCACGACCTCGTTGAACTGGCGTCGCGCGACCGTGATACGGTTTTCCGTGCCCTCGAGTTGCACTTGCAGATTTTGGAAATTGGCGTTCGCCTTGAGGTCGGGATAACGCTCGACAACGACAAGCAAACGCGACAACGCACTGGAAAGAGCATCTTGCGACTGTTGGAACGCGGCCATGGCTTGCGGGCTGTCCGGCGGCGAATTCGGATCGACCTTCACATTGGTCACCTGCTGACGCGCCTCGATGACGTCTTTGAGCGTCGACTTCTCGAAATCGGCCGCACCCTCGACTGTCTTGACCAGATTCGGGATCAGATCGGCCCGGCGCTGGTAATTGTTCTCGACGTTGGCCCAAGAGCTGTCGGTCTGCTGCTTGAGACCAACGAGACGATTGTATCCGCAACCGGTCAGCATCGACGCGGCCACAGCCAGGAGTAGGAGGCGATGGAATTTCATAGCGGTGTGCTATATGGCGAAATCCTCAATTTCTGGCGAGGGAAATATCCGAAGGAAAACTACCTATACTCCCGCCAGTTTGCGCGCCGACTGCAAGGTGTCGATCTCGGCGACGGTTTTATCGCGGCGCAGCATTTTGATGCGCGGGAAGCGCAGAGCCAGTCCGCTCGGATGGCGCGTGCTTGGTTGGATGGAATCGAAAGCGACCTCGATGACCAGCTCCGGCTCGACTTCATGCAGGCGTCCCTTCACCCGCCGCACGCGTTCGAGAAACCATGGTGTCAGCTCGGCGATCTCTCTGTCGGTCAGGCCCGAATAAGCCTTGCCGATCGTGAGGAGCGCTCCGGTTGTCTCGTCGCGCACGGCGAAGGTGTAGTCGCTCAGCACTTCTCGCCTTTTGCCGTGTCCGTATTCCACGCCGGTAACCACCACATCCAACAATGTGGAAAATTCTTTTTTCAGTTTGATCCAAGCCAATCCGCGACGTCCAGGGGTGTAAGTGCTCTGCGGATCCTTGCAGACCAAGCCCTCATTGCCTCGCGAACGGGCCGCGCGGAATTCCTCCTCGATCGCCGCCGCATCCTCCACGAACGCAACGCGGGCCAGAGACAGCGGAGGCGACAGAGGTAATTTTTCGAGCACCGCGCGCCGTCCACGCCAGGGATTCCGCACGAGCGTCTTTCCCTCCGACATCAAAACGTCGAAAGCAACAAATTCGACCGGAACATCCTCGGTGAGGAACAGATCGGTCTCGATGCGGTTGAGACGCCTTTGCAAATCGAAGAAAGAGAGGCGCCGTCCGGCCATCGAAGCGAGAATCTCGCCGTCCAACACCGTGCCGGAGGGAAGCTTCTCCGCCGCCGCGGCGATTTCGGGAAACTGCGCGGTGATGCGTTTCAAGTCGCGGGAAAAAATTTCGCATTTCCCGTTAGCGATGTGCACCTGTGCCCGGATTCCGTCGAATTTGTCCTCCGTCCACACCCCGCCCTCATTGCCCGCGAGCCGTTTCCAGACGGCGTCGCCGTCGGGTTCGGATCCGGCCAACATGCATTTGACCGGATGGAGCACACGCATACGCGCTTCGCCCAACTCACCCCGCTTGGCCGCCAAAGCCAACGCGCCCGCATCGCCCAGCAACATGGAAGCCTCGCGCACTGACTCGGGCGAGACTTCGAACGCCCGGGCAACGCCTTCTTCCAGCAGTCCTTCTTTCAACCCGATGCGCAGGTCGCCGGTGAGGATGCGCGTGATATAAGACGCTTCGAGCGCACTGCACCGCGCAAATACTGCTTCGAGCAAAGCCTGTCGCTTAACGGGCCCGCTCGCTTCGCTCAGCTCGAGAAAAACATTTTCCACGGCGGCCGGGTCCAAGGTGCCATCACCCGGCCGGCCAGCCATAATTTCGCGAGCGGCCAAACCCGCGTCGTTGCAGCGTCGCGAGATGGCGCGAAACTCGTCTTCGCCTGTCCCCGACACCGAACCGAGCGCACGACGCAGCACAGCCCATCCCGTTTGTGCAGATCGCGCGTTGCCGTGTCCGAAGGGTGTCCCGCCAAACCACACGGCCACGCGCCGCAAGTCGTCATCGCACGCCGCTCGCAAGTAATCCGCGAGGAGTCCGACTTTGGCCAGGCGGCCGGTGGAAGCAGCGATCGCCTCCCCGGTGCGGCAGAATTTCCCGAATGGGGAGATTTTTTCGGCGGCAGCAGAACTGTCTTCGCGAACACGCGGCGCAGCTCGCGGCGCGAACCCTCCGAACTCCAACTGGTCCGGACTAATCAAGGACCATGCTTCGATGCCGCGCTCGCGCAGATCGCGGGCAAACTCGGAAGCATACCCGTGCAGGGTCAGCACGCGCTTCGGTTGCACCAATTCGACATATCGGAGCAAATCATCGTAGCCCGCATGGTCGCTCAGCGGAAATGCGGCATCAACTTGGTAGCGGTGCACGGCGCCCGGTGTCATGGCCCATCCGGTAAGCATGGCCACGCGTTTGTTTTTGATGACGGACAGCATGCGCGATCCTTTCACGCTGGGCGGGGCGATCAGCACATGGCCGGCGAGCTCGGCTGCTTTGTAGTTGGCAAAGTCGGGAACGCCGGGAACGCACTGACAGTAAA
>JBILUI010000144.1:0-5400 GCA_044371145.1 Chthoniobacterales bacterium | reverse complement strand
GACGGTCGAGCCACTGCTGCGCGGCAGCCTCGGCTTCAGCTGGATCGGTCGGACCGCGCACAGCGAACTCGAGCACCCGCAAGCCCTGGTTGCGCCGCCCCGCGAGGAGATTGCGGAAGCGCACGCTGGCATCAAAACTGAACGCGGCATCGGCGGCACTCGGTGTTCCGTCGTCCTCGACCACCGCATGGAAAACATGCACGGGTCGCCCGCGGTCGCGGAAAAGATAGCGTTGGAACGGAATACGGAAACCGTTGGCCTCCGCGGTCCAATCGGGCAGGGGACGTTCGAACTCGAAGCCGGCCGCGCCTAGGCAAATCCTTGGATCGTGCACAATGAAGGCCGACTGCACCGATGTCGGGCCCGGCGGCCAGTGCAAGTAACACGACTGCCATTGCCACCCTCTGTCATCGCGCCATTGCTCGGACTTGGCCACGTCCGGATAGAGCAGGATGTCGAGCGTGCGCTCGGCGATGGGAATTTCGCGCGAGTTGTCGCCGGGTTGCGGGGAGGAAATGGTCCAAATCGGCGGAACCGCCGCCGCTTTGCTTTCGTGCCATCGGAACCATCCTTCTCCTCCCACAAGGGCCGCGGCGAATAGCACGAGCAGTGTGATGGTGGCGAACTTCGCGTGGGGAGTGTTCCAAGGCAAAGCAAAGCCGGCCGGTTGCGTGACCATCGGCGCTCTTTTCGGAGCCATCAACCGACCGGCGAGCAGCACCACCGCCGATGCACCCGCCAAGACGGCCAAGCCGGTGCCATCGTGAATCGTATCGACCGCACCCGAACCGCTGCGGCAGGCGGCGACCGACAAGGTGAGCGAGCGGATGCTGTTGCCGGCCAAGGCTGCGCCGACGCCGAGAAAAAGCAGCACGATGCGGCGCGGCCAGGTCAGCCGGAAAAATTCACCAATGGCCAGAGAAACCATGATCATGCTCTGCAGGGAGCGGATGCCGCTGCACGCTTCCTCCACGCCAAGAAGGGCACCGGGGATAGCGATGAGATTGCCGCGTTGCTCCGCCGCGTAGCCCAGCCAGTGCAAGGCCTCGACGCACAATCCGGTGTTGTGCGACATGAGCCACGACATGATCGCGTTCTCCTGCGGACGCGGCCAAGGCACCGCGACGAGAAAAAACAAAACGGGAAAAGCAAAGTGCTTCAGCCAAGGGAAACCTCCGGTCAAAAAAACCACTGCGAGCGTCAGCGCGGCCCCGCAAACGGCGGCGATGGCCGGCACCATGCGCCAATCGGCATTGGAAATCACCACGGGTTGCAAAGCGGCGAGGACCAATGCGCCCAAGGCGAGCACGACGATTGCCGCGATTTTTCCGAGGTGCCCGGGAGTTTCAGGCCGCGGCCGATCCGGCCAGCGCCGGGCCATGAGCAAAACCGAGAGGATAGGGACCAGCACCCCGTAGCTGTATTGGGGGTTAAGATTCCACTCCCACCAGCAAGCCCGCAGGACCAGCGCCCAGGCAGCCGCCAAAGCCAGAGCGAGCCAGAGCCAAGGCTGAGCAGGCTTGGTTAGGCGGATTCCTTCAGGGAATTGGTGGCTTTCCGGATTCGCAGGCATCGGGAGGCCTACAGATACAGGGGGCGCAGGCCTCGGGCAACCACCACCTGTAGTTCCGGCCCGCGAAAAATGTTACGGAAAAGTCGCAATTTTTTGGCAAAAATCGCTTGCAAGCGGGCTCTAGAGGTCTAATGTTCCGTCAACTGCCATGAAACTAACACACCTACTCCTTGCTGGAAGCTTCCTTGTGCTCATCGCTAACGCCTCGTTCGCCCAACGTCCGACGCGGCCTGGGTCCGTTCCGGTCCCGCCCCCGCCAAACAATACCGCTACCAATACCGTAAGCCCGCTCTAATCTCAGCAGACATAAACCTCTCACAGCCCCCGCGAACAAAAACATGAAAAACACCGCCAAATTGTCCTGGTTGCTCAGCACTGCGATTTCCGTGCTCGGATCGTCCCTTGGCTTTGCGCAAGTAACGACCGAAACCAACTACAACGCGCAAAACTTCAACACCAACAATGGCTACGTTCGCGGGTCCGGCATCATCTCGACTGTGCAGCCTTCGGGATTACGCTGGCAGGGTAACGATCCCTACAACACCAATACTTTTACCGGCGAAACGGATCTCGTGGCCCGGGTCGCGGGCTACACACCAACCCCTCTCGCTAACAGCAGCTTGATTCAAGGTGGCTTGGGAATTGCTGACAGCATTTTGCCGGGAACCAACAATGTGCAGATCTGGAAAACCTTCACGCCTTCGTCCACCGTTTTCCAAGCTCCTCCCACCGTCAGTTTCTTCGTCGAGTGGTCACTCATTCCCTCGCTTGAGGGCGCGCCCTTCAACCTCAACGACACCTTCTCCTTCGATCTGCGCAATGCCGCCAATACGCTGAGTTTGTTGTCGCTCCAACTGACGCCCGGAATTGCCACGCAGCCCAATTCTTACACCCTTCAAACGATCGCTTCGGGCGTCGGCACAAATTCTCGCGTCGAGTTGGCCTACCAGTCGTTGTTTCAGATCCAAGTCGACATGACCGGGTCTTCCTACGACATGCAGCTCTGGCAGATCAATTCTACCAATCGTGCCGTTATCACCAACGTTTCGCTTGTTACCGGTGGCAGTCTATCCGCTGGGATGACGGCTCTCGATTTCGCCACGATCGCCGTCGACTGGGAATTGGCCAGCGGCAATCCCGCGGAACCAGGCTCGAATTATCTCATCGCCAACCAATTTGAGGTGACGACGACGGGAACCCCGATTCCGGAGCCGGGAACTTGGGCAGCAGCAGCCCTGCTCGTCTTCGCGGCCACTTACGTTGTCCGCCGTCGCAAGAACGGCGAGCGCGCATCTGTAGCCGGCGCCTAACCGGGGGTTGCCCTTGCCTGCTGCCCGCCGCGGACTAAGCCGCAGGTTTCTTTCAACTGCGGCTCTCGCGGCGATGGCCTTGGCGGCCGCGAATGTTTGGGGTCAGACAAACTACGACGCCAACAACTTCAACACGAACTTCGGCTATGTCCGCGGTTCCGGCATCATCTCGACTGTTCAGCCCGCGGGTTTGCGCTGGCAGGGTAACGATCCTTACAACACCAACACGACGCGCGGCGAAACGGACCTCGTGGCCCGGGTGGCGGGATACACACCCTCGCCGCTGGCCAACAGCAGCCTGATCCAAGGTGGTGTCGGCGTCGGCAGCGGCGTTTTGCCCGGGCGAAAGGATGTTCGCATCTGGAAATCATTCACGCCTTCCTCATCGAGTATTTTTTTCGCCGAATGGTCGATCATTCCTTCCCTCGAGGGCGCACCATACAACCTTGCCGATACCTTCGCGTTCGATCTTCGCAACGCAGCGAATACCCAGAGCCTGCTCACGCTCCAGTTTACACCCGGAATCGCCACCCAGCCCAACTCTTACACCCTGCAGTCCATCGCTTCGGGCGTCGGCACAAATTCCATCGTGGAGTTGGCCTATCAGTCGTTGTTCCAAGTCACGGTTAGCTTGGCCGGTTCCGCTTGGAATCTCTCGCTGGACCAAATCAACAGCACCAACCGCACGGTCATTGCCAGCTATACCAATCTGGCCAGCGGGAGTCTGGCCAGCGGGACAACGGCGGATGATTTCGCCACGATCGGTTTGAACTGGGATTTGGCCAGCGGCAACAACCTCGAACCGGGATCCAACTACATCCTCGCCAACGACTTTACCGTCGTCCCGGAGCCGAGGACGTGGGCTCTTCTCGCCGTGGGTGCTGCGCTCGCGGCCGCCGTAACGTTTTTTCGTCGGCTTGTTTGAAAGCTCTGAGCGGGTGGCCGTGAAATCTTGCCCGCCACGTCCGACTCGATAGCGTTGTGTGCGGTTGCCTTGCCCCGCAGCAAGCCGTCTGATTTTCGAGCGCAATGAATCCCGCCAAATATCCGCTGCCCTTGGCAAACCTTTTGCTGCTCTTGGCCGCTGCGATTTCCGTCATGGTGGCCGGGATGCAAGACGCCTGGGCCGTTGCGGTGTTCTTGGCCGGAGCAGGGCTCGCTCTCTTCTCGGTGCGGCCGCTTGTTCGCCCAAGCGCCGTTCCCTTGGTGTTGGTTGCGCTCTTTTGCATCTTGTGCCTGCTCGCTTTCTTGCCCTCAAGTTATTTTCCGGTCCCGGAGTGGCGGTCGGCGCTCATGGAGCTGGGCTCGGTGTCGCTGGCGGATTCGGTCAATCCGCAACCTTGGTTCGGTTGGTTCTGGTGGTGGTTGCTCGCGGGAACGTGCCTGGCTTATTCGGCTTTGCTAACGGCCCCGCTTCAGGCTAAGCCGCTTGCATTGGTGCTGCATTCGGCAGCTTTTTTTGTCGCTGTCTACGCGGCACTGTCCATTTTTGCCTCGCAGACCGGTTGGAAGTATCCGTTCCACGGCGGTGCGGTGTTCGGATTTCTGCCCAACCGCAACCATACGGCCACGCTTCTCGTGGTGGGCTCCGTGCTTTCCTTCGGGCTCATGCAGTGGCGATTGGCCCGCGGGGACAAGCTTGCCGCTTCGTTTGCCGCGCTGTGCGGAGCGCCATCTTTGGCGGCCCTGCTTTTCTTTTCCACCTCGCGCGCGGGGGTTGTCTTTCTTGTCGTCGGTTTAGCCATCTGGGCGGTCGGCGCGTTGCGTTCGCCAGGCATGCGCAAGCGCATCCTCTCTGCCGTTCTTGTTTTGGCCGTCTTTGCCGGGCTGCTTTTTTTCGTTGGAGGAAGCACGGTCCGGGATCGAGTGGTCGGCCTTTGGAAGGATGCCGTGTCGGTGAAGCTGGACAGCGCCGACAAGGATATCGATTTCCGGCAACCGGTGTTCCGTGATGCGGCGCGCATGATCAGTGAACAACCGTTCAGTGGGGTCGGTCTGGGGCAATTTGGCGATGTTTTCCGGCAATACCGGGATGAATCGGCTCGCGCAGCCACCGTTCTTCACCCGGAGAGCGACTGGCTTATGGTCGCCGCCGAGACCGGGTTTCCCTCGGCCTTGGCGCTCGCCGCTTTGTTTTTTTGGTATGTCTTCGTCTGCTGGAAATCTCGCGCGGTGTCTGGTGGTATGCTGCGTTGGACTGCGGCGAGCGCCATCGCTGCGGCCGCGCTACATGGCATTGTCGATGTGCCTTGGCACAGGCCTTCCGTAGGCTGGTTCTTGCTCTCTATCGCCGCGTCAAGTGTCCCGTCCTCGGGCTATACCCCGCGCGCGCCAGTTCTCAGTCGTTTTCTCTTCGTCTTGGGTGGTCTTACCATGATCGTGGCGGCCGGATGGATCGGGTATGAGAAGAGAGAGGGCCGGGAGCCTGTCCCCTATCGCTGGTCACAGATTTCCTCCGAGTTGCAGCAACTGGGCCAGGAGCGGCGCTTCGCGCGGGCTGAGGAAGTGGCGCAGCAG
>JBILUI010000032.1:0-19083 GCA_044371145.1 Chthoniobacterales bacterium | reverse complement strand
CATGGGGTGCGTCGGATTGCGCAGGGTCTTGGCCAGGAGCGGCAACTTGATCTCGTCCGGCCGGTTCAGCACATCGTTGAAGATGGTCTCCTTCACCTCGGAGGGTGTGGCTGCTTCGAAGTAAATATTCGCCAAGAGATCGAATTGCTCGTCTTCGCAGAGGTTGACCGCATGGGCGACGAACTCCTCCTGCGCCTCGGGTGGCAGGCCGCGCATGGAGGAGACCAGCCCTCGCACCGTGGCGGTGTTGTCCGTGTCGTTCGTCAACAGCTCGTCAAGCCGTTCCTCCCACGCCATGCCCGGCGGCAATGAGGCTCCCGCCGTCGCGGCTCCGGTCTTGGATGCCGAAAGGCTCATGTCGGATGTGAAGTCCGAGGAATAAGTCGTCGGCTGGGCTATGTCTTGGGCCGGAGGGTTCGCATCCTCGCCGCTGGGCGTGGTCGGTGCTGGCGGGCCCGGGAGGAAGAGGAAAACAAGCACCAGAGCCAGAGCCGCTACGGCCAAAGCGATGGTGGCGACCTTTTGGTTCACGCAGAGATATCTCCCCCAAACCCGGCCTTCTGGCAAGTTCAGGCTTGGTGCGGTTTTTCGGGCTGTAGCGATTTAATCTTTGTTATAGCCAATCCGGTCCGAGGCCCGCTCGGACGGGCTTGTCCCGTCCGACGGGAACTGGTCTGTTGCGCTCCCACGACACAAGATCGTGGGCGGCGCCAACTCCAGACTGGAGCGGCTACGGCTTTCCAAAACCGCCCTATTCGTGTTCGAGGGAACTTAGGCCGGTATTACCTTTGTTTCCTCAATCCGCCAGTGCTGCGGTTCTTCGGGCGAATCATCGAGCCATTGCCACGTGGTCGTGGTCAGGATGCGCTGGCTGTCGGATGGGAGGGCGGACAACAGGCGCCGGCGACGGTCGGGGTCGAGTTCGCCAAAGATGTCATCGAGCAGGTAGATCGGTGGCGCGCCGCGCCGGGCGCGGATGAGGTCGGCTTGCGCCAAACGCAGGGCGAGGGAGAAGGTGCGCTGCTGTCCCTCGCTGGCAAAAGACGCCGCCGCGGCGCCATCCAACTCGAGTGCGACATCGTCACGGTGCGGACCGACCACGGTCTGCCTGAGTCGCCGCTCTTCGCTCGCGCTCTCGACCAACGCAGCGGCTAAGTCTGGCACACCTGATCGCTCGTAGCGAAGCATCGTCGCCTCGCCGCGTGTGCTGATCGCGGCGACGTGTTTCGCCACGGTTGGCGACAGCTCCTCGCATAATTGCGCGCGAACTTTAGCCAGGTATTCGCCTGCGGCAATGAGCGGACCATCGTAAGCCGACAATTCCTTGCCGCGGTGCGGACCCTCTTTGAGCAGAAAATTGCGGGAGCGCAGGGCGCGCTCGTAGGCGCGGAGGTTTTTCAGGTAGCCCGCATCGCACTGGCTCCCGAGAAAATCGAGAAAGCGGCGGCGTTTCGAGGAAGTTCCGCGGACCAGTTCGATGTCCTCGTTGGAAAAAAACGCGACTAGCCCGACGCGCAGGTATTCGTCGCTTTTGCGCTGGGGCACATCGTCGAGCAGAAGCTGGCGTCCTTCCTCCCGCGAAAGATGGCACTTCAACTCCCGTCCCGCAGTCTTGCCGCGCAGGGTGAACCCCGCCGCGCCATGCTTGATCGTCGCAGCCAAGGCTCCCGCCCGCGGCGACTGCAGCCGCAGCAGCACGCAGATCGCCTCGAGGAGAGAGGACTTGCCGCTGGCATTCGGCGCGGAAATCAAATTCAGCCCGGGTGACGGGACGAACTCAGCGCGCTCGAAACAGCGGAAGTCGTGGAGGACGATGGATGAGAGCATGCGGGAAAGTTGGCGGTTGGCAGTCGTCAGTAGTCAGCCGGAAACAGTGTTCAGTGGTTCAGTGTTCAGTTTTCAGCCGGAAGAGGCACGTGTCCGCGGACCGGGCATTAGAAATAGCGGGGTTTGATGTGCTGCACCAGCGCGCGGGAAGGCGATGGCCTTTACTGAAAACTGAATCACCGAACACTGAAAACTCGTCCCGGCACGCGGTTTCATGGTTAAGTGCCGGGACCGTATGCAAAGCTTGCCCGGATTCCGCGACTTTTTCCCGTCGGACTGCGCGCGCCGGAATTACATCACCGGCACGTGGCGGCGCGTGGCGCGCTCGTTCGGGTTTGCCGAATACGATGGTCCGACCCTCGAACCGCTCGATCTTTACCGTAAAAAGAACAGCGGCGGGGAAATCCTCGGTCAGCTTTTTTCCTTCACCGACAAGGGCGGGCGCGAGGTGGCTCTGCGGCCGGAGATGACCCCGACCATCGCGCGCATGCTCATCGCCAAGGCCCGCGAATACCGCAAACCGATCAAGTGGTTCAGCGTTGCCCCGTTTTTCCGCTACGAGAAGCAGCAGAGCGGACGACTCCGCGAGTTCCTCCAGCTCAATTGCGATCTGGTCGGCGACGCGTCCCCCGCGGCCGACGCGGAAATGCTCGCCCTGCTCATTGAAACGATGCGGGCTTTCGGACTGACCGCGGAAGATATCGTGGTGCGGGTCAGTGATCGCGGGGCCTGGATGGATTTTCTGGCCCAGCAGGGACTGAAGGACGAAGCGCAGGCCCGCGAGGCGCTCTCGGTCATCGACAAGCTGGAGCGCGAGTCGCCCGAGACTCTGGAAAAGAAACTGTCCGCCTTCGGACTCACTCTCGGGGCGGTCGAGGACTTCATCAAATCGGCCAAGCCGGCATTTTTCGAAAAACTGCGAGGCAATCTGGAGGCGAGGGGATTGGAGGATTTTTGCGAGTTGGATCTGCGCATCGTGCGCGGGCTGGCCTATTACACCGGGCTGGTTTTCGAAGTCTTCGATCGCCGGCAAAGCCGACGCGCGCTGGCCGGGGGCGGCCGCTTCGACCGGCTTCTCTCCGACTTGAGCGACGGCAAGGTCGATCTGCCGGCTATTGGATTCGGTCTTGGTGACGTCGTCCTCGGCGATTTGCTCGAGGATTTGCCCGCGACCAAGGCGCGCATGGATGCGGCCATCGCCGCAGCGCAGGCCGTCGATATTTATGTGGTGGTGGCCGACGAGTCGCGACGCGCCGAGGCTCTCGGCGTGGTGCAATTGCTCCGCGCGCTCGGGTGCAGGGTGGATTACCCGCTGGGGACGGACAAAGTCGCGCGGCAATTCAAAGATGCCGATGCCTTGGGGGCACGCTTTGCTCTGATCGTGGGGGCGGAATGGCCGGCCATGAAGCTTAAGGACCTCAAAGCTCGGACCGAGAGCGATTTGCCGCAGGAGTCGCTTGCCGATTGGGCGGGGAGTTTGCAAACTCCCGCCCCATGATTTTCCGGACACACCACTGCGCGGCACTGCGCGACAAAGATATCGGCAACCGCGTGACCCTGGCCGGCTGGGTCGGCTCACGTCGCGACCACGGCGGCGTTATCTTCGTCGACCTGCGCGACCGCGAGGGCGTCACGCAGGTCGTCTTCCGTCCGGAAGAACAGGCCGCGGTGGCTGAAACGGCCCACGGGCTGCGCGACGAGGATGTCATCCAAGTCTCCGGCAAAGTGGCCAAGCGCCTTGAGGGGACGGAAAACGCGAAGCTGGCTACCGGTGCGATCGAGGTGGTGGCCGATGAATTGAAGATCCTCAACAAGGCCGATGTCCTTCCGTTCCCGCTCGACGAGCAGATTGCCAACGAAGACCTCCGCCTCACCCACCGTTACCTCGACCTGCGCCGTCCGTGCATGGCGGAAAATCTGCGCCTGCGCCACCGCGTGATCAAAACGGTGCGCGATGTGCTCGATGCGGACGGATTTTGGGAAGTCGAAACGCCGATCCTGAGCAAGAGCACGCCGGAGGGCGCGCGCGACTTCCTTGTGCCGAGCCGTTTGAATCCCGGTGCTTTCTATGCGCTGCCGCAGGCCCCGCAGCAATACAAGCAGCTGCTTATGGCCGCGGGGGTGGAAAAATACTTCCAGATCGCCCGCTGCTTCCGCGACGAGGATCTGCGCGCCGACCGCCAACCGGAGTTCACCCAAGCCGATATCGAAATGAGCTTCGTCACGGCGGAGGACATCTTCGCGCTCATCGAGAAAATGTTCGTCGCCGTCTTCCGCGAGGCATGGGGCGTGGAGATCAAGACGCCTTTCCCGCGCCTGACCTACCGCGAGGCGATGGACCGCTTCGGCAGCGACAAACCCGACACGCGCTGGACGCAGGAAATCGTCGATGTCGGCGATGTTTTTGCCGGGACGGAATTCAAAGTGTTCCGCGGCGCGCTCGACGGCGGCGGCGTGGTGCGCGCGCTCAATGCCAAGGGTCTGGCCAAAATCACTACCGGCCAGATCGACGAACTCACCGAAATGGCCAAGCAATACGGGGCCAAGGGACTCGCTTTCATCAAGTGCGAAAACGGCGAATGGAAGTCGCCCATCGTCAAATTTTTCACCGACGCGGAAAAGGCCGCATTGAAAGACCGACTCAAGATCGAAGAGGGCGATCTGATTCTTTTTGGAGCGGACAAACTCGAGACGGTGTGCGAAGTCCTCGGTCGCGTGCGCCTGCGCGCGGTCGAGTTGCTCGGCATCAAACACGAGCCGCAGCGCCTCGATTTCCTCTGGGTGGTCGACTTCCCGCTGCTTGCCTGGAGCGAGGAGGAGAGGAAATGGAACGCCGTGCATCATCCTTTCACCCGTCCCAAAGCCGAAGATGTCGCGCTGCTCGACGGCGACAAGACCGGCGAGGTGCGGGCGGAAGCCTACGACATTGTCCTCAATGGCGTGGAGATCGGCGGTGGCAGCATCCGGATCCACGAGGCCGACCTTCAGTCGAAAATGTTCGGCATTCTCGGGGTCAACGACGAGCAACAGGCATCCATGTTCGGTCACCTGCTCAAAGCCTTCAAATTCGGCGCGCCCCCGCACGGCGGCATCGCCCTTGGGCTCGACCGGCTTGTCATGCTTCTCGCCCATGCCGACTCCATCCGCGACGTCATCGCTTTCCCGAAAAACAACCGCGGGGTCGAACTTATGACCGGCTCGCCGTCCGTCGTGGACTTCAAGCAGCTACGCGAGCTTTACATCGCTTCGACCAAGAAAGCGTGAACGAAGTCGGTCTCGAGTCGGCGTTGTCCAAGATGCGGGCCGCGGGGCTCTCCGAAGCCGCGTGTGCCAGCTTCGCTGGCGCCTGGCGCCAGGCCGCTTCGGGTCAGGCGGGACTCATGCCCGAAGCGGAACTCGAACCGGCGGACGGGATCCCGTCCTTGGCCGAAGCGGTGGGGTCGGCAAGACCCGACCCCGCGCTGCTCGACAAACTTTGCGTGATCAAACTGAACGGCGGTCTCGGCACGAGCATGGGACTCGAGCGGGCCAAGTCGCTCATTCCGGTGAAGGACGGGCTCAATTTCCTCGATTTCATCGCGCGGCAGATCCTCGCCTTGCGCGCGGCGCACGGCACGAAAGGTCCGCGGTTTCTGCTCATGGACAGCTTCGGCACCTCGGCCGACACGCTGCGGCATCTCGAGAAATATCCGGATCTGTCATCCGACGGACGGCTCGATTTTCTGCAAAACAAAGTGCCCAAGCTGCACGCCGACTCGCTCGAGCCGGCGGATTGGTCCAAGAACCGCGACCTCGAGTGGTGTCCGCCCGGACACGGCGACTTGTATCCGTCGCTCCTCGGTTCGGGCTGGCTGGAGAAGCTCTCAGGTGAGGGGATCGAATATCTCTTCGTTTCCAACAGCGACAATCTCGGGGCGACGGTCGATCTCGGTTTGCTTGCGTGGTTCGCGCAGAGCGGCCTTTCCTTTCTCATGGAAGTGGCCGAGCGCACGGCATCCGACCGCAAGGGTGGACACCTCGCGCGGCGCAAGAGCGATGGACGCCTGGTCCTCCGCGAAATTGCGCAATGCCCCGAGAGTGATCTCGATGCTTTCCAAGACACCGCCCGGCACCGGTATTTCAACACGAACACGCTCTGGCTGCGCGTCGCTGATTTGCAGCGTGCGCTGGAAGAAAATGGCGGCGCGCTGCCGTTGCCCTTGATCAAAAACACCAAGACAGTCGATCCGCGCGACGCTTCATCACCCAAGGTGCTGCAACTGGAAAGCGCGATGGGCGCGGCCATCGAATGCTTCCCCGAATCTGGTGCGGTGCTCGTGCCGCGTTCGCGCTTTGCCCCGGTGAAGACAACGGAGGATCTGCTCGCTCTGCGCTCGGATGCCTATCGGGTGACCGGTGACCAACGCATCGAGTTGGCGCCCGAGCGTCGCGGTGTTCCTCCCGACGTGGTGCTCGATCCGGCCTGCTACAAAATGGTGGCCGGCCTCGAGGCGGGCTTCGGGGAAGGGGCGCCGTCCTTGCGCCACTGCGACCACCTGCGCGTGCAGGGGCCTTGGCGTTTCGAGAACGGCGTGGTTTGCGAAGGCGCGGTGAAGTTCATCAACCCGCATCCCCGCGTGGCCACGGCGCAGGCCGGTGTCTATCGAGACACCGAGGTCGACGTTTGAAATAAGGAAACCGCAGAGGGCGCAGAGGACGCGGATAGGAGAATTCGCCTGGGTGGATGCACCGTTTGCCTATGGGCTGTCTCCGCTCCGGTTCGGCGCGATATCACAACAACGAAATCGCGATAGGGACATCGTGATCCACCTTGAAGTGTAACAGCGTTCTTTGATCCCTTTGTGTCCTCTGCGCCCTCTGCGGTCAATCCTTCCGCTCGCAGCAGGGCAAACGCGCCTCAGGTGAAAAATTCCTTGGCCCGCTCGAGGAAGCTTTTGGTGATCGGCGTATTCTGATCGCCGCAGCTTTCGGCGAATTCCTCGAGTTTTTTGCGCTGTTCCGCGCTGAGTTTGGTCGGCACTTCGACCGCGACGCGGACGAGGAGTTGTCCGTGGCCGCCGCCGCGCAAGTGGGGCATGCCCTTGCCGCGCATTTTGAAAACCGTGCCGCTTTGCGTGCCCGCCGGGATTTTGACCGAGGCTTTGCCGTCCAGCGTGGGCACGCGGATCTCGCCACCCAAAGCTGCGGTGACAAAAGGCACGGGGATTTCGCAGAAAAGGTCGTCATCCTCCCGAGAGAACACGGCGTGTTCGCGGATGTGGATGATGACGTAAAGATCGCCGCTGGACGCCCCACGCACGCCGGCTTCGCCGTTGCCCGAGGAACGGAGGCGGGAGCCGTCGTCGATCCCAGCGGGAATCTTCAGCTTGATGCGTGTCGTCGTCTCGGAGCGTCCCTCGCCGCGGCAGACCTTGCAGGGATGGTCGAACATCTCGCCGGCCCCGCGGCAGCGCGGACACGGTTGCGCGACCTGGAAAAATCCGCGCGAGGCCACAACCTGCCCGCGCCCGCGGCAGGTGGGGCAGGTGTGCAGTTTCGCGCCGGCGCCCGCGCCGGATCCCCCGCACGCCGAACAGCGCCCGGTGCGGCGGATTTCGATTTCTTTTTCCACGCCGCGCGCCGCTTCCTCCAGTTTGATCTCGAGGTCGTAGCGCAGGTCGGCCCCGCGACCGGTTTCGCCTCCGCCCATGCCCCCGCCGAAGAAATGCTCGAAGATGCCGCCGCCGCCCGCGCCGAAAACCTCGCGGAACAAATCAAACGGGTCGTGAAATCCGCCGCCGCCCGCGCGTCCCGCGCCCTGGAAGGCGGCGTGCCCGAACCGGTCGAAAGCCGCGCGCTTGTCCGGGTCGATCAGAATGTCATAAGCATGGGAGATTTCCTTGAAGTGCTCCTCGGCCTGAGCGTCGCCCGGATTGCGGTCCGGGTGGTATTGCATGGCCAGCTTGCGGTAGGAGATTTTGATCTCCTCCGCCGAGGCGCTGCGCGAAACCCCCAGCAGTTCGTAGGGGTCCTTGGCTTGGCGGGCGGACATTGCGCTAGGCGGCGTCGCCGGCCGGACCTTTCGAGACAAAGACGCTGGCTGGGCGGAGCAGGCGGTCGCGCAATTTGTAGCCGCGGCGAGCTTGGCGGAGAACATGGCCCTCCGCGATTTTGTCGTCCTTTTCGTGGCCGACTGCCTCCATGAGATTCGGATCGAACTCCGCGCCATCCGTTTTGATTTCTTCCACGCCGGCCGAGGCGAGGAAGTCGGCGAACTGGCGCTGCACCATGCCGAGGCCCTTGAGGATGGCGTCGCCGTCGGAAGCGCCGCGTGCGGCCTCGAGGCCGAGTTCGAAATTGTCGATCACCGGCAGCAGGCTCTCGAGCAAGGAAGTGTTGGCGTAGCGGATGGCGTCCTCTTTCTCGCGGGTGGCGCGTTTGCGGTAGTTGTCGAAATCGGCCGCGGTGCGCATGGCCAGATCGCGGAATTTTTCCGCCTCGGCTGCGGGCTCTTTGGCGTCCGCCTGTCCCGCGTCCGGCGCGGCGGCTTCCGGTTTGTCTTTTTCGGGATGTTTCATGTTTTGCGGATGAAAATGAGGGTGATGTCGTCGTGTTGCGGTGCGTCGCCGGCGAAATCGCGGACTTCTTCGGCGATGTTTCGCACCGTCGCCTCCGCGCCCTTCGGCGCATTGGCCTGCAGGGCTTGGATAAGCCTTGCCGTGCCGAACTCCGCGTCGTGCCGGTCGAGCGCCTCCGTGACACCGTCGGTGTAGAGCAGGATGCCGTCGCCGGGATCCAGTTTCACCGTGGAGTCGGTCAAAACCCTATCGAACACCTCCCCACTGTCAATGCCCACGGCCATGCCCGGCGGCTCGAGGGAGGTCACTTCACGCCCGCCGGCGCGGTAAAGAAGCGGCGGATCGTGCCCGGCACGCGCCATGGTGACGTCGCCGCTGTGCGCATCGAGCATCAGGTAGAGCATGCTGATGAAGAGATCCTCCTTCACGTCGGGGTAGAGGCGGCGGTTGAGTTCGCGCAGCGCCTCGGCGGGCGAGCGTCCGCCCGGCGCGGCCATGCGCAGCACCGTGCGGCACATGCCGGTGACCAGGGCGGCGGGGATGCCTTTGCCCGCCACGTCGGCGATGGCCACCCCAAGGCG
Source organism: Chthoniobacterales bacterium (assembly GCA_044371145.1). GTDB lineage: Bacteria > Verrucomicrobiota > Verrucomicrobiia > Chthoniobacterales > JACTMZ01 > JACTMZ01. Next base: position 10,118 of record JBILUI010000032.1, on the reverse strand, counting down.
ATCATCGGCCAACGGCAGGTAGTCGAAATAGTCGCCGCTGACATGGCGCGCGGCGATGTTGAGTCCGGCGATCTCGTAGCCTGTGATGACCGGCGCGGTGGAGGGCAGGAGGATCGCTTGGATTTCGCGCGCGGTGTTCAGGTCGCTGTCGAGGCGGTGTTTCTCGCCCGCTTCCGCGTAGACCGCTTCGCTGTAGAGCGCGAAAGCCGACTGGCCGGCGATGGCTTTGAACACGGCGAGATCCTCGGTCCCGAAATCCGTGCTCATCGGGCCATTGACCACGGCGAGCACGCCGAGCGTCTTGTCTTTGTAGGAAAGGCAACCGACCAGTGCCGCGGTTGGTTGTTGGCCCGGCGCCGCCACGCCGGCGAGTTCCGCGTCGGCGAAAGTGAAGGCGCGCGCGCCGCCTTCTTTCCATACGCGGGCCAGGGCGCCTTCGCCGGGGCGAACGGGATGCAACCGCAGGTAGCTTTCCATGGCCACAGGACTCGATGCGGCCTGCTGGCGGATGTGGGGCGGGACTTCGACGAGCGGCGCGCATCCGCGGCTGACAAACACGGGGGTAAGGAACGCGCCCGAGCGGTCGACGAGATAGAGCGCTCCGGCGTGCGCGTCGAGGATGCGGGCGGCGCTTTCCACGATGAGCCGGTAAAGTTCGCGGCGTTTGGTTCCCCCGCCGAACGCCTCGCCTAGCCCGTGCAGGAAATCGAAGACGCGCTCTTCCTCGGTGCGCAACTCGCGCCATTCGCGGCCGATCAGCTGGAGCGCGCGACGCTGGCGGGCCACCAACCAGCCGAGATAGGCGCTGAGAAGTATGAAAACGATGAGCAGGCCGGTCGCCATGGGGAGCCCGCGGGGCTTACCGCAACCCTAGGGCGGCGGGACGGCGTTCATCAAGAACGCGGTTCGTCGGGGGGCTCTTTGTGCTGGAGGAATTCGATGACATCCTTGAAGCGCACTTCGTTCGCCGGGTCGGCGGCAACGAGATTGCGGTGCGCCTCGATGATGGTCTCGCGCCTGGCTTCGCGCGGCGGGTTACCCTCGGCGTCGCGCAAGGGCGGCGGGGGCTCGTTGCCGGTTGGTTCCTCCTCCACGGCAACGACGCGGTCGAGGCCGAGGTTTTTCATGACTTTGCGACACCGCTCGTTGGCCCTCACGACACGGAGTTTTCCCTCCGGACCGAGGCGTATGGCGACACCGGCCAGCGTGCCCATGAAGGTGGAGTCCATCAGCTCGCAATCGTTGAGATCGATGACGAAGTCGCGGTGGCCGCGTTGCGTCATCTCCGCGGCGAATTCCTTCAGCCCCGTGCTGTTCTGGAAAGTGCCGCGTCCGGCGACGCGCACCCACACGGTCTGGCCGGCCATGCCGACTTGCACTGACGATACGGCGCTCAAGTTTTCACGGACCCCCGTCCTACTTCCAAAGGTAGGACTGGGTGAACCCCACGATCCGGCCGTTCTCGATGAGGAGGCATCGCCACGCGGTGACGGGACCGTCCCAGAGGAATTCGTCGCCGATGACGCTGAAGCTGCTTTTCACCGTGCCTTTGGCCTGGGACACAAACGTTTCTTTGGCCTGCACGGAGTTGCCGAGTTTGGCTTGGCGGTATTCGAAACGCACGGTGATGTCGGCCGGCCGTTCCGCCCGCCAGAAGATGTCGTAGTAACTCCCCTCACGCTGTTCGCGCTCGTCGGCACTCAGCGTGCCGTAATTCATCCATTCCCGCTGGAATTGCAGCGTCTCGTTGCCGCGGGGCAGCGGCACATCGGTGAATTTGCGCTGGTTGAGATAGCGGATGGTTTTGCGGAAACTGAAATCGTTGTCCAAGGCGAGCGGTAGCACCTTGGCTTCGGGCAACTCGACGGCGGGCGGGGAGGTGGTGACGCAGGAGGAAAGCAGCACCGACGCGAGGACGGCGAGGCCGGGTCGCAAATTCATGTCCGCATGAAAGAAGGTTTGCCGCCCGATGTCAAACGGCGGCGTCGGACGTCTCTGAATTGTCTTGCTCGGGGGCGATCGCGCCCCGGATGCTGGTCTGCTCCATGAGCCAATACCGCACTTCGCTTGCCGCCGCCCGCGAAACGCTCGCCGCCCTCGAACCGCTCGAGGCGCCGTTGTTGCGTCTGGCCGATGCGGTGCTCGCCGCGCTCGTCCGCGGACGCAAACTTATGCTTTGCGGCAACGGTGGCAGCTCGTCCGACGCGGCGCACATTGCCGCGGAATTCGTCTGCCGCTTCGTCGGCGACCGGCGCCCTTACCCCGCGCTCGCCCTCGGGGTGGACGGTGGTTTGCTCACCGCGATCGGCAACGACTACGACTTCCATGACGCGTTCGCCCGCCAGGTCCGCGCCTTCGGCCAAGCCGGCGACGTTTTCATCGGCATCTCCAGCTCGGGTAAATCGCGCAACATTCTCTCCGCCATCGAGGAAGCGAAGCGGCTCGGCATGGTCACCGCGGCGTTGCTCGGGCGCGATGGCGGCTTCACGAAGGGCGCAGCCGATATCGAGTTGATCGTTCCCGGCGACACCACGGCACGCATCCAGGAAGCACAGAAGTTCCTCCTCCATGTCATGTGCGAGATCGTCGAGGAAAAGCTTCCCCGGGAATGAGCGGTGCGGCGGCTTCTGCGGTCGTGCTTGTCTTCGGGCTGGTCTGCGGCTCGTTTCTCAATGCAGTCATCCACCGCCTGCCGCGCGGCGTCGGCCTGTCGCATCCGCGGCGTTCGTTCTGTCCGCAATGCGGCCGCTCTTTGCCGTGGTATGAGAACGTTCCGGTCCTTAGTTGGGTTGTTCTGCGCGGCAAATGTTCCGGCTGCGGCGCGCGGATTTCCGCGCGCTATCCGCTGGTCGAGGCGCTGTCCGCGGCACTTTTCCTCGCGCTGTGGTGGAGTTTTCCTCCCGCGGTGGCCGCGGCGTACATGGTGCTGGCCGCCCTGCTCGTCGCCGGCACGTTTATCGATCTGGAGCACATGATCCTGCCCGACAGCCTGACCCTCGGCGGGGCGGTGGCCGGCGTATTGCTCGCCATGGCCGTACCCGGTCTCTTGCCGGGGGAAACGTGGGATGCGCGCCTGCGCTCCAGCCTCTTCGGGGCCGGTGTCGGCTTCGCTGCACTTTTCGCCGTGGTCGAACTGGGCAAACTCGCCTTCGGCCGCAAGCGCCTCGATCTCGAGCCCGCGGAGAAATTCCGCCTCGCTTTGCGCGAAGGAAAACCTTTCCTCCTCATCGCCGGCGAGGAATGGGAGCTGGAGGAATTTTTTTACCGGCCGACGGACCGTCTCGAACTGCACCTCGAAAGCGGGGGTGTCTGGCATCTTGGTCACCGCGGCCTGACGCGTGACGGCGGTATCGCCTCCTACGCGGAGAGCGAAGGCGCGGAGGGAACCGTGCGCGCGGTCGTTGTTCCGCGCGAAGCGATGGGTTTCGGCGACGTCAAACTCATGCTGACCCTCGGCGCATTTCTCGGCTGGCCGGGTGCGCTCTTCAGTATCGCGGCAGGCTCCGTGGTCGGCGCAGTCTGCGGCGTGGCTCTGCTCGCCTTGCGTCGCGTCGACGAAGCGGGGCGCATTCCTTTCGGGCCTTACCTTGCCGCGGGCGCGCTGCTTTGGGTTTTTGCCGGCCCGGCTGCGGTCGACCTTCTGCTCCGCCGCTGATCAGCGGCGCCAGCGCCCGGCCTGCAGGAATCCCTGCGCGGCGAGGAACACTATGACAAAGATGACGACCGACAGCGCGGCGGACCAGCCGAAGCGGTAGTAGGTGAACGCCGTTTTGTAGACATAGGACGAAAGGATGTGCGTCGTGTCCGCGGGCTCGCCGCCGTCGGAAAACAGCCAGACCAAGTTCAGGCTGTTGAAGTTCCAGACGATGCCGAGCGTCGTGGCCGGAAGCATGACCGGTCGCAACAAAGGTGCGGTCAGTTTGGTCAATTGCTGCCACGCGGAGGCGCCCTCCAAGCGCGCCGCTTCGTAAACCGAATCCGGGATGGCGCGCAAGCCGGTCAGCGCCACCACCATCATGAAAGGAAAGCCCATCCACACATTGACCAGCACCATGGCAAGAAAAGCCGGCACGGGAAGATTCAGCCAATCGACGGCAGGGATTCCGAAAACGCCGAGCAGCGAGTTCACCGCCCCGTCCTCGCCGGCGAACATGCTGCGCCAAGTCAGCGCCGTGATGTATTGCGGCACGGCCCACGGGAGCAGGAGCAGTAAACGCCATGCCGACCTGCCGCGCAGAAAATCCTGCTGCATGACCAGCGCGAGAGCCACGCCGAGAAATACCTGCGCGGCTGTGCAAAGCACCGTCCATACCACTGTTCGGCTGAAGGTGATCCAGAATTCCGGCTCGCGGAAAACAAGCAGGTATTGTCGGGGGCCGGTCAATTGCCAGTCGCGGATGCGGTAAATGCTCGCGTCGGAAAAGGACAGCACCACATTGTAAAAAAGCGGGTAGACCAGCACGAGCAGGAGCACGAGCAGGGCGGGCCACAGGCAGAGCGTGAGAAAAGCGCGGCGTCGCGCGGATGGATCCCACTCGGCCAGCACGGCCAACTCGGTTGCTTCGCGCAGAGCTTCCTCACGCGTCTTCATAGTCCGCCTCCCGCGATCCGCTCCTCGGCGTCTTTCTGCATGGCGCGCGCGGCCTCGTCCGGCGTCATATCCCTGGCGAAGACGCGCCGGTAGGGACCGCGGATGCCGTCCCAAATGTGGCGCAGTTGCGGCGCGGCGGGCATGGGCACGGAATTCTTCGCCTGCTCCAACGCCAGTTGCAACACGGGGTTGTCGCGGAAGTCCGGTTCCTCCAGCACCGCGTGCCGCGTGGGCGTAGTGAAAAGTTTCCGCGCCATGCTCAGCTGCACTTCCGGGCCGGTCAGGTGGGTGACCACGCGGCGGATGAGCCCGAATTTTTTGGACGGTGTGTTGATGTTCAGGCTGTAGCCTTTGGCCGCGAGCATCGGACGGCAACGCAGGCCGGTGGCCGTGTTGAGAGGCAGAAGCGCCAGCATGCTCCGCCCGGGCACGCCGTATCCGGCCCAGGACCACGGACCGTCGATGATCATGGCCGCGCGCCGCCGCAGGAACATGAGGTTGGCCGTGGCGTAATCCTCGTAGTGCGGCATGACACCGTGCTTGTCGCGCAGATCGAGGACGAACTGCAACGCGGCCCGCATTTCCGGCGTGTCGAGGGTGGGGCGACCTGCGTCGTCCATGATCCAGCCGCCGAATCCGGTGAGAAAGGGAATGAAGAAAAACGGCTCGGAGTAATTCCAAGTCAGCGCATAACGCGTGGTGCCTTGTGCGTCGCGCACGGTCAACTCTTTGCCCAATGCGACAAGATCGTCGAGCGTTGCCGGTGCGCTGGCCATGGCCTGACGGTCGTAAACGAGCATGAGTTGGTTGCCGGTCTGGTCGGCCAGCAACCACGGATGGCCTTGCCACCGCACCACGCCCTGCTCCGTGAAGTCGGCAAAAAACTTCCCCTCGAAAACATCCGACCAAGGGCGGATCGCTTTCGTCCCGGCGAACACCGCGACATTGTCCGCCGGGCCGAAGACGAGGTCTGGGCCCTGTCCCGCCACCGCGGCGATGATGAAAGAATCGCGGAGTTCCTCCCCCTCGCGGTAGACCGCTTTGATTGTCTCGCCCGGGTGCGCGCGGTTGTATTCGGCCACGATCTGCTCGAAGAATGCGCGCTCCGCTCCGGCTTTCTGGTGCCAGATGACCACGCGGTTGGCCGCTTCGCGGGGTGGCGAGCACGCGCCGGCCAGCAGCGCGGCGACGAGAAGGACGCGGAGAAGAAGGGCGCGCGCGCTCATTGGCGGGATGCCGGCAATCCTCGCGGCCGCATGCCTTGCGAGGCAAGCGTCCGCTTTGCCGTTGCTGGGTCGGGAATCACGCGGCAATATCCCGCGCCGTCATGCCCGCCGACAACTTCAACCTGCAGGTCAACCGCAAAGCACTCGAACTGAACCTCGACCCGCGCGTCTACGGCACCTTCGCCGAAATCGGAGCGGGGCAGGAAGTTGCGCGCCGCTTTTTCTTTGTCGGCGCCGCCGCCGGCACCGTGGCCAAGACCATGTCGGCTTACGACATGACATTCAGCGACGCGATTTACGGCCCGGTGCAGCGCTACGTCAGCCGCGAGCGCCTCGATGGCATGCTCGAGCACGAATACAATCTCCTGCGCGAGCGCCTCGATGCCAAGACGGGTGCGGATAAAACCTTCTTCGTTTTTGCCGACACCGTGGCGGCGCGCAGCTACCACAGCCACAGCGAGTCGCACGGCTGGATGGGGCTCCGTTTCCAGACTGTCCCGCGCGGTCCGGTCAGCGAAATCATCATCCACGTGCGCATGCTCGACGCGGAGAACATCGCGCAGCAGGAGGCGCTTGGCATCATCGGGGTCAATCTCATCTACGGTGCGTTCCGCATGCACGCCGAGCCGGCGAAATTGATCGGCAGCCTGCTCGACGACCTTACGTCGAGGCGCATGGAGGTCGACATGATCCGCTTCGCCGGGCCGGCTTTCCATGGCGTGGACAACCGGCTGATGAGTCTGCAACTCGTGGCGCAAGGTCTGGGCCGCGCGGCCATGTTCCGCGCGGACGGCGAGGTGCTGCAGCCGGCCGAGGAACTCTACAAGCGCGCCGTGCTTGTCGAACGCGGCAGCTTCCGCCCTGTCACGCACGTGACCTACGAAATGCTGCGTTGTGCCTACGACGATTTCGCCCCGCGCGAAAAAGAAGCCCCGCGCGGCGTCCTCACCCTCGCCGAGATCACGATGGAAAATCTGCTCAGCAGCGGCGATCTCGACCCGCAGGACTTCCTCGACCGCACCGATATCCTCGGCGCGCTCGGCCAAACCGTGCTGGTTTCGAGCTTCGGGGAATATTTCCGCCTCGTCGATTACATTGCCCGTTACACCGACGAGGCCATCGGGTTGGCTCTCGGCGTGCCCTCGCTCGAGGAAGTCTTCCGCGAAAAATATTACACGGGCCTTGAGGGCGGAATCCTCGAAGGCCTCGGGCGCCTCTTCAAAAAGAACGTCCGTCTTTACGCCTACCCGCGCCTGTCCAGCGACGGCAGCATCATCACGGCGGACAACTTCCGCGTCGATCCGCGCCTCCATCATCTTTACGCCTACCTGCGGGAAAACGACTTCATTGTGCCGGTCACGGACTACCGCGAAGAAATTCTCGGGATTAAATCGCCCGCCGTGCTCGCGCAGCTGCGCGCCGGCGACCCTACGTGGGAGAAGTGCGTGCCGCCCGAAGTGGCGAAAATCGTGCGCGAGAGAAAACTCCTCGGCTGCGCGGGCTGAATCCGCGCGCGCTACGAACCGCTGTCGAACCCGATCAGCCGGAACACGCCCTCTTTGTCGCGATAGAATCCGCGCACCTGCGGCACCGTCCCGGTCATCCGCCGGACCATGGCCGCCAGCCAGTCTTTGTCCTTCTCCACATTTTCGCGGCGCAACCGTCCGTCGCGGTAATTGATCTCGTCGAAAGGCTTGGTGACCGCGGCATAGGCGATATCGCCGACTCGCGCCGCGTCGAGTCGGGAAGGATTGGAGACGGCGATCCACCACCCACCGTAGGCGTCGGCCTCCGACGGCGGGGTGATCCGCAATGCCATCGGGCCGACCCGCTTCTCGCCGCCGCGGAAGGGCAGGGAATAGAGCGCGGAAATCTGCTCCCGGCTGTGCAGGTGCCCGGCGAGAAACTCGCGCACGATGCGGTGGTATTTGGGGTTTTTCCGCCGTTCGCCATACATGCCGAACTCGATGGCCACGGGATCTTGCGGGTCGCCGTAGACGTTGAACTCCGATTGGTCGTTCACGCGGAAAGAAAGGTAGGGGATATTTTTCAAGTAGCCTTCCTCGATCCGTGTGGCCGGGATCTGCTCGATCCCGTAGATCGAGTCGTGGTTGCGTAGATCATAGATCATGGCCCGCCACGAGGGCAGACGCCCGGGCTTGGTCACCTCCGCAAAAACAATCTCGCCCTCCATCTCGTCGCTGATGCGCCGGATTTGCGATTTCGGGACGAGCAATTCGGTCTTGTCCGTCTGGATAAGGACATTGTCCGCCGTGTTCTTCAAAATCAGCCCCCGCACCTGACTTCCGTCCACCATGACCAGCGTGTCCGGCATGGTCTGTGAACTGAGCGGCTTGTAGCGCTGCGCGGCCAACGGACCGGCCCCCAGCGCCAAAAGGATCACCACCGCGAAGATGCGAGCTTTTGGCATGAGGCCACTTAAGTCCCACCTGGGGCGCGTAGCAAGCTGGGCGGATCAAGGACGGCTGCCGTGTCGCCCGGTCGCGCGAGGAACGGTGAGGGAGGGATTGGTCGCGGCAGGCGACCCGTCTCGCTTCGCTCGGCTCGAACCCGGGGGTTCTCATCGCTCGGGAAACACGGTCAGGGAGGGATCCGAACCCTCGGGACCCCAATGGAGCAAGCTTAAAAATCTCCTACACTGTAAGTGATTGGTAATCAACGAAAGCGCCTGCGTTGGCGTGATGCACATTGCTTGACGTTGTTGTGAGTTTTGCTGTGAATATTCGCATGGCATCGCTCCAGCACGACTTCCGCACCGAGCATCTGCGTGCGTGTTTCAACATTCGCCGCGATGGATTGTTCCGTCGCTTTTACATTTCGCTGGGCACAGGAGACCGCTCTCTGGGCACCGGTAAAAGGACATTCGCTCACGATCTTATCTCCGACGTAGAGGACGCCGCACACGGAGCGATTCCTCACACGGATGTAGTCGCACGGATTCAGAAGATCCCGGATGTGCGACTGAGGGCACGTGCAGTGGCCGTCTGAATTGCTCCCGCTTGTGCGGTCGAGAAGCCAACTTGCCGCAGCCGCATCTTCGCCCGCGCTGGTTTCTGTGCCTGAGACCGGATGGTTTCGGCTTAGCTTTGCGCCGCTGGAGGTTCATTCCTGCCGACTACCTCCCCCCTGCAGGGGAGAAACCATATTCACCTCAAGAATGTGTCCCAAGACCGCGGCGAGGACTTCGCCTGGAGGCGCCGAAGCATCGACTGTTCTGATTATCGAACGCGGATAGTAGTCCAAGACGCCGAGGGATTCCGTTTCGAACACAGCCAACCTTCTTCGCACTACCTCAACGGAATGATCGTCGGGGCGCTTGTCCACGAAGGCGCGTCGTCCGAGGCGTTGCTCAAGCACACTCAGGTCTGTGCAGTGCAAATGCAGCACGAGTGATACGTCGACGAATTCTTCTGTCATCCGTGCCTGTATGTTGTTGCGGGGGATTCCGTCGAGGACGAGAAATTGACGGTCTGGTCGGAAATCTGAACCAGCGACATGATCGGCCAAACGCTTTTGCCAAAGCTTCACCGTCAGCGCGTCTGGCACCAGTTGACCGCGCGTGGAATAGTCTAGAAATTGGCGTCCCAGCGGCGACTTGATGTCGAGCGAGCGGAACACGTCTCCGCAGGCACAATGGAAAAATTCCGGCATGGCGCCAAGCAACCTGCCTTGTGTGCCCTTCCCGGTTCCCGGTGCGCCAAAAAGAAGAATGGCACGGAATCTTGTGCTCTCCACTGCGGAGACGTCCTCCCTTGCGTTGCGGTCCGCTTGAAATGTTGCGAGGCCTTTTTGCATAGTCTGAGACCTGCGCTATAATAGCCTCCAGTCACACTCGGTGCCTCCGCTTTTAGATTCTTTCACGGCAGTTTCAGGGATTCCTAGCCGTGCCCGAAGCCATTCGAGGACGGCTTTGCCTCTATGTGCGGGTGTGCAGACGGGATTTGTAGGCGATTGCTACGAATCCTAGTTACCGCTTTGTATCCATTGGGAGACTTCGTCGAGTGTCTTACGCCCGCAGTTGCGCGATCCCTTCAGCAAGGAGATCGCGTCTTTTTGCCTCGCTTGCTCGCGTGTGCGGATGCCGTGGCGACCAAGAGCATTTACGGCTCTAGGCGAGAGAGTGCTGAGTTCGATCGAGCCCCGCAGTGCTTTGAGGCAACGGCGATGCCGCGATAGCATCAGTGAAACTGCCTGCGGAGTGACGCTAAACTGTGCGGCAATTTGCCTGAAGGAGTAGCCGAGGCCGCGCAACATCGCGATTTCGCGGACACGTTGGGGCA